>CALJIC010000105.1 GCA_937974195.1 uncultured Roseiflexaceae bacterium | reverse complement strand
TCTGCGGCGACAAAGTCGCCGCAGAGCCGCGGACCATTATGAGGGCATCACCTCGCTGACCGTGCGGGCGAGCCGCGCGACGCCCTCCTCGATCCGCTCGGGGGTCGAGTGGGAGAAGTTGAGGCGGAGCGTATTCTCCCCCCCGCCGTTGGCGAAGAACGCCGTCCCGGGCACGAAGGCCACCCGGCGCTCGAGGGACGCCTGCAGCAGCGCCGCGGAGTCGGCGCCGTCCGGCAGCACACCCCAGACGAACATGCCGCCCGCCGGCCGCGTCCAGCGGATCGAGGCGGGCATGTGCCGCGCGAGGGCCGCCAGCATCGCGTCGCGCCGCGCGTGGTAGGTGGCGCGTATGTGGGGGATGTGCCGGTCGAGCAGGCCGTCCCGGCAGACCTCGTAGGCGACGGCCTGCGACAGGCTGCCCGAGTGCAGGTCCAGGCCCTGCTTGGCGTGGGCCAGCTTGCTCACGAGCGCCTCCGGCGCGACGACCCAGCCGACGCGCAGCCCGGGGGCGAGCAGCTTCGAGAAGGTGCTCAGGTACGCGACGTGGCGCAGCTCGCCGTGCTGGGCCACATCGAGCGACGCGAGGATCGGCGGGCGCTCCCCCTCGTACGACAGCTCGCCGTAGGGGTCGTCCTCGACGATCGGCAGGCCGAACTCTGCCGCCGCCGCGATGAGCGCCTGGCGGCGGGCCGGCGAGAGCGTGATGCCGGTCGGGTTCTGGAAGCACGACACCAGGTACAGGAAGCGCGGCCGCACGCCGCTCTCCAGCACCCGCCGGAGCGCCTCGACGCTCAGCCCTTCCGAGTCCATCGGCAGGGTGACGAAGCGCGGCTGGTACGGCCGCCAGGCCTGCAGCGCGCCGACGTAGGTCGGCTCCTCGACCAGCACGACCGCCCCCGGCTCGAGGAACAGCTTGCCGAGCAGGTCGAGCCCCTGCTGCGAGCCGCTCGTCACCAGCACCTGCTCGGCCGGGACGGGGACCCCCAGGCGGGCCATGCGCGCGGCGATGAACTCGCGCAGCGGCCGGTAGCCCTCGGTGGGGCCGTACTGCAGCGCCGCTAACGGCCGCTCCACCAGCACGCGCTCGGCCGCCGCCGTCAGCTCCTCGGATGGGAAGCACTCCGGGGCGGGCAGGCCGCCCGCGAACGAAATGACGTCCGGCTGCTCGGTGACCTTGAGCAGGTCGCGGATGGCGGAGCTGGTGATCTGCCGCGCTCCGGAAGATAGGCCCGCCCAGACTGTGTCCATACCTCGTCGCCCTCTCTGCTCGCTCGGATATTCGGTTGGCCGGGTCCGATCGTAGCGCAGAAGCGCGGATCGGCATAGGGACAAGTCGGCCTGCGTGCGGCGGACAAAGTGCGGCTGGCTTTTCCAAGGGAGGCGATTGAGGCTGCGCCCTGGCCGGGCGCAGCTTCGCCAACAGCGAGGGCTGTGTGGTGAGACGGGTTTGTGGGTGGGCCGGTCAGGCTGCCATCTGCCGGCTCAGCCAGGCGCGGACGGTGAGCGCCTCCGGGTGGATCGCGCGGGTCGGCGCGGTGTCCAGGTCGACCTCTCCCGCTCGCAGCCACCGCCACATCGTCGTCAGGTCCCGGCCCACGAACCCGAAGCGCTCGAACAGCCAGAGCGGCATCGGGAACTGTTGCGGCGGGGCGCCCATCACCTCGCGGTACAGCCAGCGGCACTGATCCAGCGACTGCACGTCGCTGGCGAGCGTGAGCTCCCTTCCGACGAACTGCTGCGGGCTCGCAAACACGTGTGCGGCGATCGCGCCGAGATCGTCCGCGCAGATCCAGGGCAGCGGCCGCGAGCCCCCCACCAGCCTCGGCATGAGATTCCAGGCGGCGACGGCCGGGAAGAACTTCTTGTCGGCCATCAGCTCCATGAAGGCCATCGGGCGCAGGATCGTCAGCGGCAGCTCGAGCGCCTTCATGTGATCCTCGACCAGCAGTTTTGTCTCCCAGGACGGGATGCCGGTGCCCCTCCTCCCGGTGCCGGCGGACCCATAGACGAGGTGCTGCACGCCGCACTCTTTGGCGACCTCGGCGACATGCTTGCCCTGCCTGACCTCCGCCTCCGGCCCGCCGATGAACGGGTTCTGCACGCTGTAGGCGCCGTAGGCGCCGGCAAAGACCGGCCGGAGGGAGGCGGGCTCGTTCATATCGCCCTGCACCACTTCGGCGCCGCTCGCAGCCAGCGCCTGCGCTTGCTTGCTCGCCGCGTTGCGAGTGAGTGCGCGCACATGCCAGCCATCCTGGAGCAGATGGCGGGTCACTGCGCTCCCCTGCAGCCCGGTGGCCCCGGTCACGACGATGGCTCTCTGCCGCGTAGCGGTCATGGCGTCCCCCTTACTCGAGCGGAGCCGGCGCTACGACCAGTCACTCCGGCGGTCCGCTCACTTCCGCCCGCGCCGGCCGCGCACATAGCCGCCGCGGAAGGCCAAGCCGATCAGGAAGGCCAGCAGGATCAGGATGATGAGTCCCTCAGACCAGCCAATGGTCATGGTGTTTCCTTCCGTGTGTCGCCGGCGGCTCTGGCCGCAGAGCAGCGCCGAGCCAGCGGCGACATCTCTTCGAGGTGGCGGAGCCGCCTCCAAACTCACAGGGCGTACGCGGCGAGAGGCCGGCCGAACGGCTACGGCAGCTCGAGGCCGTGCGCCGCGAGGAGCGCCTCGTCGCGCAGCAAATCCTCGGTCGGGCCGTCGGCCACGATGCGCCCCTCGTCCATGATAACCATGCGCTCGAACAGCTCGCGCACCATCAGCAGGTCGTGGGTGGAGACGAGCATCGTGAGCGGGAGCTCGCGCAGCAGCTCGATCAGCGCGCGGCGGGCGCGCGGGTCGAGCCCGGCGGAGGGCTCGTCCAGCACCAGGATCTCGGGGTCCATCGCCAGCACCGTCGCCACCGCGATGCGCTTCTTCTCGCCGACGCTGAGGTGGTGCGAGAGGCGGTCGGCGTAGCTGGCCATGCCGATCATCTCGAGCGCCCGCGCCACGCGCCGGCGCACCTCATCCTCCGGGTAGCCCATGTGCAGCGGCCCGAAGGCCACATCCTCGAAGACCGTCGGCGAGAACAGCTGGTCGTCGGGGTCCTGGAACACCAGGCCGACGCGGGCGCGGATGAGCGGCAGGTTGTCCGGGGTGAGCGCCAGCCCGCCGACGGCGACCCGCCCGCGGCCGGTGAGGATCCCGTTGAGCTGCAGCATCAGCGTGCTCTTCCCGGCGCCGTTCGGCCCGACCAGGGCGACCTTCTCGCCACGCTCGACCGACAGCGTCACGCCGCGCAGGGCGACCTGCCCGTCCGGATAGGTGAAGTGCAGGTCCTCGACCTCCAGCGACAGCGGCGCCTGCGGCGAGGCGCCGTTCGTCCGATCCACCTGCGTCTGATTCTCGAGCAGTTCTACAAGCATCTCTCCAGCACTTCCACTCTTCTTGTCGGTCAGCGAGGCACGTCTCAGCTCTGAGGCAAGCTCTCCACCCACTTCTGCCGCTCAGCCTGCGGGGGTGCGCCTAGCCGATCAGCCGGCCGACGACCTGGATCAGCGCCAGCGCGCCCGCCATAGCCGCCAGCGCCCACCAGTCCCGCGCGCGCATCACGTGCTGGTTCAGGGTCCGGAACGTGCCGGTGAAGCCGCGCGCGAGCATCGCGCTGTAGACTCGGTCGCTGCGCTCATAGCTGCGCAGGAACAGCTGGCCGGCCATGTTGCCCGCGACCCGCGCCCGCCACAGGAGCGTCCCCCCGGCGGGCTGGCCCGGCACGCTGGCGCTGCGCGCCTCGCGGGCGCGGAGCAGCCGGGCGACCTCGTCGGTGAGCACGTCGAGGTAGCGGTACATGAACGAGATGATCGCCACCAGCAGCTGCGGCACGCGCAGATGCCGCAGCGCGTGCATCAGGTCCGGGAAGCGGGTGGCGGCCACCAGCAGGATCGCCGCCTGCACCGACAGCCAGCTGCGCAGCACGATGCTGGCGAAGCGCACCAGCCCGGCGTCGCTGGCGAACAGCCGCCACGGGCCGATGTCGACCGCGAACAGCGGCCGGCCGGGCAGCGCGAAGATCACGGTGACGGCGGCCAGCGCAAACGGCAGGGCGATGAACGACCGGCGCAGCGTGTAGCCCGGCCCCAGCTGCGCCAGCAGGCTGGCGACAATCAGCAGGGCCCAGGAGAGCGCAAAGGCGAGCCACGCGCCGTCCGGCAGGAGCGCGTTCGAAAGGATGAACAGCAGCGTCGCAACCACCTTGACGCGCGGGTCGAGGCGGTGGACGAGGCTGCTGATGTCCCGGTAAGGGTCAACGAAGCGGGCGTACATCTCGTGAGTGTCCAGAGCCGCGCGTGCCGAGCGGCGACTCAGCGCCCCGGCACGCGCGGCCCGCGTGTTAGGCAGTGCGGCGTCGCAGCGCGCGGCCCGCCGCGACCGCGAGGATCGCAACCACTACCGCGCCGACGAGCCCGGCGGCGATCGTCGAGACCGGGGTCTCGCCGAGGAACGGCACGGTGTAGTCGGGGATGATCTCATAGGGCGCCGGCAGCCCGCGGTCGATAAAGCCGAGGTCCTCAGCCACGCGCTCCAGGCCGTCCGGGTCCGCCGAGGCCAGCGGCGCGAGCAGCAGCAGGGCCAGTGTGGCGATGGCGCCGCCGATGACCCAGCCCCTCCCGCCGTCGGTCGCGGGCTTCGATCCGAGAATGTCCGGCCGCGTGCGGGCGATGAACGCCAGCGCCGCGACGGTGATCAGCGCCTCGCCGATGCCGATCAGCGCGTGGACGCCGAGCATCGCCGGCACGACGATGACGAGCGGCGTCGTGCCGCTGAGCCAGAGCTGGAGCGCGGTGGCCAGCGCGCCCGCCATCACCGAGAGCCACGCCGCCACGCCGGCCGCCGCGAGCCGCACGCCGAGGCGCTGGCCGGCGGTGCCGCGGTACAGGCCGTAGCCGATCAGCGCCGTCAGCAGCCCCATGTTGAGGATGTTGGCGCCCATCGCCAGCAGGCCGCCGTCCTGGAACAGCAGGGCCTGCACGCCGATCACCGCCGCCATCACCAGCATGCCGGCCCACGGCCCGAGGGTGATCGCCGCCAGCGCGCCCCCCAGCAGGTGCCCCGACGTCCCGCCGGCCACCGGGAAGTTGATCATCTGCGCCGCGAAGATGAAGGCAGCCATCACACCCATCAGCGGCACCTGGCGCTCGTTCAGCGCCTCCTGGGTGCGGCGCACGGCGATGCCCAGCAGCGCGATGGCCAGCCCCCAGCAGACCAAGGCGATCGCGAGGCTGAGGAAGCCGTCCGGGATGTGCAGCTCGATGCCGAAAAATGCGGCCGGCGATGCCGGCCGTCCAAGCGTGAACACCATACGAATCGGACCTCCTTACAAACAATACAAGCAGCGCCGCGCGCGGTGCAGCGGCGACGGACAGTTGCTAGACCTCGCAGTTGCAAATGGTTGCAAGTACTATACTGCGCACCTCACCTAGCGTCAATCGGTCACTGGGTGGAACCCCGGGCCCGTGCAGCGCCGGGGGCGCGCGGCGCGGCCCCTCGCGCTCCCCAGCCCGCGCTGCGGGCGCGGCGGAGGCGCTTGAGGCCGCGAAGCCTCTTCAGCTCCCACCTTCGGGTGACGCTGCGACCTTGAGGTAGCTCTTGGTGCTGCTCCACGCCACCCATCTGCCGGCGGGGTGCGGAGCCGCGCCAGGGGCGCCGGGCACTCATGGCTACGAGCCGGCCCCGCGCGGCGAATCTGTCAGCCGCCCGGCCAGAGCCGCGCGAGCAGCGGCGGGTCGATGTTCCCGCCGCTCAGGATCACCCCCACGCGCCGGGCGCGCTCCGGCAGGCGGCCGGAGAGCACCGCTGCCAGGGTGACGGCGCCGCTCGGCTCGAGCACCAGCTTCAGGCGCAGCAGCGCGAAGCGCACCGCATCGAGGATCTCATCGTCGCTCACGAGCAGCACGTCAGCGACGTGCTGCTGCACCAGCGGGAAGGTGAGCGCGCCGGGGCGCGTGATGCGCAGACCGTCGGCGACGGTGGCCGGCGGCGCGATCTGCACCCGCTCCCCGGCCGCCAGCGAGCGCCGCGTGTCGTCGGCGTCCTGCGGCTCCACCCCCAGCACCGCCACCTCGGGGCGCACCCCGTGGACGGCGAGGGCGGTGCCGGCGATCAGCCCGCCCCCGCCGATCGGCGCGATCACCGTGTCGAGATCGGGCACGGCCTCGATCAGCTCGAGCGCCGCGGTGCCCTGGCCGGCGATGATATGCGGGTGGTCGTAGGGCGGCACGAGGGTCAGCCCGCGCTCCTGCGCCACCGCGCGCGCGAACGCCTCGCGGTCGTCCTTGAGGCGGTCGTAGAACAGCACCTCGGCGCCGTAGCCGCGCGTGGCGTCCACCTTCACCGCCGGCGCGTCCGAAGGCATGCAGATCACGGCCGGCGCGCCGAGGAGGCTTGCGGCGAGGGCGACTCCCTGGGCGTGGTTGCCGGAGGAGAAGGCGATCACGCCGCGCTGGCGGGCGTCCTCGGGCAGCCGGCTGATCGTGTTGTAGGCGCCGCGGAACTTGAAGGCGCCGCCGCGCTGCAGGTTCTCGCATTTGAGGAACACGCTGCGGCCGGCGAGCGCGTCGAGCGTGCGCGAGGAGACCACCGGGGTGAGGTTGGCGGCGCCGCGCAGCCGCTCGCGTGCGGCGAGCACATCGGCGAAGGTGATTGTGTCAGGCATGCTTCCCTCTCTGCTTCTCCGCGCAGCGCGGAGCCGGGGCGCCGGGCGGGTAGGGGAGTTGGTGCGCCCGGCACCTATTGTATACTGCAGCCGGTCGGCTGCGAGCCAGCAGCCAGGATGTGCGCCTGCGCGGGAGGCCCGCCCGGCCGCGCGCGTCGCGTTCAACAAGAAGGACTACGATGCCAGAGAAGCCCCGCGGCAGGCGCGGCGCGCGGCTCCCGCGCTCCCTCGCGGCGCTGCGCCACCGCAACTACCGGCTGCTGTTCTTCGCCCAGATGATCGCGCAGTGCGGTTATTGGATGCAGGCCACCGCCCAGGGGTGGCTGGTGCTGCGCCTGACCGACTCGCCGTTCTGGCTGGGCACGATCGCCTTCGCCCAGTCGCTCCCGGTGCTGCTGCTCGCGCTGCCGGGCGGGACGCTGGCCGACCGCCTGCCGAAGCGCACGCTGCTGCTCTGCACGCAGGCGGTGGCGATGGCCTCGGCGCTGACGCTGGCCGGGCTGACGCTGAGCGGGGCTGTGCAGGTCTGGCACGTGCTGGCGGCGGCGCTGGTGGTGGGCTCGGTGGCGGCGCTCGAGGGCCCGGCGCGCCAGTCGTTCACGATCGAGCTGGTGGGGCGCGCGGATCTGATGAACGCGATCGCGCTCGACTCGCTGGTGCTCAACGGCGCCCGGATCGTCGGCCCGGCGGCGGCCGGGATGCTGGCGGCTGCGATCGGCGAGGGGCCGGCCTTCCTGATGAACGGCCTGAGCATCCTGGCGGTGATCGCCGGGCTGCTGATGATGCGGCTGGGGCCGTTCCAGGCGCCGCCGCGCCGCAGCGGGCTGGACCAGCTGCGCGAGGGGCTCGGCTATATCCGCTCCGAGCCGAAGGTGCGGCTGATGCTGCTGCAGATGGGCGTCCTGTGCGTCTTCGGGCTGGCCTACATCCCGCTGCTGCCCTACTTCGCCCGCAACGTGCTCGGCGGCGATGCGCGCGGGTATGGGCTGCTGGCCTCGACCAACGCCGTGGGGGCGCTCAGCGCCGCGCTGATGATCGCGGTGCTCGGCGAGCGCCTGCCGCGCGTGCGCCTGCGCTCGGTGGCGCTCCTGAGCTACTCGCTGCTGCTCGGCGGCTTCACGCTCACCCGCAGCTTCCCGCCCGCCATGCTGCTGATCGCCGCCGTCGGGTGGGCCGGGATCACCAGCCTCACGCTGTCGAACACGCTGCTGCAGATAGTGGTGCCGGACGAGCTGCGCGGCCGGGTGATGAGCGTCTACACGCTAATGATCATGGGCGTGAGCCAGCTCAGCGGCGTGATGCTCAGCGGCCTGGCCGAGCTGGTGGGCGATGTGCCGCTCACCGTGGGCTGCTGGGCAGCGGTCGGCTGGTTCCTGCAGCTGCTGGTCCACGCCACGCACAGCCGCGTCCGGCTCGAGCCAGGCCCCGCGCCAGTGACGGCCCGCAGCTGATGCGGGCCTCCTGTCGCGGTATGCTTCGTGCTTGTCTAACGAGTGGCGCTGCGGCACCTGCCGCGAGGGAGGCTGGAGGGCCGTCGGCCCTCCAAGATTCATTTAAGTAGCGTCAATTGTGAATGTGCAGCCGTTTCCGCGCATTCACGCGCTTGGTCCGACGGTCATTGTATCAGATGACGAACGAATGTTCAATGCGCGGCAATGGCTGCATTCCCCCGCCCTCTTCGGTCGGCGGCCCCTGCGGAGGTTTTTGATGGAGTGGGAGCACCGTATCTGCCCGGATCGCGCCTGCAGCGCCGTCTGGTTTGTCGCGTCGGACAGCCGCGGCTACGACGTGTGGTATGTCGCGCGCGAGGCCGGCGCGCAGCCGACGGTCGTCGCGGCGTCGGGCCCGGTCTGCCCCATATGCGGCGAGGAGCTGGTGACGATCCTCGAGCTCGAGGGCGGGCTGGGGCCGAGCGGGTTGCCGGAGAGCGGGCCGCTGTTCGACTACGCCCGGACGCTGTAAGGCGGTCTGGGCCGTCCGGCTACGGGCGGCCCAGCGCTCACGGCGCCTTCTCTGTGACCGCGTGCGGCCAGCGCTGAGCCACCGTCTCATTGCCTGCCGTCCCGGTCCTCGTCGCAGCCGATCGGGCTGATGGTGCAGCGCAGATCGGTGATCGCGCGCCCGGCGCTGATCGTCGCCAGGGGCGCGTAGTGCCGGACGATCCCGTGCGGCGGAAGCGCCGCCGGCCTCCCCTCGGCGTCGCGCGGCCAGAGCAGGCCGCCGCCGTTCGTGCGCGCCGGGAGGAGCCAGTAGTCGCCGCTGCGGTACTCGCCGGGGCTGAACTGGACCTGGATGCCGTCCTCGAGCGCGATCGGCGCGCCCGCCCGCATCTCGCCGTAGCCGTCCCAGCGCCGCAGGAGCGGGTGGAAGGCGGCATCGGCGGCGATCTCGCCGGCGCCGTCGCCCTCGAGCGAGACGACCATGTCGAGCGAGTCGATGTCGGCGATGGTGAACAGCGGCCCTGGCTCGCCGGCGAGGTCGCGGTCATCGTCGGTCAGCTCGACCAGGCTGCCGATCGACAGCCCGAGGCCGCCCTCGCGCCCGAGCGAGGCGACGGTGACGCGCCCGGGGCGCGCCGACAGGACGCCGACCGCGACGGAGCCGTTGTCGCGCGACCACTTGAAGGTCGGAGCGTCGCCGCCCGGCTCCCCGGGGCCCGCGAGCGTGCCGCCGCGGTGGACCTCGACCCGGTAGAGCTGGTTCTCCGGCCCGCGGTAGCGCGACTCGGGCGACAGCGTGCAGGGGTTGTCGAGCTTCGCGCCCTCGGCCACGGACGCGGCGAGCGTGCCGCGGGCGATCCCGCGCTCGCGGGCGAGCCACGCGTCCCAGTACTCCATCCCCTGCTCGCGCGTCGGGTTCTCCGGCAGCCGGACGTCGCCGATCGGCTCGTTGACCGCGCGCACCCGCCAGACCACCTGGGCGCGGGTGGTCGTATCGACCGCGCCGAGCGCCGGGTCGTGGATGTCGGGCGCCTCGATCCACGAGACGTGGCGCTCCCACACCTCGAGGAAGACCAGGCGCGTCTCGTTCCTGGGCGGGTCGGTGCGGCGCCGGCCGGGCTGGCGCGTGAAGGCCTCGAACGCGCCGTTCGAGCACAGGACGCCGTCCACGTAGTAGCGCCCCGGCCCGATGAGGAAGTCGCCGCCGTCGAGGTCCAGCAGGTCGCGGCGCTCGAGCTCCTCGGCGAGGCGCCGCCGCTGCTCCTCGGGCAGCGCGCTGATAAAGGCGCGCGGGTCGGCGATCACCTGGAAGCCGAGCGCCGCCTGCGGCCCGCCGTAGGGGCCGATCAGGTCGGCGGCCAGCGTGCGCATGTAGTCGAGCAGGATGGCGACCTGCTCGTTCCAGTCCGCGTCGAGCTGCACGCGGCCCTGCTGCATCAGGACGCGGCTGAAGTTGAGCAGCGGGTTGTAGCTGTCGCGCGAGAAGTCGCCTCTCATGATTCCTCCTGGTGTTGTGTGTGGTGGTGAGGTTTGGCGGCTTCGCCGCCAAACCTCACCACCACACCCTTCGTTATGGCTTCCGCCGGGAGGTTCGGAGAGCCGCAGGCCCTCCGAAAGGTTGTCGGGGAGGCAAGCCTCCCCAACCCCACCGGGGGTGCGGGGGCGGAGCCACCGCGCACGCCGCGGCGTTACCCCGTCACCCAGATGGCCCCGGCCTCGGCGCTGGCGGGCGCGTACTCCTCGGCGCGCGCCAGCAGGTTGGCGGCGCGCTGCGGCTGGTACAGGTCGTGGAACGCGCCCATCTCGCTCTCGTCGTCGGCGCCGCGCGCGATCTCCGGCGGGCAGAACACCCCGAGGCGGGCGTAGGTCGGCGTGCCGTAGCGCTGGCTGCTGAACTGCGGCCACACCCGCCGGCGGGCCTGCGCCAGCGCGGCCTCCTGATCGGCCGGGCTCAGCGCCCCGTAGACGTCGGTCTCCCGCAGCGCCGCCTCGGCCAGATCCGGCTGGCAGCTGTAGCGGCGCGGCGTGCGCGAGCCGTGCGGGACGTGGCAGAAGCGGACGCAGCCGCGCTGGCGCCGGGCGACCTTCACCAGCCCGGTAAAGATGCTGTTCTCAGCCAGGTCGATCGCGTGGACGTTGAGCCGCCCGAACACCGTGCAGCGCAGCACCGTGGCGACGACGTGGGCCACCGGGCAGCCCGGCGCGCCGAGCGCCTCGAAGTCCGGCCGCGTGGCGTCCAGGATCGAGTCGCTCACGCACAGCGCCAGCGGGTCGGTCTGGACCTCGTCTTTCGTGACCTGGATCGAGCCGGTGATCGTCCGCTCGATCTGCACTGGGCCGGCGACGTCGATCAGCTCCAGGCTCGGCTCGGTCTCGCTCTCCGGCTCGCAGTCCGGCCCCAGGCTCCACCCCGGCACGAGCGTGCAGTGCCGGATGACGATCTGGCCGATGTTGCCGCTGATCTGCACGCTGCGCTTGGCGACCAGCAGCCCGTCGAGGGTGAGCCGCGCCGGCGGCCCCTCCTCGGCGCACTCCACCCGCAGCGCGTCCGGCCGGTTGACGATGTCCACCGGCTGGATGACCGGCCGGCAGCCGCTGGCCGCCCGCAGCTCGAGGCGCTGCCCGGCCCGCAGCGCGATCGCGATCTCCTCGACGTAGACGTCGCTGTCGAGCAGCTCGATCACCGCGTCGTCCGGGCTGAGCGCGCGCCAGCGCTCCAGCGCCTCGCCGATGCTCCTGAAGGCGCCGGTGAGCCCGACGCCGAAGTACAGCCGCGCCGGCGCCTCGTCGCCCTCCGCCCGCGCCGCAGTCGCCTCGGTGGCGGGCACGAAGCCGTCGAGCGAGCGCAGGGCGCGCCGGTACTCGCCCCCGCCGATGTCGTCGCTGAAGCCGTAGTGGTACTGCACCCAGACCCCCTCGCGCGCCGCCACCTGCGGGCCGAGGGCGAGCCGGCCGAGCAGCGGGTCGATCGCGACCAGATCGCCCTGCGGCTGGTAGGCCCAGCCGCTCAGGTCGGCGGCCACGATGCGCTCGATCGGGATGAGCTGGCGCTGGCCGGCGCTCGTCACGTACACCGCCAGGCTCTTGCCAGGGCCGTAGTAGTCGGCCAGGCGCAGCTCGAGGGCGCGGCGGCGGATGGGGCCGGGCACGTTCAGCTCGTCGGCGATGTGCGCCGGCCCCGGCTCGTCCACCGGCCGGGTGAAGAGCGGCGCGTTGTTGCCGAGCACGCTGAAGGTGTACAGGTACCTGACGCGGTCGATGCAGTACGCCGGCGCCGGGATCTGCCGGTCCGGCCCGTCGTCGCGCGGCTGGCGCCCGATGCTGTAGGCCTTCAGCCGCCAGACGAACAGCCCGACGTGCGGGATGGCGTAGCGCCCGGCGCTGCGGCTCGATCTGATGCGGCGCACGTCGTAGGTGTGGGCCGCGCCGTCGAACGGGCCGTCGATCCGCTCGAGCGCGTCGCCGTCGCGCAGGTCGAGGGTGCGGCCGCGCTCGGTCCGCAGGTGGCTCAGCTGCTGGGTCACGGCCAGCAGCCGGTAGAACTCGACCGCGCGGGTCGGCCAGGCGCCCACATCCTGCCCGAGCAGCTCGAGCAGCGCGAGCGCGCCCTTGCGGCGGCGGTAGGCGATCGTGTTGGCCACCTCGCGGCGCCCGATCAGCAGCGCGTTGCGGCGCTGGCCCGCGGGGGTGTCCACCGCGCCGGGGGCGCCGGCCTCGCTCGGCAGCCGGTAGCCGATCAGGTCGGCGATGTACGGCACCGCCCACTCCTCGCAGGTCTCGATGAACCAGTTCTCGTAGAGGCGGGCGATGTCCTCCTCGATGATGCCCACCTGCTCGCCGATCACCTGCAGGAGCGCCCGCAGCGGCTCGCCGCGCTCGGCGTCGCGCATGCGGTAGACCATCGGCAGCAGGTTGTAGAGGCGGTCGGGCGTGTCGCTCATGCGGGCAGCCTCCTCAGTAGCAGCGTGTCGGGCGCGTCGGGCAGCAGCACGGCCAGCTGCGCCGGCCGGACGTTCTCCCCGCTCCCGGCGGTTAGGCTGGCGACGACGCGCTCGTCGGGGCGCTGCTGCGCCGCCAGCGCCCGGACGGCGGCGGCGAACTCGTCGGGGGTGCGCGTGCGGGTGTTGCCGCTGGGCAGCGTCACCTTCTCCGACACCCCGCCGAACGTATCGACGTCCGCGTAGACGACGCCGGGGACCGACTGGATGGCGGCGAGCGCCTCGCTGAGCAGCGCGTCCTGCCCCAGGTCGCGCCGCGCGAAGCCGAAGGCCTCCAGCAGCCGGGCGCGGATCTGCGGCTCGACCGCCTCCCACAGGTAGTCCGGGTGGAGCTGCACGCCGGCGCTGATCACCAGCACGATCCGCTCGCGCAGCGCGATGCGCACCGGCATGTCCGGCTCGCCGAGCCGCCGCAGCGCCTCGCGCAGGTTGCGGTACAGGTCCGAGGTCTCGGCGATCGGGATGTCGTCGGCGCCGGCGATCGTCAGGTGCACGAACGGGCGGCTCCGGCCGGGCACCAGCGTCGCGACGGCCTTGCCGATGCCGGCGAAGGTGCGGGCGAAGTCGGCGTAGTCCTGCACCGAGACCAGCCGGTCGAGCGCGGTGACGGCGAGCGGGGCGTTGGCGCGGATGGCGTCGGGGCCCTCGCGGTCGGCTCCGCCGGTGGCCGGCAGCGGGTTGACCACGCCCTTCACCCCCAGCGGCCGGGTGGCGAGCAGCGTGATCTGGCCGGCGGCGACGTTGCCGGCCTTGCCGATGCCGACGCGGTAGGTGGCGCGGATGTTCTCGATGCCGGTGGGCAGGCGGGCGCCGCGCTCGCCGTTTCCGAAGATCACCGCCGTCCTCTGCTCGTCGTCGGTGCTGGTGACGAAGCCGCGGTCGTTCGGGCCGAGCAGCGCCATGCCGCCGGCCTCGTGCCACTGGATGTCGTTGACGCGCACGACGAGCGTGCTCTGGGCGCCGTCGGGCGACGGCGCGGCGACGAAGGTCAGCGGCGACTGGCGCAGCTCGAAGCGCTGGAACGCCTTCGACCCGTCGCCGCTGCCGAGCACCTCCTGGCGCGTCTCGCCGTGGGTCGCGTGGACGACGTTGCCGTAGATCACCAGCGTGTCGCGCCGGTAGCGGTAGGCCAGGTCGGTCGCCAGGTCGAGCCGCGTGTAGGGCCGCCCGGTCGCGTCCTGCAGCTGCGTCACCCCCGCCAGCATCACCAGTTCGGCGGCCGGCACGCCGCTCGCGCCGGGGATGTCGGTGCGCTCGCCGCTGACGATCAGCCAGCGGCCGGACGTGAGGCCGTCGTAGAGCCGGGCGAGCTCGATCGCGCCCCCGGCGACATCCTCGGGGATCGGTTCCTCGGCCAGCTCGAGGCGCTCGCTCTGCGCGTAGACCGCCGCCCCGCGCAGGGTCGCGAAGTCGTCGCCAGCCGCCAGCCAGGGGGCGTCGAGGTCCAGCCGGGTGGTCTTTCCGGCGATGCCGTAGCCGGCGCGGGCGCCCTCGCGGACGGCCAGGGCCTGTGCGACCACCAGCGCCGGCGTGACGCCGCGCGCCTCGGGCCGCTCCACGACCACCCAGCTG
Organism: uncultured Roseiflexaceae bacterium; assembly: GCA_937974195.1. Lineage (GTDB taxonomy): Bacteria > Chloroflexota > Chloroflexia > Chloroflexales > Roseiflexaceae > CALJIC01. The sequence goes on along the minus strand of CALJIC010000105.1, from coordinate 20,840 downwards.
CCGGGCAGGATCTTGTCGTTGGGCGCGTCGAGGTGCAGCACGCTGACCTGCTCGACCGGCTGGCCGGCGGGCGGCTGCTCGCGCGGGGGCGTGATCAGGCGGCCGGAGACCGCGATCTCGACCGGCAGGTCCAGGCCGGCCTCCTCTTCGCCCGCGCTCTCGACGTTCACGCTGGTGATCTGCGCCGCCTCCCCGAAGACGCCGACCGAGCCTTGCGGCAGGTCGAAGCGGATCATCAGCCGGTCGGTCTCCTGCCCGGCGGCGTCGGTGATCGCGATCCAGACCCGGTAGGGGCCATCCCGGTTAACGGTGATCGTCGCGCGCGCGTGGCGGAAGACCAGCTCGACCGGGTTGTCGAGCGGCAGCGGGAGCTGGCCGGTGGACCGCATCTCGTTGTTGAGCGTCAGGCTGAGGGTGAACGACCCGGGCTCTTCGGCCAGCTCGATCGGCACGCCCTCCACGTCGATCTGCGGCTGGAGCTGCAGGGTCAGGACGAACGGGTCCGCCTGGCCGAGCACGAGCTCCCACTCGTCGTACTCGATCTCGCCGCCCTCGCTGCCGGGCGTTCTCACCCGCGGCGGAGCGCTCGCGCCGAACACCCCGGCGCGCGCCCGCAGCGCGTACCCGGCGACCGGGAGCGCGGTCGTCTCCTGGTTCTGCCAGCCGGTGTAGAACGCGCGGCGGATCTCCGGCCGCAGCGTGCCGACCAGCGCGGCAGCGGCGTCCGAGCCGGGGGCGTAGAGCGCCGACAGGCTGCGCTCCAGGCGCTGCGCGTTGGCGGGCTGGACCGACGCCGGGATCTCCAGCCGCTCGATCAGCTCCACCTGGCTGCCCGCCCGGCGCTTCGCGGGCGCGGCGGAGAGCGGGCGGGTGGCGGCCGTGGCGCCGGCCGAGCGGCGCGCCTCTTCAAGGGACGGGATGAGGGAGTCCAGCCAGCGGGCGATGCGGGTGTAGGTCGGGTTGAGCCCGGCGCGCTCCGCGCGCAGCTGCGGCAGCACCTGGCTGTCGATCAGCGCCATGACCTCGCCCTTCGTGAGCGAGGCCGAGGGCGCGATCAGCGGCCGGATCAGCCGGTCGCGCAGCTCCTGGGCCAGCCGCGTCTCCTCGACGCCGAACGCGGCCAGGTCGGAGAAGCGCTGCGCGACACCCCGCACCGCGCTGAGCTCCAGGTCGTCGGCGGCGGCGATCGTGCGCCACGGGGCGAGCACCACGGCGGTGCGGTCGGCGAGCGGCTCGGGGGTGACCTCGTGGATGCGGTAGAGCTCGGCGCGGCCCTCGGCCTCGAGCAGGAACGGGTCGTTCGGCCTGAGGTTGGTCGTCACGCCCTTGAGGTAGAGCGTCCCGCCGTCGGCGAAGCGGGCGTGGGTGAGCTGGGGCGGGCGGGTCTTGCGCACCGCCAGCTGGTTCCACTCGCTGCGGGCGATCAGCTCGGCCGAGGTCTCGAACGACTGCGGCAGCTCGCCCGGGAGCGGCACGCTCTGGACGCGCGTGCCCTGCGGGATCGGCGTGTCCTCGTCGTAGCCGCTCTCGAGCTCGTAGGCCAGGTAGACCGAGGAGGCGACGCCGGGGCGCGGCCGGTAGCCGATCAGCTTCGCCAGCTCGAGCAGCGAGCGCCGCTCGGTGGCGGTGCGCAGGTAGCCCTCGTTGGCGATCCGCTCCTGGTAGAAGGTCAGCACGTCGCCGACGACCGCCCATGCGTCGAGCAGCGCGATCGACGGGTCGTCGGCGGCGCGCGTGGTCAGGCCGTGGAGCGGGCGCTCGCCGTGCGGCCCGGGCGCGTAGGGCGGCGCGGGCAGGCGGTGGCCGGAGAGGCGCGCCACCATCGTTTCGAAGAAGCTGCCGTAGGTGCCGGCGCGGTACACCAGCGCGTCCAGGCCGGGTCGGTTGGCGGTCGGCGCCGGGGTGTGGGCCGAGACGCCGCTGCAGCAGCCGCAGGTGCACTGGTTGCTCATCGGCCACCTCGCATCGTCAGCCTGAGCGTGCCGTGCTCAGGGCGGTTGGGGTCGTTGTCGAGCCGGGCGATCTCCAGCGGGCCGACGGGGATCAGCCCGGCCTCGATCTCGCCGGCCGGCGGCTCGAACAGCCGCTTGAAGGTCTTCACCTGCACGCTCTCCACGCCGGCCACCGCCGTCGCGGCGGCCACCAGCCGGCTCAGCGCGACGGGCGCGCCGAAGGTGAGGTTGTCCGGGTGGAAGAAGCCGCGCCGCCCGTCGGCCAGCGCGCGGGCGCCGAGCGCGTCCAGCAGCGCCGCCCGCACGTGGCCGCGCAGGTAGCCCGGCCGGACGCACACCAGCAGCTCGATCTCCAGCGGGACCGGGGTGGCCGGCGTCACCTGCAGGTCGTGGCCGATGCGGCGGTACGGCTCGAGCAGCTGCGCGACCTCGTCCAGCAGCGCCTGGTCGGCATCTGCCCCGCCGAGCGGGTCGACGGCGACGTGGACGGTGTACCAGCTGCCGCTCCAGCGCAGCACCGCGGCGGCGCGCTGCACGGCCGGGTGGCGCTCGGCGATCCGGGCGTAGTCCTCGGCGGTGACGGCGCGCGCCAGCTCGGCGCGGAAGCTCGAGGGCGCGAGCAGCCGGGCCTCGGATACGGGCTGCGGCGGCCGCCCGCCGCGCGCCGGCAGCGGGTTGCGGACCAGCAGCCGCACCCCTTCCGGCAGCGCGTCGCGGAACACGATGTGCGCCAGCGCCTCGGCGCCGATGTTGCCGGACGGCCCGTCGCCGACGCGGTAGGCGGCGCGGAAGGTCACGCCTGGGGTGGGCGCCCGCCCGACGGCCCCGTCGCCGAAGCGCAGCGTGGCCCGCCGGTCGTCCTCGACCTCGGCGACGAAGCGGCGCGCCGTGCCGTCGAACGCCAGCAGGTCGGCCGCCGGCGTCCAGGGCGGCACATCGACTGGCTCCGTGCCGCCGTCCGCTCCTGGGCGCCGCTCGGTGAGCGTCAGGACCGGCAGCGCCTCGCGCGGGTCCTGCTCGAGCGCGAGGCTGGCGGGGCCGTAGCCGGCCTGCTCGTGCGGGCTGAGGCCGGCGGCGTAGCGCTCGCCGAGCAGCGTGCCCACGTCCGCCGCCGCGTCCGCGTCCAGCACATAGCCGGCGACGGCGCGCTCCAGCAGCGCCGCGACGCGGCGGAACTTCGGGCCGAGCAGGTGGTCGGCCTGGGCGACGAGCCGCGCCAGCCCGCGCGCCTGGGTCGCCGCGTCGGGCATGGGGCGGCGCGGCAGGGGCGCGACCTCGGCGCGCACGAGCGCGCGGTTCCCGAACAGCGTGCGCAGCTCGGCCATCTCCCCTTCGCCAAGCTGCCGGCCGGCGCGCGTCTGCGCCAGAAGCTCCTCGAGCCGGGCGCGCACCGCCGGCACCACCCCGCGCAGCCGCGCCGCCTGGCTGCGCGCTATCTGCGCCGGGGCGGGGTAGGGCGCGCGGTGGGTCAGGTCGGGCCAGCGCAGCCGCGGGCGGTAGCGCGCCGCCCTGGGCTCCGGGTCGCCGGACTGGCACGGGCCGTGGCAGGGCGGGTGCTCGAGCGGCGCGGCCGGGACCTCCGGCAGGTCCTCCTCGACGAAGCGGCCGTGGTCGACCAGCAGCAGGTTGCCGCGGGCGACGCTCACCGCGTCGTTGTAGGCGCATGCCGGCGGGTCGGTGGTGGCCGAGATGCACAGCGGGAAGGGCAGCGCGTCCTCGGGCGCCCAGCTGACCTCCAGCAGCGGCGTGTCGTCGAGCGCGTCGACGACCGGCTCGACGCTGGTCAGGCGCACGACGTGCCGGTGGGTTGGGTCGGCGTCGGCCGGGTTGCCGGTGCGCGGGCCGATCACCTCTTCGAACAGCAGCAGGTCGCCCGCCTTCAGCCGCAGCATGCGCTCGCGCTCCGGCGGCGTGTCCGGCGTGTCCGGCGCGTCCGACGGGTCGGCTGGGTCGGCGAGCGCCCAGGCGTCGCGCAGTGTCGCGCTGGTGGCCCCGGCCGGCAGGCAGCACTCGCGGTCGCCCCAGGTGTAGAGCTCGATGCGGTTGTGCTGCGGGTAGAGCGCGACGGGCGCCGCGTAGCCGAGCGGCGCGAACACTTCGTAGGCGGCGGGCGGCAGGTCGCGCAGCGCCTCGGCGTGCAGCGGGCGGCCGCTGGGCACGCTCGCCTCGTCCAGCCGGGTGACGAAGAAGAAGTCGGCTGGGTCGAGCTCGACCGGCGCGTCGGTCTCGATGAAGGCCCAGGTGCGGGCGTTGGTCCCCTCGTGGAGCCGGTAGTCCACCAGCCGCACGTGGCGGCGCACCGAGACGCGCCGGCGCGCTGTGTCGAGGTAGGCCTCGGTGGCGACGGCGTCCTGGTAGTAGCTGAGGTGGTCGGCGGCGTAGGCGAGCAGTTCGACCAGCGCGATGCCGACGTCCGGGATGTGGCGCTCGGTCCAGGCCGGCATCGTCAGCGCGAGCCGGTCCAGGATCAGGCGGCGGAAGCTGGCGTAGTCCTTCGCCAGATAGCTGAACTCCGGCGTGGCGGGCAGGTCCGGCGGGCAGCTCTGCTCCTGCTTGCAGTCCAGCTCGGCCGGGCAGTTGACCTTGAACGAGAACGTGAGCGCGTTATAGCGCTGGTCGAAGCCGGCCAGCGGCCTGTCGCTGGGGTGGCCGTGGGCGTCCGGCTCGACCAGGCGCAGCGTGTAGGTCGAGAAGTCGCCCGGCCGGTCGACGCGCACCACGGCGTAGTCGTCGAGCTCGGGGTCCTCCTGGTACACCACGCGAACGTCGACGGCGCGGATGCCGGTGATGCGCCGGCCGCCGTCGATGCGCACGTTGGCGGCGGTGATCTCCGGCGCCCGGCCGAGGAAGTACAGCGTGAGCGTCCGCTGGTCGTCGCTGACCTCGAGGTAGTCGAGGCCGTTGAGGTGCGCGCCGCCGTCGGTGTTGGTGGCGCGCACGGCGTGGCGGCGCTGCTCGTCCTTGCAGGTCACTGTCATGGTCACACCGTCCGGATAAACTCGGCGGCCCGCGTGAGGCCGGTGCGGCGGACGAGGTAGGTGAGCGAGACGCGCACGGTCGACTCCTCGCTGCTGACCTCCAGCGCCCGGACCTCGATCAGGTCGCCGAGCCAGCGCTGGATGGCGCCCTGCAGCGTGAACTCGAGCGCGGCCGCCAGCTCGGGGCTGTTGGGCGCGAAGATCAGCTGCAGCAGGCCGCTGCCGAAGTCGGGGCGGTTGACCCGCTCGCCGGGGCTGGTGAACAGCAGCTGCTCGATCATGTCCCGGATGTGGTCGTCGGCGTCGGTGAGCGCGGTGCGGCCGCGCCCGTCGAAGTGCAGCGGAAAGTCGATGTTCATAGTCACGTCCCCGTCACGCGCGTCTGCGTCGCGACGATGTTGAGCGGCGTGCCGTTCGGCGCGCAGATCGCCTGGCTGGTCTGTATCAGCAGCGGCTGGCCGTTGGAGAACACGCGCGTCGCGCCGACGACCCACTGGGCGGTGACGCACGGCGAGGGCGCGCCCGAGACGTTGAACGGGCACCCGGCCACCGCGTACGGCGCGGCGATCGTCACCGTCGGCTGGCCGCTCACCAGCACGCGCGGGTTGGGGGCCGTCGGCTGCGCCTGGCCGCCGTGTGTGCAGATCACCGTCGCGCCGACGTGGAGCAGAAAACCGGGCATCTCTCACCTCGCTCGTTCATGGCCGGGGCGCAGCCTGCTGCGCCCTGATCGTCAGACCACCGTCAGCGCCCCGTTGTTGACCGTCACCGTCGGGCCGACGAGCGTGATCGCCGCGCCCTTGCCGTTCTGGATGTAGATCCCGGTGTCGTTGACGATCAGCGTCGCGCCGGTCGCGCTCTTGAGCATGATCCCGCCGGTCGGGCCGGGCAGGTCGCTGATCACCAGGCTGTTCTGGCCGGCGGTCTGCAGCACGATGTTCGGCGAGACCGGCAGGCCGGCGAAGGCCAGCGGCGGCACGTCGGCGGCGCTGCCCCAGCGGCAGCCGACCCAGATCGGGCGGCTGGGGTCGCCGCGCTCGAACTCGACCCACACGCCGGCGCCGATCGGCGGGACGAAGTAGGCGCCCATGGGCGGCCCGGTCGGCCCGGCGAGCGGCACGCAGGCCTCGGCCCAGGTCGAGGGCAGCGGCCCGAGCACGTCCGGCACCGTCACCAGCAGCCGGCCGCGGCGCTCCGGGTCGACGTTGTTCACAACGGTGCCGGCGAACTTGCCGAAGTAGCGGTTCTGGGTGTCTGCGCTCATGTGGGCACCACCGGTGTCTGGCTGATCAGCCCGTCGCGGACCAGGCTGAAGCTCTGCTTGTACTCCCCGCGCTTAATCGTGTGCGTCACCGAGTTGACGTAATACATGCCGTCGTAGGCCAGGCCGGCGCCGCGCACGCCGACGATCTGGCGCGCCCGCAGGATGTGCCCGTAGCGCAGGACATCGAGCGACCCGCTGGCGCTGATCGCCTCGGCCGACTGCGAGAGCTTGCCGATGATCCGCTTGGCCGCCTCGTCGGGCGGGAGGTTGGCCAGGTCATCGGGGAACTCGACGCGCGCCGGGGGCGTCGGGCGCAGCCCGAGCGGCGGCCGGAACACGTTGATGTTCGGCAGCGGGATCGGGATCGGCACCTTGCGCGTCACCGGGTCGAGCACGGTCGGCACCAGGATCTTCTTCGCCAGGCCGTCGAGGCTGAACGAGATCGACTCGACGTTGGTGTGCGCGTCGCTGTTGACCGTCAGCGCCGGCTGCGGCACCGGGATGCGGATGTCCGGCCCGAAGTACGCGATGCTGCTCAGCGGCGCCGGCCCCGGCTCGACGTAGAAGACGTAGCCGCAGCGGGCGGCGAGCTGCTGCAGGTACTCCAGGTCGGTCACCGTCTGCGTGTCGGCCTGGTCGAGCGGCGTCTTGACCGTGGTCACGAACGGCGGCACCACCAGCGGCACGATCCCGAAGGCGGCGTAGGGCGCTAGCACCAGGTAGATCTGCGCGACCTCGGGCATGGCCGGGAACTGGCGCTTGACCTGCACCACGTTCATCGCCACGCTCAGGTCCTCGCCGGTGACCGTGAGCGTGGACTGGCCGGGCTCGTTGCTCGGCGCGCTCTCCTGGCGCGTCACCAGCCCGTCCATCAGCACGTGCGGCACGCCGTTGAGCGTCACGATCACGACCACGCGCGTGACGATCGGGTCGAAGTAGCCGGCCGGCAGCAGCGTCGTCTGCAGCAGCGAGCGCTTGCTCACGCTGAAGGTCAGCTGGAAGGCGCTGCGCTGGCCTCCGCTGGTGATCTGCACGCTGGTGAGGGCGTCGATCACCTCCTGCGGCGCGGGAAGCGGCACCGCCGGCCCGATCAGCAGCGTCAGCTGGATGCCCCTAAGCATTCGTCGTCCCCGGGATGCCCTCAGGCAGCGTAATCCGAAGCCGCCGGCCGAGCTCCTCGAGCTCCTGCGGGTGCAGCGCGCCGTTCGCGTCGCACAGCCGCCAGAACTGCTCCGGGTCCTCGAGGTAGCGGGCGGTGATGTTGTCGAGCCGCTCGCCCTCGGTGACGACGTGCTCCTGGAGGGTGGCGAAGCGCTCCGGCTGCGGGACGAAGCGCCGGCGCAGGTAGGCGACCGGGCGGCCCTCGGGCGTCTCTCGCACCGCCACCTCGACGCCGTGGTAGCGGCTGGTGGGCGGGAACTGGTAGCTGTTCGTCCGGCCGGGCTGCGGGATGAGCGCGAGCGGGTCGATCATGGGATGCCTCCGATGCCGAGCGCGCCGAAGGTGCCGGGCGCGCTGAGCGCGGCCAGCTGCTCCTTGCGCTGGAAGTAGGCCATAAACAGGCTGCCGCCCTTGTGCTGCAGGCCCAGGTCGTTCACGCTCAGCACGCGCATGCCCAGGCTGACTTTGGCGCGCAGCGGGTTGAGCGCCGGGTCGAACGCCTCCTCGGTGATGCTGAACTCGGTCAGGCGCACCGGCAGGATGCGGGTGCTGCTCCAGACGAACAGCGACAGCGGCGCCTCGGCCGGCGCGATCTCGATCGAGCCGGCGCTCGCCTGCCCCTCGCTGGCCCGCACCTGCCCGCTCGTCGGGTAGACGATCGTCTCGAGCGCGGCGAGCACCGGGTGGATGCCGAGCGTGGCGACCTGCGTATCGCCCTGCGCGAGCTGGTCGGCGGCGTCGATCTCGGCCTCGAGCCGGATCGTCTCGACCGGCGGGCCCTTCAGGCGCAGCGCCTCCAGCCGGTCGCCGCCCTCGCCGCCGGCCCCCTGCACCTGCAGCGAGCGCGTCAGCGTGTCCGGGTTGTACTGCAGCGCGATGATCCGGCGCACCATCCCCGAGACCGGGTCGATCAGGACGACGCCGCCTTTGTTCAGGCGCGGCGAGCGTGGGAACGTGGTCATTGCGGTGTTGGTTCCTTCAGCAGTCTGCTAGATAAACGGCCGGGCGGCGGCGTTATGCTTGTCTTCGACGCGATCTCTCGCTTTCTCAGCTCCGTCTCAGCGTGCTAGAGCCCAATCCGGCGGCGCAGGCCCTCGATCCCGCGCTCGATGTCCTCTCCAAGTTCTTCCACCTGCTGCGCGGCCTGCATTGCCCCGATCGTCGCCAGGCAGAAGCCGCCTGCGCATCCGGGCGCCGCGGCGCAGTCTTCAGCGGCATGCCGTCACGACGCGGAAAACGGCGTGCGAGACGGCGGCTGGTGGGCGTCGAAGTCGTAGAAGAACTCGGGGCCGATGCGCCGGATGAGCTCCTGCTCCCGTGCCCGCCCCTCCGCTGTCGTCGCGCCGGCCGGAAGCGGGTATGGCTCAACCAGCCAGTGGTGGTCGTCGAGTTGGCGCGCGACCTCTGACGGCAGCTGCCCGAGATGCGGCGCCAGCATGGCGGCGTAGGGTGGGCCGAAGTAGTTGCGCCAGAACAGCCCGGCCAGCCCATCGCCGTAACCGCGCACCGTCGGCTCGCTCCGAGTGCCGACTACGTCAGGGACTTCGCGGTACATCTTCGAGTCAAGGGCGGCGGCCAGGCTGCTGACCGCCAGCGGCGACTGCACGCGCTGCATCACAGCCAGCACCTGGCGGACGTGCGCTGCGCGCCAGCCAGGGTCTGCCGCGGCGGCGGCGGGCGCCAGCCACGTGAGCTCTCCTAGCGTCGTGTGCTGCCCCTTGCGATCCGGCCGCAGCAGGAGGGCCGATCCGGATGGTTGGCCCTCGACCACCAGCCGTTGTCGTGCCGCGTAGAAGTCGGCCAGCCTGTCGGCGGCTTCACCGGACCACGTAATGGCCTCCTCGGCGATGGTCGCGCCGTAGCGGGCCGGGGTGAGCCATTGAAAGTCATCGCAGACCAGGCGGAGCAGCTCACGCGCCCGCTCGGCCGGCAGAAAGCCGGGGGGCAGATAGATGACAGTGACGATCTCTTCCATGGAAACCCCTGCTACGGATACCGTCTGATGGTCGCCAGCCCACGTTTCTGGAGATCTTGCAGGATTCTGACGAGTGGGCCGGATAGATCCGTCATCCCCTCGGCGTGGCTCGCCGATCGGAAGACGACCTCCAGGTGCCCGCCGAACTCATCCACGTACTCGATCATGCGCGCCAGGTTCCCGGTGTTCGACATGTCCTTCCAGCCCTTGACTTCGGTGAAGTGGTAGGCCTGCCCCCACACCAACTCGGTAGGGTTGCCTTTGACAGCATCGGGAATAAAGCCTCTGATGCCGCTCGCGTCCGGCCCCATCATCATGGCGCTGTTCTTGGTGTGGCCCAGTGCGCCGAGGACCTCCTGCTCGAACACGCCGCCGGCGCGCTTGTTCTTGAGGATGGTCTCATACGCCCTGCGCCACTTGGGGTCGATCACGTTGGTGATGCGCGGGAACATGTCCGGGTTGCGCACCTGGTACTCCAGCCAGCGCTGGGACATGTGCTCGGCCGTGCCCGGCTGCAGCACCTTGGCGGTCGTCGGGTCCGCGCGCAGCTTGCCGACTTTGGGCGCCTCGCCGCGGCGGCTGGCGGAGGCCAGCTCCTCCAGCGGGTCCCGCAGCTTGGTCATGACGTTGTCGAGCACATCCAGGTCGGTGTTGGACAGCTTCTTCCCCTCGGCCACCTTGTCCATGACCCGCTCCAGCTCGCGCACGTCGCTGGCGTTCAGATGGCCGGCGACGCGGAAGACGGCCTCGATCTCATCCGCCGAGCGTCCGGTCGCGATAGCGAAGTCGCTCACGATCTCCGGGAGCTGCTTGCCGCCGCGCAGCGCCGAGCCGGGGACGAACGGAATGATGAGCGCAACCGCCGAAAGAACGCGATCGCCGGTGTCGAGCTTGTGGCCGGTGATGCTCACGCCGGTGATGGCGTCGGACGCATCGGACAGCTCGCCGAGGAGTGGGAGGAAGCCGATCAGCGTCTCGGTGGCCATGTCGCCGAGCGTGTAGCGGGTGCGGTCCAGCTCAGGGAAGTACTCCAGGCGCGGCTTGGCGCCCATGCCGATCTCGAAGATCGTCTTGAGATGCGGGTCCTCTTCGAGCAGGCGCATGGCCGTCATGGGCGGGGAGAGGCTCAGGAACTCCGGGTGGTGGGTGTTGCTGAACGCCCAGCTCAGCACCTCGCTGGTCAGTTTGTCGAGCGCGATTTTGCGGTAGGGGTGCTCGGTGATCAGGTGGGCCGGGCCAGCGCTCTTGAAAATGTTGGCGGCCTCCGCCCACTGGCCGTATGCCCAGCGCATATACTCGTCCAGCTTGGCTTCGACAGCCGCGCGGTTCTCTTTTTCCCAGGCCTCCTCCTTGGCTTTGAGGACCTTCTCACGCGACTCCCGTTCGATCGCGCTGATGAGCAGCGGGGTGTGGATGTTGCCGTAGACCTCCCAGGGCGACGTGGCAGCCAGCGCCGCGTCGTCCCCGCTGTGGGCGGACAGCCAGTCGTTGTAGCGGATCAGGGCCTCCAGCGCGAGCTGCCGGTCGCGCTGGGGCAGCTTTCCTTGCTCCAGCTCGGCGAGCTTCTGGCGCGAGAAGTCCAGGTAGATGTCGATCTCGCGCCGCTCCGGGATCGGCCGCTGCTTCGCCTCCTGCTCGCGGATCGCCTGGCTGCTGCTGTACTCGCCGTGGGCGATCGGCCGGTACAGATCGGCCGTGCTGTAGAGCGCGCCCCGGTGGGAGACCACGGCCACCCACACGACCGGCGGCTGGTGCCACCAGTCCTCGAGCAGGTGGAGGATATGCGCGGTCAGCTCGTCGCGGGTGAGGCCGTGCACGGAGACGAGACCCAGGTGCTCGATCCTGACGTATCCCCGCCGGTCGACCTGGTAGTTGCCGGAGAGATCGACCTGGTTCTGCAGCCGGTCGGGGTCGAGGACGAGCAGCTCGAATATATCGCCCGGCTCCAGCGGCGTCTCCGGTTGCTCGCGCTTCATCTCCATGTCGCGCGCCTCGAAGACTTGCACGCCGCGCTGCAGCACCTCGACCTGCACCTCAATCGCCCGGTAGTAGCCCTCCTGTATCAGCCGGGACTCCAGGCGAGCGGCGATGTGGCCAGGCTTGAGCCCGCGCACGTCCAGCGCGCCGAGCATGGGCACGTCGACGGTGTACTCCTGGCTGACGGTGTAGGCGCGCGACAATTGCTGCTCGACGTTCTGGCCGAGCGGGTTGTAGGCGTGCAGCTGAAACCGGTCGCCGGGCTCGAGCGGGTCGCCCTGCTGGCGCAGGCGCTCCCACGCAGGGTGGGCCTCGGTCCACATCTGGGACAGGCGCTCCTGCTCGGCCGGCTGCAGGTTCTCGTAGAGGCGCCGGCGGAAGGTGCGGTCCATCGCCATGAGCGCGTGCATGCGTCGCTCCGGCGACATCTGCTCCAGCAGGGACAGCGCTCGCGATGCCTCCTTGTCGGTGATCGCCCAGTCGAACAGGCCGTAGCTGAGCAGGTCGCGCACCTGTGAGATATCGGCGCGCGCCCCCTCGGTCTGGTACAGGATCGTCTCGAGCCGCGGGCGAGCCGTTTCCGGCAGGTTATTGCGCAGACGCTTGACGTTGATCTGGGTCAGGGTGGTGGCGCGCTCGGCGCTGCTCATGCTCTCTAGCAGCTGCAGCGCTTCGAGCGCCTCCTTGTCGGTGATCGCCCAGTCGAACAGGCCGTAGCTGAGCAGGTGGTTGATGCGGCGCAGCTTCACCTGGAAGCCCACCTCGTTGGCCGGGTAGTCGGTGACCTTGAACCGCGCGACGCGCGGCGCCGCGGGCTGCCGCACGGTCACACGCTGGCCGGACACGACGCGCTCGGCCGCCTGGGCTGCCTCCGCCTCGGCCGGGCTGTTGGCGGCCTCAACGGTCAACTGGGGTTGAGGGGCGGTCTCGTGCGCCGCCTGCTGCACAGTGTGGGTCAGCTCGTGTGCCAGCAGACGGCGGCCTGCGGGCGTTGCTGGCGCGTACTGCCCGGCTGCGAACACGATATGCTCGCCCACCGTGTAGGCCAGCGCGTTGACCGACCGGGCCGACTCGGCGGCTCCGGAGTCGGTATGCACGCGCACGCGGCTGAAGTCGTGCCCGAAGCGAGACTCGAGCGCCGTGCGGGTCGGGTCGTCGAGCGGCTGCCCCGGCGAGCGCAGCACCTCATACACGGCCGGCGGCGCGACGTCCGGCGCGGGGCCGCCGGGGGCGCGCTGGAGGCGTAGGCGCCTGCAGCTCTCGCACACGCCGCCGTGGGCGTGGCTGCCGCACGCGCACTTCCGCTGCAGCGACGCGCCGCTGCGGCTCACCGCCGCGGGCTGTGTCTGTGGTTGCTGCTGATGCTCGGCCATCGCTCGGTCACGCTCTCGTGTTCGCTCACCTGCGGGGCTGCGAAGAAGGCCAGTCGGCCCTGTGCGGCCGCCACTGGCTGTCAGCGCGGCGTCTCAGTCGTAGTCACACTCGCTCGCGTAGTCTGCGTCATTGCGCGGCGAGCCGGTCGGGCAGTCCGCCTCGTTGGCGGGCTCCGGCTCGCGCGGGCCGAAGCGCCCCTCGGCCTCCGCCTCGCGGGCGTAGCGGTTGCACTCCGGCTCCGAGAGCCGCCTGATCGAGCCCGACGTGCGCCGCTGCTCGGTGCGTGTCTCCTGCCGCGTCTTGGTGACCTCCACGGTCGCGAAGCGCAGGAAGCCGAAGATCCCCTCCCACGGGCGCCGGCCGCGCCCGCCGCGGGCGATGAACTGCTCGATCGCCGCCAGCAGCCGCGGCGCCGCCGGCGAGCTCTCGCTCACGCCGAACAGCCGCAGGCGCTCCGCCGGCTCGGTCACCCGGCCGAGCAGCCTCAGGAACTGGTCGGCCAGCTCCGGGTTCGGGATATCGTCGCCGATCAGGAAGGTCGTGACATCCTCGGGGTCGCCGAATCCGGCCTCGAGGATCGCGTCGGCCAGGCTGCTCCCCGGCGTGATCGTCGCCACCCGCCCGAACAGCTCGCCGCCGGCCTGCGGCTCGGGGAGCGCCACATCCCTGCCCAGCCGCGCCGCCAGCAGGTCGCGCAGGCGCTGGGCCCGCGAGAGCGAGAGCTGCTCGTTCGGCGTGGGGCGGTCGCGGTTGTCCTCGGGCGAGGCGTAGCCGATGATCGCGCGGATCTGCGCGCCGCCGGCCACCAGCTGCGCCAGCTGGTTGAGCATCTCGCGGGACTCGCTGCGCAGCACCGGGTCGCCGGTGTCCTGGTTCGAGTCGAGCCGGAAGTAGTAGCGCAGCCGGCTGCGGTCCTCGACGTCGTAGGTCACCTGCTCCTCGTAGTCGCGCGGCGGGATGTCCTCGTAGCAGCGGTAGACGATCGGGCAGCGGCACTCGCGGCAGGTGCGGTCCTGCACGTCCTGGCCCGGCAGGTTGCCGCCGAACGTGATCCCGACGCCGCGCCGGCTGTCCTGCGGGTTGGTCACGCCGACGCCGACGCGCACCGGGCCGACGTCGGCGCCGGCGCCGATGCGGGTGTCCACCCGCCCGCTGTCGGTGCCGCGCAGCACCTCGCCCTCGACGCCCACCTGTGGCCCGCCGGGGAGCCGCACGCGAACGTCGGCGCGCCCGCCGACCTGCGGCTCGCTGCCAGTGTTGCGCGCCTCGCCCTCGACGCCGACCCGCACCCCGGTCCCGCCCGACCCGGGCGCGACGTTGACCTCGCCGCGCACGGTGGCGCGCCCGGTGGTGGCGCTGCTCGGCGTCACCTCGCCCACCACGCGCCCGGTCACGCGCCCGCGGCAGATCTCGAGCGTGATGCCGGGGCGCGGGCGCAGCCGCGCCGAGGCGCTGGTGCGGGTCACGTTGCGCCCCACGCAGTCGCACAGGTAGCGCGTGACGGCGATCCGCACCCGGTCCGGCCCGCGCGTGCCGGCGTCGAGGAACGTCGAGCGCGCCCGTCCGCCGCGCCGCTGCGGCGAGGAGAAGTCCGGCTCGGCCTGGCCGGCGGGCTGCCGGCTGAGGACCGGCGCTCTGCAGCCCGCCGACCGGCCCTCCGGCCAGCGCGGCGTCTGCGGCCCGCTCGGCCTGGCGCTCGAGCGGCGAGTCGGCCGGGTCGATCGCCGCGGCCTGGAGGCCGGGGGCCGCGCCGCGCTGCTGCACGGTGTGGGCCAGCTCGTGCGCCAGCAGCCGCTGCCCGCCGGGCGTGTGCGGGGCGTACTGCCCGGCGCCGAACACGACCTGCTGGCCGACGGTGTAGGCGCGGGCGTTGACCTGGCGCGCCGAATCGGCCGCCTGCGGGCCGGTGTGCACCCGCACGTGCGAGAAGTCGTAGCCGAAGCGCGGCTCCAGCTCGGCGCGCGCGGCGGTGTCGAGCGGGCTGCCGGGCGAGCGCAGCACCTCGTGGACCACGCCGGGGATCGCGGCGGGGGCCTCGCCGACCCCGGCGCGCTGGAGCTGCTCGCGCTTGCGCTTGCAGCTCTCGCACTCGCCGCCATGGGCGTGGTTGCCGCACGCGCAGGCCCGCTGCAGCAGCCCCGCCGGAGCCGGGGAGATGTCCGCGCGCTGCGCCATCTGTCGCTCTTCAGCCATGGCTTAGTCTCCTGGGTGCGAAGGTGCGCTCGGCTCGGGCGCGCCGATGCTGCCGTAGACCGACCGCGCGATCCGTGCGCCGAGCGCCGCCGGCCCCGCGTCTGGTGAATGCTCGATGGCGGCGCCGGACAGAGAGGGCAGCGCCCCGCCGGCGAGCAGCGCGGGGCTGATGCCGCGCTCGGCGACCATGCGCCCCAGCTCGGCCTCGAGCGCCGCCTGCAGCGCCGCCCGCTCGCGCGCGTCGAGCGCCAGTCCGTCGAGCGCCAGCCGCTCGATGTTGATGATGATCTTCATCGGCGTTTCTCTCGATGACATAACGTTTGCGATGGTCTGAGCCCGCGCCTCTTCGGAGGGGTCTGGGCAGGCCCTCCCCGGACCCCCACTATCGCTCAGACGTAGTCCACCGGCATCTCGAGCTTGCGCATCTCGGTGCGCGCCGCGTCGAGCACGTGCTCCATCCGCACCGGCTCGCCCGCCGCCGCGGCCAGGAAGGCGGCGTTCACCGCGACGGTGATGATGTTCCCGCCGCTCAGGTTCAGCTTCGCCAGCCGCCGCAGGTCGAGCGCCTCGGTTGGCGTCTCCGGCGGGAAGGCCCGCCGCCACATCTCCAGCCGCTCGCTCGCGCCGGGGAAGGGGAAGTTCACGATGAAGCGCAGCCGCCGCAGGAAGGCGGCGTCGAGCGCGTCCTTCATGTTCGTCGCCAGGATCGCCAGGCCGCCGAAGGCCTCCATGCGCTGGAGCAGGTAGTTGACCTCGATGTTCGCGTAGCGGTCGTGGCTGTCCTTCACCTCGGAGCGCTTGCCGAACAGCGCGTCCGCCTCGTCGAAGAACAGGATGACGCCGCCGCGCTCGGCCGCGTCGAAGATCCGCTGCAGGTTCTTCTCGGTCTCGCCGATGTACTTGCTGACCACCGCCGACAGGTCGATGCGGTACAGGCTCAGCCGCAGCTCGCTGGCGAGCACCTCGGCGGCGAAGGTCTTGCCGGTGCCGCTCGGCCCGGCGAACAGCGCGCTGATCCCCAGCCCGCGGCTGATCTTGTCGCGGTAGCCCCAGCGGTCGTACACGGTGCTGCGCTGCCCCACCTGGTCGGCGATCTGGCGCAGGAGCCGCATCTCCGACGCGGGCAGCACCAGGTCGTCCCAGCTGGCGTGCGGGTCGATCCGCTGCGCCAGCGTGTTGAGCTGCGGGCGCGAGCGCATCCGGCAGGCCTCCCACAGCCGCTCGCCGAGCCCGGCGCCGCCTTCGGGCGCGCTCCTGGCGATCAGCGCGGTGCGCCGGATCTCCTCGACGCCCATGCTGAACTGGCCGGCCAGCCGGTCGGGGAGGTCGCCGGCCTCGGCGCCGAGCGCCTCCTGCCAGGCGGCGATCTGCTCCGCCGGAGTCGGCGGGGCGATGTCGAGCACCAGGCTATCGTCGCTGAGCCCCGGCCACGTCTCGCGGGTGTCCAGCAGCACCACGCCGCCGCAGCGCTCGATGAAGCGCTGCACCGGCCGCGCTCCCCCGCCCTCCCCCGGCCGCTCGCTCTCGGCGGCGTCCAGGTAGAGCGCCAGCGGCAGAAGGATCGCCTCGCGCTCCCACAGCCGCGCGAGCTGCTCGAGCTCGCCGGTCTGCGCCGGAAGCGCGTCCGCCGCCATGCGGACGAGCTGGAGGCCCAGCTGCTCGGCGGCGACGCGCGCCACGAGCTGCTTCGCGCCGCTGTCCGGCCCCACCAGCTGCACCACCGGCGCCCGCGTCACTACCCCGACCCCGAGGTAGCCGACGATCGTCTCCGCGGCCGCGCGCTGCGAGGGCGGCACCGTGTCGCCGGGCGGGTCGAGCAGCTGCACCAGCGGCGCGAGCCGGTCGTCCAGGTAGTTCAGGCCCTTCAGGGCGTTGACGATCCGCTCGTCGGCGCTGAGCGCGGCGCTGGTCAGCGGCACCGCCGCCGGCTGGTGGATGTGGATCAGCTGCCAGTAGCGCAGCGGCCGGTCGGGCGCGAGCGCCGCCCACTCCGGCGCGTCGCTGAGCGCCATGGCCAGCGCGAACGTCGGGTAGGGTCGGCCCGGGTCGTCCTGGGCCCGCGCGCACAGCCCGGCGATGCGGGTGTCGAGCTCCATGCCCGCGCACAGCAGCAGGATCTCGCGCTCGAACGGCCGCAGCCCGAAGCTCTGGCTCAGCACGACCGCCGCCGGGGGCGGGTCGAGCTGCTCGGCGGCCGCGACGGCCTCGGCGGCCTGCCGGATCTGCTCGTCGGTGACGCGCGGCGCCTCGGCCGGCGCCGGCAGCGCGGCCATCGGCTGCGGCTCGCGCCGCCCGAAGAGGCGCCCGCCCCGCTGCGGGGGCGCCGCCTGCGCCTCGGACAGCGGGACCAGCGCGGTCGTCGGCTGCGCGTGGCGCTCCGCCAGGCGCTGCAGGCGCAGGCGTAGGTGCTCCATCGCCGCCGCCAGGTAGGTCTCGCTGTGCTCCAGCTGTCGCTGCTGCTCGCTCATGGGATCGTCACCCGCTGGCTCTCCTTGAACACCGGCGGCTGGACGGAGCGGTCCACCAGCAGGCTGTCCACGCCGTCGACCCGCAGCCGCACGAAGTACGTCCCCGCCGCCAGGTCGCCGATCGGGAAGCGCACGACCTCGGCCGCGCCGCTGAACGGCTCGGGCGCCAGCTCGCGGTCGCCCACGATCAGCGCCACCTGCTGCGCGGCGCGGACCTTCGGGTTGGCGCGCACCCGCAGCGCGCGGGGCTCGCCCTCCTCGACTGTGATCTCCTCGATGCTCGGCGCGAGCGCGAAGCCGACCTCGTTCGTCAGGCGCGCGTCCGTCTCGCCCGCCTTGCGCACCGCCGCCGCAACCCGGTAGAAGCCGGCCGGCCAGCCGTCCGGGTCGGCCGGCACGCTGAAGCTGATCTCCGTCGCCGTCCCGCCCGCCGCCGGCGCCAGCACGACCGGTTCTGTCTCGCGCGGCCGGGTGACGCGCAGCTGCACGTCCTCGCCGTCCAGATTCTGGCCGGCCAGGATGACTGTTCCGCCCGGCAGCGCGCTCGGGTCAGGCGTGGCGGGCCGGGCCGACTCCAGCGCCGGGTAGGGCAGGATGAGGCCCGAGGCGACCAGCGCGCCGCGGTCCTCGCTCCCGCGCCGCAGCACCGGCAGCGCCGCTCGCACCGGGCGCTTGCTCTCGATCAGCACCACCGCCACCTGGTAGGCCACCGAGAGCTGGTAGTTGGTCTGGAACGCGCTCCACAGCTTGGTCATCTCCTCCAGCGAGAGCGGCTGGTGGCGGATGCGCACCCGGTCGATCTGGTTGTGGACGTCGCTGCCCGGCAGGGCCGCCTGCAGCTCCGCCGCCCCGAGCAGCGCGTGGTCGTGGAGCACGCGCATGGCCTGGCCGAGCAGGATGTGCGCGCTGATGTCGTTGTTCTCGCGGCCGTAGGCGGTCACCAGGTAGTACAGGTCGAGCGCCAGCGGCGGCGAGCCGACCTCGCCGGGGTTGACGCGCGCCGGGCTCGGCTCGTTGCGCCACGCCGCGTTGAAGGCGGTGTGGTACAGGAACAGGTTGATCTGGCTGATGGCGTCGTTGCGCGCCTTGTCCGGCGGCCGGACGGTCACGCGCAGGTCGCCGGGGTTGAACTCGGCGGGCAGGTCGGGCGGCAGCCCTTCCGGCACCTGGTCGGTCAGGAGGCGCTGCAGCGTGGCCGTCACCGCGGCTATTGCCAGCGAGTTGCTCATCAGTCGTCCCCCCGGCTGCGCTTGCGCAGGTACTCCTCGAGCGTCATGCCGCGCTGCTGGGCGCGCTGCCGCGGCGCGGCAGGTGTCGTGTGGACGCGCACGTCGATCCGCCCGATGCTGACGACCACTGGCGGCTCTGGGGTGGCCTCCGCACGCTCCTCGGGCTGCCACGCGGCCGCGGGCTCGCGGACGCGGACGACCTCCGGGCGGACTGGCGCGCCCTGGCGCTCCGCTCGGGCCGGCTCGCTCCGAGCATCCGCCGGGCGCGCGCCCTCACGCAGCGCGGCCCGCTCGATCACCGTCCGCTCGCGGCTGATCGTGTGCGCCTCGCGCACCTCGCGCTCGATCAGCACGGTGCGCAGCTCGGCGCGCGCTTCTGGCTCGCGCGGGGCCGGGCGCAGCGCCGGGATCGGCTCAGCCGCCAGTGTCTCCCGCGGCGGCTCGGGCGGCCACTCGCGCCGCGCGAGCGGCTGGATGGCCGGCGCGGGCTCCTGTGCCGGCGAGGCGGTTCTGGGCGCCGGCTCGTCCTCCGCCCTCGGGGCGCGCGCAGCCGGCGTGGGGCTGGGCGGTGCCGGCGCGGGGCGCGGGGCCGGCTCAGGCTGCGGAGCCGCCTCCCGCGCCGGACTCTGGGCCGGCCGCGGCGCCTGTGGCTCGGCGGGTTCACCGGCGGGGCGCGGGCGAAGGGGCTCCTGCGGCGCCTCAGCCTCGGCGATCGCTTCAGCCGGCGCCGGATCACCCTTCGGCGTCTCGAAGCGCGCGGGCAGGCGAGGCTGCAGCGCGTCGGCGGCGCCGAGGCTGCGGCTCACCAGGCTGTCCAGGAAGTTGCTCATCGCTGCTGCCTCATCCCAGTGCCAGCTCGATATAGGCGCGGCGCCTGCGCGGGCTGAGGGCCAGCACGTCCGGCTCTCGCCAGCCGTAGGCGCGCGCCAGCGTGTGGACCTCGCGCAGCGTGCGGCGCGCCCAGGCGTCCAGCTCGCGCCACAGGAAGCTCACGATGTCGAAGGGCGCGCTCCACGCCGCGCCGCACGCCGGGCAGCTCAGCGCGATCTGCACGTCCGCCTGCGGGTCGGCCGCCGCCATGTGCTGCGCCAGCGCGCCGACGACCTCGTCCGGGAGCGGCTCGGCGGGGTCGCCCTCGACCGCCAGCACGCAGCGCTCCAGCAGCAGCTCGCGCGCGGCGCCGTTCGCCGCGTGCAGCGCCAGCAGGTCCCCGGCGGTCGGCAGCCGGGCGGTCACGGTGTAGGCGCCGAAGCTGACCTGCAGCGGATCGTCCGGCGGCTCGGCCTCGGCGCGGATCGCGTGGGCCGGGAACGCCAGCTCCAGCTGCTCGTGGCAGGCCGGGCACTCGGCCAGCGACTCGATCTGCGGGCCGAACAGCCGCACGCGCAGCTCGAGCAGCAGCGCGTCGCGCCGCCCCACCGGCAGCGCGCGCAGCTCATCGTCCGATGCCTGCGTGCACGCCGCCAGCAGGCGCAGGGCGCGGGCCGGGGGCGGTTCGGCCGCCGCGCGCTCCCACGCATCCAGCAGCTCGGCGTCGGTCGGGGTGCGCACCGCCATCATGGCTCGACGAACTGAGGCTCGGTCGGCTCGGGCACCTCGTAGTCGCGCTCCCAGCCCTCGTTCTCGAGCTTCAGCGTCTGGATCGCGACCGCGTTGGCGTTGGCGTCCAGCTCGGGCAGCGCCTGGTACTCCGAGACCCAGCAGCGGTAGACCTTGTAGGCGATCGCCAGCTGGCCGGCCTCGTTGTAGACCTCGATGATGATGTCCTTGCGGAAGTCCTTCAGCGAGACCTCGCTGCCGAGCCCCGAGCCGAAGTTCCAGACCTTGTTGGCCCACTGCTCGAACTCCAGGTCGTGCGTCACGCCGCGCTCCAGCGTGATCGCCTCGTACTCGGTGCGCCCGGGCGACTTGCGGCTCGAGCTCGGGTCGCCGCCCTCGCGGTGCCTCACGACCTCGGTGGTGCGCTTGAGCGCGCTGACCTTGCTGACCCCCGCGACGTAGCGGCCGTCCCACTTGACGCGAAACTTGAAGTTCTTGTAGGGGTCGAAACGCTGGGCATTGACGCTGAACTGGGCCATATCACGCTCCTTGTCTCTCGCCTAGAGACGGCCCGCCGGGTCGCCTCTGCGGCGGGCTGTGTCTTGGGCTATGTCCCCGGAGTGGGAGGCGCGGAGGCGCTGCGTCCTCCGAAATGTGTCCCGCCGTGCTGCGGCGAGCCAAATGGCTCGTGGCGGGCATCGCCCGCCACATCTCCCGACGAAGGAGTCCT
>CALJIC010000104.1 GCA_937974195.1 uncultured Roseiflexaceae bacterium | reverse complement strand
GGGAGGGCGGTCGCACCGTCGGTGCCGGCGTCGTCGACAAGATCATCGAGTAGTCTCAGCAGCAGAGAGTAGGGTGTGGGGAGCGCCGCGCTCCTCACGCCCTACGCTCACGGTAGGAGCGCTATATGGCGAAGCAGAAGGTTCGCATTCGGCTGAAAGCCTATGACCACAAGATTCTCGATCAGTCGGCGCGCCAGATTGTGGAGGCCGCCGAGCGAACCGGCGCGCTCGTCGCAGGCCCGGTGCCGCTGCCTACGAAGATCGAGAAGTACAGCGTGATCCGGTCGCCGTTCATCGACAAGGACTCGCAGGAGCAGTTTGAGATCCGCACCCACAAGCGCCTGATCGACGTGCTCGACCCGAGCCAGCAGACGATCAACGCGCTGATGAAGCTCAACCTGCCCGCCGGCGTGGATATCGAGATAAAGCTGTAGTTATTTCGTTGAGCGCGCGAGCGCTCAACGCAGTGCAGCCGCTGCGGCAGGCCGTAAGCCGTAAGACCGTATGCTGTTGAGGTGCAGTTGTGATACAAGGATTGCTCGGCCGCAAGATCGGCATGACTCAGGTGTTCGGCCCCACCGGCGAGGTGATTCCTGTGACGGTGCTCGAAGTTGGGCCGTGTGTGGTGACGCAGATCCGCACCAAGGAGCGCGATGGCTACGAGGCCGTCCAGCTCGGGTTCGGCGAGGTCTCGGCCAAGAGCCTGACGCGCCCGCGCCAGGGGCACCTGAAGGCCGCCGGGCGCCTGGTGCGCCACCTGCGCGAGTTCGCCGCCGATAACATCGAGGAGCACACCGTCGGCCAGGTGCTCACAGCCGATGTGTTCCAGGCCGGCCAGCTGGTGGACGTCACCGGGACGTCGAAGGGCCGCGGCTTCCAGGGCGTGGTCAAGCGCCACGGCTTCGGCGGCGGGCCGCGCACGCACGGCCAGAGCGACCGCCACCGCGCGCCGGGCTCGATCGGCCCCGGCACGACGCCCGGGCGGGTCTTCAAGGGCACGCGTATGGCCGGCCGGATGGGCAACCGCCGGGTGACCGTGCAGAACCTGCAGGTGGTCGAGGTGCTGCCCGAGCGGCACCTGCTGCTGGTGCGCGGCTCGGTGCCGGGCCCGAAGAACGGTCTGGTGATGGTCCGGCGGGCCGTCAAGTCATCGTAGGGGCGCGCTGCATACGCCCTCGCGTATTGCATACGCCTATCCGTGATAGATGCAGACGCCCGCGGGCACACAAGAGGATAGCGATGGAAGCAAAGCTTTATAGCCAGACCGGGGACGAGGTCGGCACGATCCAGCTCTCGGACTATATCTTCGGCATCGAGCCGAATATCCCGGTGATGCACCAGTATGTGGTGATGCAGCAGGCGAACGCGCGCCTCGGCACGCACAACACCCGCGGCCGCGGCGAGGTGGCCGGCAGCACCCGCAAGCTGTACCGCCAGAAGGGCACCGGGCGCGCCCGCCAGGGCTCGATCCGCGCGCCGCACCGCAAGGGCGGCGGCGTGGCCCACGGGCCGCACCCGCGCAAGTACACCAAGGCCATGCCGAAGAAGATGCGGCGGCTCGCCGTGCGCTCGGCGCTCTCGGCCAAGTTCGCCGCCGACGAGATCCGCTTCGTCGACGCGCTGAACTTCGAGCAGCCGCGCACCAAGGATATGCTGGCCGTGCTCTCGGGCCTCAAGCTGGACGGCAAGACGCTGATCGTCGTCGACCGGAAGGATGAGAACCTGCAGCGCTCGGCCAACAACCTGCCGCGCGTCAAGACGCTGCTGGCCAACTACCTGAACGTCCGCGATCTGCTCAGCTACGACAACGTGCTGATGGTGAAGGCGGCCGTCGATGTGGTCGAGGGCTACCTTGGCGCCGGGCAGGCCAGCGCGGCCGCGACAGCCGGCGAGGAGGCGTGATGAACCCGCACGACATTATCATCCGGCCGCTGATCACCGAGAAGAACACCAACCTCATGCAGCTCAACCAGTACTGCTTTGAGGTGGACCGGAACGCGAACAAGCGCCAGATCAAGCAGGCCATCCAGACGATCTTCAACGTCACTGTCACGGACGTGCACACCCTGAACGTCCGCGGCAAGCTGAAGCGCCGCGGCCAGAAGTTCGGCTACACTTCTGACTGGAAGAAGGCGATCGTGACCCTCGCTGCGGGCGACCGCATCGATCTGTTCGAGGGGGTGTAAACCAATGGCCGTTCGTAAGTACAAGCCTACCTCGGCAGGTCGAAGGAACATGTCGGTCTCGACCTTCGAGGAGATCACGAAGAAGAAGCCCGAGAAGTCGCTGCTCGCGCCGCTGCGCAAGTCCGGCGGCCGCAACAACCGCGGCCGGATCACGACGCGCCACCGCGGCGGCGGGCACAAGCGCCACTACCGGCTGATCGACTTCAAGCGCAACAAGTTCGGCGTGGCCGCCAAGGTCGCGGCGATCGAGTACGATCCCAACCGCTCGGCGCGCATCGCGCTGCTGCACTACGCAGATGGCGAGAAGCGCTACATCCTGGCGCCGCTCGGCCTGAGCGTCGGCGACCGGGTGATGAGCGGCCCCGAGGCTGAGATCCGCGTCGGCAACGCGCTGCCGCTGCGCCAGATCCCGCTCGGTACGCAGGTCCACAACATCGAGCTGCAGCAGGGGCGCGGCGGCGTGATGGTGCGCAGCGCCGGCGCCTCGGCCCAGCTGATGGCCAAGGAGGGCGACTACGCCACCCTGCGCATGCCCTCCGGCGAGATGCGCATGGTCCACCTCGACTGCCTGGCGACGATCGGCCAGGTCGGGAATGTCGACCACCAGAACGTCCGCCTCGGCAAGGCCGGGCGCAAGCGCTGGCTCGGTCGCCGGCCTGAGGTGCGCGGCGCGGCGATGAACCCGCGCGACCATCCCCACGGTGGTGGCGAGGGGCGCGCACCGCGCGGTATGCCCGGCCCTAAGACGAAGTGGGGCAAGCCGGCGCGCGGCGTCAAGACTCGCAACAACAAGCGCACCGATCGCTTTATCGTGCGCCGCCGCGGTAGCAGCCGCTAAGGGGGGAGGATATGTCGCGTTCTTCGAAAAAAGGACCATATGTTGACGACCGGCTGCTGAGCCGTGTCGAGGAAATGAACCGGACGAACGAGAAGCGTGTGCTGCGCACTTGGTCGCGCGACTCGACCATCTTCCCGCAGATGGTCGGGCATACGATCGCGGTCCACGACGGGCGGCGCCACGTGCCGGTGTACATCACCGAGAACATGGTCGGGCACAAGCTCGGCGAGTTCGCGCCCACCCGCCTCTTCCGCGGCCACGGCGGCAAGAAGGCCGACAAGCGCGGCAAGATGAAGTAGGGGCGCTGCAGCGATGGAAGCAAAAGCGATCACAAAGTACGTGCGCATCTCGCCCACGAAGGTGCGCCCAGTGATGGACCTGGTGCGCGGCAAGCCGGTCGATCGGGCGCTGGCGATCCTGCGCTACATGCCGCACAAGGCGGCGCGCGAGGTCGCCCGCACGATCCAGTCGGCCGCCGCCAACGCCGAGAACAACTTCGACATGGCGCCCGACGCCCTGGTGGTGAAGACGATCTACGCCGACGAGGGTCCGGCCTTCAAGCGCTACATGCCGCGAGCTCGCGGTCGCGCGGATCGCATCCGCAAGCGGACCACCCACATCACTGTGATTGTGGACGACGGCCAGGAGATTTAAATTATGGGACGAAAAGTACACCCGATCGGCTTCCGCCTCGGCTACATCAAGGACTGGCAGTCGAAGTGGTACGCGGACCGCAGCTACACCGACCTGCTCCACGAGGATCTGATGCTTCGGCGGCTGATCATCAAGGAGCTGGAGAACGCCGGCGTGGCGCGGGTGGAGATCGAGCGCTCGGCCAATAAGGTCGAGGTCACGGTCTACACCGCCAAGCCCGGCATCGTGATCGGCAAGCGCGGCGCGAAGGTCGATGAGCTCAAGAACGAGCTCGAGCGCAGGACCGGCAAGAAGGTTAAGCTCAACATCCAGGAGATCCACCAGCCGGAGCTCGAGGCGCAGCTGGTGGCCGAGAGCATCGCCGAGCAGATCAACAAGCGCGTCTCGTACAAGCGCGCGATGAAGCAGGCGGTGCAGCGCGCCATGCGCCTCGGCGCCCAGGGCGTGAAGATCAAGTGCTCCGGGCGGCTCGGCGGCGCCGAGATGGCGCGTATCGCCTGGGAGCGCGACGGGCGTGTGCCGCTGCACACCCTGCGCGCCGATATCGACTACGCCCAGGTCCACGCCCACACCACCTATGGCCGGATCGGCGTCAAGGTGTGGATCTACAAGGGCGATGTCTTCCCCGGCCAGGAGCGGCCGCAGCTCGTCGCGCCGGCGCGCACGCCGGGGGAGGATGAGGAAGAGCGACCGCGCCGGCGTGGGCGCGGCGGTGACCGTGCCGGCGATCGCGGTGGGGCCCGTGGTGGGCGCGCGACCCGTACGCGCGGCTAAGAGGAGAGTTGACCTATGCTGATGCCGAAGCGCGTTAAATATCGCAAGCAGCAGCGCGGCCGCGTCAGGGGCCTGTCCCATCGGGGCAACACCGTCACGTTCGGCGACTTCGGCCTCATGGCGCTTGAGCCGTCCTGGATCACGAGCCGCCAGATCGAGGCGGCCCGGCGCGCCATCACCCACCATGTCAAGCGCGGAGGCAAGGTCTGGATCCGCATCTTCCCGGACAAGCCGGTGACGGCCAAGCCGGCCGAGACGCGCATGGGCTCCGGTAAGGGCGCCGTCGACCACTACGTGGCGGTCGTCCGGCCCGGGCGCATCATGTTCGAGCTCGGCGGCGTGCGGCCCGAGGTCGCCCAGGAGGCGCTGCTGCTGGCCGCGCAGAAGATGCCGATCCGCTGCAAGATCGTCGGCCGCGACGATGTGGAGACGACGAGCGAGTCGGGTGAGTGATGAAGACCGAAGAGCTTCGCAAGCTGGACGACGAGCAGCTCCGTGACCAGCTGAAGCAGTACAAAGAGGAGCTGTTCAACCTGCGCTTCCAGCAGGTGATGGGCAAGTTGACCGCCAGCGGTCGCCCGCGGATCGTCAAGCGCGAGATCGCGCGCATCAACACGATCCTGCGCGAGCGCGAGCTCGGTCTCTAGCCGCGTCAGGAGATCGACATGGCAGACCAGAAACGACGCCTGTACAAGGTTGGCCGGGTGGTCAGCGATAAGATGGACAAGACGGTCACGGTGGCGGTGGACTATCTGAAGCCGCACCCGCTGTACCGCAAGATTATCCGCAGGACCAACAAGTTCCACGCGCACGACGAGAGCAACGCGTGTCGCATCGGCGATACCGTGCGGATCGGGGAGACCCGGCCGCTCAGCAAGACCAAGCGCTGGGAGGTTGTTGAGATCCTCAAGCGCGGCGAGGAGAGCTAGGCCATGGTGCAGCAGCAGACCCGGCTCAAGGTCGCCGACAACACCGGCGCCAAGGAGATCATGTGCATCCGCGTGCTGGGCGGCTCCAAGGTGCGCTACGGCTCCGTCGGCGATATTATCGTGGCCTCGGTCAAGGAGGCCGCCCCCGGCGGCGCGGTGAAGAAGGGCGAGGTTGTGCGCGCCGTGATCGTCCGCACGTCGAAGGAGTACGCGCGGCCGGATGGGTCGCACATCCGCTTCGACGACAACGCCGCCGTGATCATCGGCAAGGATAACAACCCGCGCGGGACGCGCATCTTCGGTCCGGTGGCGCGGGAGCTGCGCGAGCGGGCGTTCATGCGCATCATCTCGCTCGCGCCGGAGGTGCTCTGATGCACGTGAAGACCGGCGACGAGGTGCTGATCATCACCGGCAAGGATAAGGGCAAGCGCGGCAAGATCAAAGAGGTGCGGCCGCGCGAGGGCCGGGTGATCGTCGAGGGCCTCAACATCGTTAAGCGGCACATGCGGCCGCGTGGCCCAGGCAAGCCGAGCGGCATCATCGAGATGGAGGCGCCGCTGGACGCCTCGAACGTGATGCTGATCTGCCCCAACTGCGGGCGCGCGTCGCGCACCGGCCGCCGCTTCCTGGAGGAAACCGATCACAAAGGGCGGCCGCGCAAGGTGCGCTACTGCAAGGCGTGTGACAGCGCGGTCGATGAGTGAGACGTCAAGGCCGGAGAGCCGCGAGGCGGCGCTCCAAGCCCTTGAGGAGTAGACATGGCAACCCGTCTCAGAGAGAAGTATCAGACGGAAGTCGTTCCGGCGCTGATGCAGGAGTTCAACTATACGTCCGTGATGCAGGTCCCGCGCCTGGAGAAGGTCGTGCTGAACATCGGCCTCGGCGAGGCCATCCAGAACGCCAAGGCGCTCGACGCCGCGGTGGGGGACCTCGCGGCGATCGCCGGCCAGAAGCCGGTGATCACCAAGGCCAAGAAGTCGATCGCAGCCTTCAAGCTGCGCCAGGGCATGCCGATCGGCGCGATGGTGACGCTCCGCAGCCACCGCATGTACGACTTCCTGGACCGGCTGATGAACTTGGCGCTGCCGCGCATGCGCGACTTCCGCGGGGTGAGCCGGCGCTCGTTCGACGGGCGCGGCAACTACAGCCTCGGCCTGCGCGAGCAGATCCTGTTCCCAGAGATCGACTACGACAAGGTGGATAAAATCCGTGGCCTCGAGGTGGCGATCGTCACCACTGCTCCGGACGACGAGCAGGGGTACGCGCTGCTGAAGCGCCTCGGGATGCCGTTTCGTGATTAGGCCAGGCCAGGAGCTGGGGATGCCGAAAGCTGCCCCCGGGCGCCAAGTGCACGCCCGCCGCTCACCAGCCGTGGTTGTAGCTTAAGGAGCTTACGTTGGCGAAGAAGTCGCTCATTGTGAAGGCTCAGCGGACGCCCAAGTACGCAGTGCGGGCCTATAACCGCTGCAAGATCTGCGGCCGGCCACGCGCCTATATGCGCAAGTTCGGCATGTGCCGCATCTGCTTCCGCGAGCACGCCCTCAAGGGGTTGATCCCGGGCGTGACCAAGTCGAGCTGGTAGCGGAACGCGCAGCAGCGTCGGCCGACAGGCGCCGGCCCACACTGAGATTTGGTGATTAAGGAGGGAGCGTCGTGAGCGTCAACGACCCAATTGCAGATATGCTGACCCGGATCCGCAACGCGTGCATGGCCCGCCACGCTACGGTCGCGATCCCGGCGTCCAAGATGAAGCTGGCGATCGCCCGCATTCTGAAGAGCGAAGGGTTCATCCGGGATTACGAGGTGCAGAAGGGCGAGCCGTGCGATACGATCGTCCTGCACCTGAAGTACACCCCCGATCGGCGGCCGGTGATCACCGGCCTCAAGCGGGTGAGCAAGCCCGGGCTGCGCGTGTACACCGGCCGGGCTGATATCCCACGCGTGCGCGGCGGTCTGGGCCTGAGCATCCTCTCGACGCCCAAGGGCGTGATGGCCGGCCACGAGGCCTGGCAGCAGCACGTCGGCGGCGAGGTGCTGTGCTACGTCTGGTAGCGAGGAGTGTGGCGATGTCGCGCATCGGTAAGAAACCCATCCCCGTCCCGAAGGGCGTGGAGATTACGATCAGCGAGGGGAACTACGTGGTCGTGAAGGGCCCGAAGGGCACGCTCGAGCAGCAGCTCCCCGCTGATATGATTATCAAGCAGGAGAACGGGACGCTGCTCGTCGAGCGCCCGTCGGATAACCGCGAGCACCGCGCGCTGCACGGCCTGACTCGCTCGCTGCTGGCCAATATGGTCACCGGCGTGACCGAGGGCTACGCCCGGACGCTGGAGATCTTCGGCATCGGCTACCGCGCCTCGCGCGAGGGCAAGAACATCATCCTCCAGGTCGGCTACTCCCACCCGGTGCGGGTGGTGCCGCCGGAGGGCATCACCTTCGAGGTGCTCGAGCGCCGCAGCGCCAACGACCCGCAGCAGGTGGTGGTGCGCGGGATCGATAAGCAGCTCGTCGGCGAGGAGGCGGCCAAGCTGCGCAACATCCGCCCACCGGAGCCCTACAAGGGCTACGGGATCAAGTACCAGGGCGAGCGCATCCGCCGCAAGGCCGGTAAGGCCGGCAAGGCCCGATAGCGGCGCATTACGGAGCATCTGAGTGGGGCGCAGCGCGCGCCCCGCGAGACGGGGGATACAATCTCCGTCGCTTGAGGAGCAGTAGTCCTATGGCAAAGCGTTCACCGCGCGACCTGCGCATCCGCCGGCACAACCGCGTTCGGCGCCGCGTCAGCGGCACGCCCGAGCGCCCGCGGCTGAGTGTGTTTCGCAGCAGCGCTAACATCTACGCCCAGGTGATCGACGACACGGTCGGCCGCACGCTGGTCGCCGCCTCGACCATCGAGAAGGCCGTCGGCGCCGAGCTGAATGGCAAGACGAAGACCGAGCAGGCCAAGGTCGTGGGCCGGCTGATCGCCGAGCGCGCCCTGGCGGCCGGGATCACGAAGGTGGTTTTCGACCGCGGCGGCTACAAGTATCACGGCCGCGTTCAGGCGCTCGCCGATGCAGCGCGCGAGGCCGGGCTGGTATTCTAAACAGTGGGAGGAATTGTGGCACGAGCACGCATTCGCGCAGACGAGTTGCCTGATCTTGAAGAGCGCGTTGTCCAGATCAACCGTGTGTCCAAAGTCGTGAAAGGCGGCCGCCGCTTCAGCTTCAGCACAGTGGTTGTCGTCGGCGATGGCAAGGGGCACGTGGGCGTGGGCATGGGCAAGGCCGGCGAGGTGCCCGAGGCGATCCGCAAGGGCGTCGAGGCGGCCAAGAAGAACCTGATCCGCGTCCCGCTGACCGGCACCACCATTCCGCACGAGATCCAGACCACCTTCGCCGCGTCGAAGGTGCGGCTGCTCCCGGCGGCGCCCGGCACCGGCGTGATCGCCGGCCGCGGCGTGCGCCCGGTGGTGGAGGCGGCCGGGATCAAGGATGTGCTCTCGAAGCGCTACGGCAGCAACAACCCGATCAACGTGGTGAAGGCGACGTTCAAGGCGCTCAGCGAGCTGACATCGCTTGAGGAGCAGGCCCGGATGCGCGGCATGTCGACGCGCGAGCTGCACCTGCGGCGAGTGCGGCGCACGCCCGAAGCCCAGGAGCAGTAGAGATGGCAAAGCTACGCATCACCTACACTAAGAGCGCGATCGGCTACGCTGAGGACCAGAAGCAGACGATCCGCTCGCTCGGCCTGCGCAAGCTGAACAGCGTCACCATCCAGGAGGACACGCCGACCATCCGCGGGATGGTCTTCAAGGTGCGCCACCTGGTGCGCGTCGAGGAGCTTGCCGACGATGAGGTCGAGGCGCGGCCCGCCCGGCCTGTGCGCACGCGGCGCACCTCGGCCGCAGCTGGCGAGCCGGAGCAGGGCGCTGCCTCCTGAGGTGCGGCCCGCCCGGCCCAAGAGATGAGCTCAAGCGCCCGACGGGACATCCGGTCGGCGCTCGAAAAGGTGAGAGATAGAGATGAAGCTGCACGACCTTAAGCCCGCGCCCGGCGCACACCGCCGCGGCAAGCGCATCGGCCGCGGCCCCGGCTCCGGCAAGGGGAAGACCGGCGGCAAGGGCATGGGCGGGCAGAAGGCCCGTTCCGGCCCGAACCCGTACCGCACCTTCGAGGGCGGCCAGAACCGGATCGTGCGCCGCATGCCCTACCTGCGCGGCTTTAAGAACCGCTGGCGCGTCGAGTACCAGGTGCTGAACGTGAGCCAGCTCAACGAGCTGCAGGCGGGCTCCGAGGTGACGATCGATGCGCTGGTCGAGTCCGGCGTCATCAGCCGCAAGCAGCCGCTGAAGATCCTCGGCGACGGCGAGCTGAACACGAAGCTGACGGTGCACGCCCACAAGTTCAGCGGCAGCGCCCGCTCGAAGATCGAGGCCGCCGGCGGCTCGGTCGTCGAGGTGCCGTGGGTGGTCCACAACCGCAGCCGCAGCCGTGGCCCGAACCTGGCAATGGTCAACCGCAGGCAGGAAGCAGCCGACAACACGAAGGAGTAAGAGCACAGAGCGCAACAGGCGCGGGCACACCGCCGCCTGTTGCCTGTGCCCTGTTGCCGGGTAGGAGACACATCGCATGCTACAGTCGGTCATACGGGCGCTCGCGCTGCCCGACCTGCGTCGGCGGATCCTGTTCACGCTCGGGATGCTGCTGGTCTTTCGGCTGATCGCGCATATCCCGGTGCCGAACATCGATGCGACGGCGCTCGAGGGCCTGCGGCAGTCGTTGCAGACCAACCAGCTGGCGCAGCTGCTGAACATCTTTGCCGGCGGCGCGCTGCAGAACCTCTCGGTGGCTGCGATGGGTGTGTACCCGTACATCACCGCGCAGATCATCATGCAGCTGCTGCAGCCGCTCATCCCGGCGCTGGACGAGCTGCGCAAAGAGGGCGAGCAGGGCCGCATCAAGCTGAATAAGATCACGTTCTACGCGACGATCCCGATGGCGTTCCTGCAGGCCTACGGCCAGACGCTGACGCTGGAGCGCAGCATGGGCGTCGGCACGAGCCTGTTCCGCTCGCCGTTCGACATCGTGAACAACTTCCTGCCGACCTTCACGATCCTGATCGCGATGGTGGCCGGCACGATGCTGCTGGTGTGGCTCGGCGAGCAGATCCAGCAGTACGGCATCGGCAACGGCATCTCGGTGATCATCTTCGCCGGTATCGTCTCGGGCCTGCCGGGGCTGGTGCTGCAGGCGTTCACGACCGTCGAGCTGGGCGGCGTCGAGCAGATCATCGGCGTGATCGCCTTCCTGCTGATCGCGCTGCTGACGATCGTCGGGATCGTGTTGATGCACGAGGGGCAGCGGCGTATCCCCGTCCAGTACGCGAAGCGCGTGCGCGGCAACCGGGTGTACGGCGGCCAGAGCAGCCACATCCCGCTCAAGGTCAACATGGCGGGCATGATCCCGCTGATCTTCGCGCAGAGCATCATCATCTTCCCCGGCACGATCGCCTCGTACGGCTGCCCTGAGCAGGTCGCGCCGCCGAACGCCGGGGTGCTGAAGCAGATCGCCTGCTTCACCTACCAGACGTTCAGCCCGTCGGTCGCCGGCAATGTGCAGACCGGCGGCAGCCTGGTGTACTCGGTGCTGCTGTTCCTGCTGGTCTACTTCTTCACCTACTTCTACACCAAGGTGATCTTCGACCAGCAGAACATCCCGGATACGCTGCAGCGCAACGGCGGCTTCATCCCGGGCATCCGGCCGGGCAGGCGCACCGAGGAGTACCTGAACCAAGTCGTCAGCCGCATTACGCGTGTGGGAGCGCTGTTCCTGGGGCTTGTGGCCGTGCTACCGTTCCTGACCCAGTTCATCACCGGCGTGCCGATCGGCCTGGGCGCGACCGCGCTGCTGATCGTTGTCGGCGTCGCGATCGACACGATGCGCCAGCTCGAGGCGCACCTGGTGATGCGCAACTACGAGGGGTTCATCAACCGGTAACGGGGATGGAGCGCGAGGCGGAGGGCGCCGCTGCCTGCTGCTCGATGATGAGCTGAGAGAGCAAGCCATGGACATCATTTTGCTTGGCGCTCCCGGCGCCGGGAAGGGGACACAGGCAAAGGTGCTGGAGGAGCGCAGCGGGCTGGTGCACGTGGCGAGCGGCGACCTCTTCCGGGCGGCGCTTCGCCAGGGTACCGAGCTGGGGATGCTGGCGAAGAGCTACATGGACCGCGGCGAGCTGGTGCCGGACGAGGTGGTGATCCGCATGATCATCGAGCGGATCAGCCAGGAGGACTGCGCCGGCGGCGTGATCTTCGACGGGTTCCCGCGCACCCGCGACCAGGCCCGCGCGCTCGAGAGCGAGCTGCAGCAGCGCGGCCGGCGGATCGACCTGGTGCTGTACCTGCGCGTACCCGAGGACGTGCTGCTGCGGCGCATCGCCGGCCGCCAGACTTGCAAAACCTGCGGCTCTACTTATAATGTATACTATTTCCCATCCAAACGCCCGGATACGTGCGACGAGTGTGGTGGGAAGCTGTACCAGCGCAGCGACGACACCATGGAGACAGCGCGCCATCGGCTGCAGGTGTACTTCGCCCAGACGATGCCGCTGATCGAGTACTACCGTGAGTGCGGCACGCTGGTGGAGATCGATGGCCAGCGCGAGATCTCGCTGGTGACCGAGGCGATGACGCAGGCCCTCGCCAACCAGAACGCGCTGCGAGGCTCTGCGTAGGGATACAGTACAGACCTAAGGAGTGGTATGTCGAAGAAGAAAGACGTCATCGAGATGGAAGGCACGATCACCGAGCCGCTGCCGAACGCGATGTTTCGGGTGCAGCTCGAGAACGGCCATGAGGTGCTGGCCCATATCTCGGGCCGCATGCGTATGAACTACATTCGCATCCTCAAAGGGGACCGGGTGTTGGTCGAGCTTTCGCCGTATGATCTCACACGCGGGCGGATTACGTACCGTTACAAGTAGGGGCGGAGCGCGAGAAGATGCTGCCCGCTCAGGTGCGGGGCGGCTTGTGTGTGTTTTGTACCAGTGAGTTGTATCCGGCGGCGGCGAGTGCCGCGCATGGTGTGAGGAGGTCTCTCGTGAAGGTTCAGGCGTCGGTCAAGCCGCGCTGTGAATATTGCCGGGTGATCAAGCGCAAGGGCGTGATTCGCGTCATTTGCAGCCGGCAGCCGAAGCACAAGCAGCGCCAGGGCTAGTCGGATCGGAGCAGGCGCGCGCCGGGGAGACGGCGGCCGCGAAGGCAGAGCGCCTGTGAGGCCCGGAGAGGACACGCGCTGGAGTGCAGGGCGCGGCAGGCGGTAGGGGTTCGCGGGCGTACGGGCCAGCCCTGGGCGGCTCCAACAGTCGAGGAAGGTAGAGTCATGGCACGCATCGCAGGGGTAGATATCCCGCGCAACAAGAAGATCGAGATCGCGATCACGTACATCTACGGCATCGGTCGCTCGAACGGGGCTGAGGTGCTGCGGAAGGCGAACGTGAACCCGAACGTCCGCGTGCGCGATCTCACCGAGGAGGAGGTCTCGCGGATCCGCGAGGTCGTCGAGCGCGAGTACCGCGTGGAGGGCGACCTGCGGCGCGAGATCCAGCTCAACATCAAGCGGCTGATGGACATCGGCTGCTACCGCGGCCTGCGCCACCGCAAGGGGATGCCGGTGCGCGGCCAGCGCACCCGCACCAACGCCCGCACTCGCCGCGGCCGGCGCGGGCAGGCGATCGGCATCAAGAAGAAGGCGAAGAAGTAAACACCGCAGCCGGTACAGCGCAGCCAGCGCCGGCGAACGCCACGACCTGGCGACGGCGTGTGCTGGCCGCAGCGTACTGACTGCTGACTACTGTCTACTGGAGGCACAATGGCGAAGCAACAGAGGGGTGGCGCGTCGGGCGCCGGCAAGCGGCAGCGCGGCAAGCGCCGTGAGCGGAAGAATATCCCAAGGGGCCAGGCGCATATTCAGAGCACCTTCAACAACACGATCGTGACGATCACCGACCCGTCCGGCAACGTGGTGTGCTGGTCGAGCGCGGGGCAGAACGGCTTCAAGGGCTCGCGCAAGAGCACGCCCTACGCGGCCCAGATCGCCTCGGAGCAGGCGGCGCGCAAGGCCATGGAGAACGGCATGCGCTCGGTGGATGTGTTTGTGAAGGGCCCTGGCGCGGGCCGCGAGGCGGCGATCCGCTCGCTGCAGTCCGCCGGGCTGCAGGTGGTCTCGATCACTGACGTGACCCCCATCCCGCACAACGGCTGCCGCCCGCCCAAGCGCCGGCGCGTATAACGGAGGTTGTTGCACTCATGGCACGTTATCGTGGTCCTGTTGGAAAGGTCAGCCGGCGCCTGGGGATCGGCATTACGGATAAGGGCCAGCGCATCCTGAGCAAGCGGGCCTTCCCGCCGGGCCAGCACGGCCCGTCGGCCCGGCGCCGCCAGGTGTCGGACTACGGCCTGCAGCTGCTCGAGAAGCAGAAGGCGCGCTACATCTACGGCGTGCTGGAGAAGCAGTTCCGCCGCATCTTCGAGAAGGCGCAGCGCTACCCGGGCGAGACGGGCGCCTACCTGTTCATCCTGCTCGAGCGCCGGCTTGACAACGTGGTGTACCGCCTCGGCCTGGCGGAGACGCGCGCGCAGGCGCGGCAGCTGGTGTCGCACGGCCACATCACCGTGAACGGCCGCAAGACCAACATCCCGTCCTACACCGTGCGGGTCGGCGAGAAGATCGCCGTGCGCCCGGAGAGCCGGCGGCGGACATACTTTAAGAATCTGGTTGAGAGCGGTGTGCTCGGCAAGGCGCGCGTCCCGGACTGGCTGCGCTTCAACCCGGCGGAGCTGGAGGGCGAGGTGATCGCCATGCCGCGGCGCGAGGATGCCGAGCAGGGTATCAACGAGCAGTTGATCGTCGAGT
The DNA here is from genome assembly GCA_937974195.1 of uncultured Roseiflexaceae bacterium. GTDB lineage: Bacteria > Chloroflexota > Chloroflexia > Chloroflexales > Roseiflexaceae > CALJIC01. The sequence goes on along the minus strand of CALJIC010000104.1, from coordinate 20,615 downwards.
TCTATAGCCGCTAGTGAGTTATTGATTTTGGATGTTCGGTATTGGATTTTGGATTGATGGCGCCGCCGCAATCCAAAATCCAACCCCCGAAATCTGAAATCGGAAAGAGGAGGCGATCCGTGCTAGACATCGCCATGCCGAAGATTGAAGTTGTGCAGGCGGCGGAGAACTACGGCCGGTTCAAGATTGAGCCGCTCGACCCGGGCTACGGCCACACGCTGGGCAACGCCCTGCGGCGCGTCCTGCTGTCCTCGATCCCTGGGTCGGCGGTGACCAAGATAAAGATCGACGGCGTGTTCCACGAGTTTTCGACCATCCCGGGCGTCAAAGAGGATGTGACCGAGATTGTGCTGAACATCAAGGGCATCCGCATGCGCTCCTACGCGGAGCGCCCGGTCAAGGTGCTCTTGACGAAGCAGGGCCCGGGTGTGGTGCGCGCCGGCGACATCGACGCGCCGAGCAACGTCGAGCTGGTCAACCCGAACCACTACATCTGCACGCTCGACTCGGACGACGCGCACATCGAGATCGAGATGACCGTCGAGCGCGGCCGGGGCTACCTGCCGGCCGACCAGCGCGACGCGCTGCCGATCGGCGAGATCCCGGTGGACGCGATCTTCACGCCGGTGCCGAAGGTGAACTACGTCGTCGAGAACACCCGTATCGGGCAGGCGACCGACTTCGACCGGCTGATCATCGAGATCTGGACCGACGGGACGATCAAGGCTGGCGATGCGCTGAGCCACGCCGCGCAGGTGCTGGTGCAGTACTGCCAGACGATCGCCGACTTCAACCGGCTGTCGACCGAGCAGGAGCAGCCGGCGACCGGGCCGAACGGCCTGGCGATCCCGGCCGACATCTACGACACTCCGATCGAGGAGCTGGACCTGTCCACCCGGACGTACAACTGCCTGAAGCGCGCCGACATCACCAAGGTCGGCCAGGTGCTGGAGATGGACGAGAAGGCGCTCCTCTCCGTGCGCAACCTGGGCCAGAAGTCGATGGAGGAGATCCGCGACAAGCTGATCGAGCGCGGCTACATCCCGCGCATCGGCGGCGCGCCGACGAACGGCGCTGGCGTGGTGACCGGCGAGGTCTAGAGGGCCGTGTGAGATAAAGGTTGAGAGATGCGACACCAGAAGTCGACGTTTAAGCTCGGTCGCGACTACGAGCAGAAGAAGGCGCTCATCCGCGGCCTGATGATCGCGCTGATCGAGCACCGCAAGATCAAGACGACGCTGCCGAAGGCCAAGGCGGTGCAGCCCGAGATCGAGAGCCTGATCGCGCTCGCGCGGCAGGACACGCCGCACGCGCGGCGCATGGCGCTCTCCAAGCTGGCGAGCAAGAAGGCGATGCGGCAGCTGTTCGCCTTCGCGCCCGAGCAGTACGCGGACCGCACCAGCGGCTTCACCCGCATCACGAAGCTCGGCCCGCGGCTCGGCGACGCGGCTGAGATGGCGCTGATCGAGCTCCTGTAGGCGGTGCGGCGTAGCCAGGAGCCAGCGAACTCAGCGGCACTGGCTGCTGCGCGCTGACTACAGACCACCGATATGCGGAACGTCGCCCTACGGATCGAGTACGACGGAACGGACTTCGTCGGTTCGCAGTGGCAGAACAACGGCCGCACGGTGCAGGGGGCGCTCGAGAGCGCCTGGCGGCAGCTGACGGGCGAGCAGCGGCGGGTGACGCTCGCGGGCCGGACGGACGCGGGGGTCCACGCGCGCGGCCAGGTGGCCAACGTCCGCACCGAGACGCGCCACGACCTCGCGACGATCGTGCGCGGGCTGAACGGGATACTCCCGGAGGATGTGGCGGTGCTCGAGGCACGCGATGTGCCGTACGAGTTCCACGCGCGCCACACGGCGGTGCGGCGCGCCTACCGCTACGTGATCGACAACGGCCCGGTGGCGGCGCCGCTGCTGCGCCGGTACGCGGCCCACGTGCCGCGGCCGCTCGATACGGCGGCGATGAACCGGGCGCTGGAGCCGATCCTCGGCCCGCACGACTTCGCCCCGTTCAGCGACGGGCCGCAGGAGGGCTCGACGGTGCGCATCTGCTACAGCGCGCACTGCGAGCGGACCGAGCTGTGGGGACAGCCGGTCGTGACGGTTGACATCGTGGCAAATGCGTTCCTGCGCCACATGGTGCGCAACATTGTCGGGACGCTGCTGCTGGTGGGCGAGGGCCGGCTTGGGATTGACGGCCTCGCGACGGCGCTCGCGGACCGCGAGCGGCGCAGGCCGCGGGCACTCGCCCCGGCGCACGGCCTGTTTTTGTTGTCGGTGAGCTACCCGGACGACATCTGGGCTGCAGACACACTCGTTTGAGGGTATGAGGATGAAGACCTACGCACAAAAGGCGTCCGAGATCCAGCGCGACTGGTACGTCGTCGACGCGACCGGCCAGACGCTCGGGCGGCTCGCGACGCAGATTGCAGTGCTGCTGCGGGGCAAGCACAAGCCGACGTTCAGCCCGTACATCGACGGCGGCGACTTCGTCGTGGTGGTGAACGCCGAGAAGGTCCACCTGGCCGGCCGCAAGCCGGACCAGAAGACCTACATCCGGCACTCGAACTACCCCGGCGGGCTGAAGGTGACGCCGTACCGGCGCATGCTCGCCACGCACCCGGACCGGATCATCCGCTTCGCGGTGAAGGGCATGCTGCCGAAGACGCGGCTGGGCCGGCGGCAGCTGACCAAGCTGAAGGTCTACGCCGGGCCGAACCACCCGCACGCGGCACAGCAGCCGAAGGTTTACGAGCCGCGGCCTCGCGGCTAGCGCCACCTGGAGAGCATAATGACTGAGAAGCGATACTACCAGGGCACTGGCCGCCGCAAGACTGCGGTCGCGCGGGTGCGCCTGTTCCCCGGGACCGGTGAGCTCGTCGTGAACGGCAAGAGCGTCGAGGAGTACTTCGGCGCGCGCGAGCTGCTCCACAAGATGGTCCTCCAGCCGCTGGAGCTGACGGGCAACACGTCCAACCTCAACGTGCTGGTGAAGGTGCGCGGCGGCGGCAGCGCCGGCCAGGCCGGCGCGGTGCGCCACGGCATCGCGCGCGCGCTGCTGGACATGGACCCCGAGCTCCGCCCGACGCTGAAGCAGGCCGGCCTGCTCACGCGCGACCCGCGGGTGAAGGAGCGCAAGAAGGCTGGTCTGAAGCGCGCCCGCAAGCGGCCGCAGTACACCAAGCGCTAGGGATGCGCGCTGGGCGTGCCGCGCAGCGGCCGCACATCCCATCGCACAGCGAACGGTCCGCGTCCACTCGCCCGGCGTAGCCGGATACGGGTGGACGCGCTCTATCTCTGGCGGGGCCGCACACGAATGTGCGCGCGCAGCTCCTCGACGTAGGCCGGGTGGCCGGCCAGGGCGGGCTCGCGCTGGTGGCCGCCGCCGAGCAGCTCCCTCGTGTCGAGCGGCGCGCCCGAGAGGCCGACGGCCACCCCGCCCGCCGCGTACAGCACCGCCAGCGCGGCGGCGATGTCCCAGATCGAGGACCCGCTGATCAGCGACGCCGTCGCGCTGCCGCGCGCCGCGTAGCACAGCGACGCGGCCGTGGATCCGAGGCTGCGGGTCTTGCCCACGAAGTCGATCTCGAAGCGGCGGTGGGCGTTGGAGGGCACGCTCAGCCAGTCCTCGCTGTCCAGCGGGCCGGGCTCGGCCACGCGGATGGGGCGCCCGTTCAGATAGGCGCCGCCGCCCGGCTCGGCCCAGTACCAGTCTCCCATCAGCGGGAAGTACAGGAGCCCCAGGTAGGGCTCGCCGCGCCGCAGGAGCCCGAGCGAGATGCCCCAGATCGGCAGGCCGGCGACGAAGGACGCCGTGCCGTCGATCGGGTCGATCGCCCAGACGAACTCGCGGTCCAGCCCCTCGCGCGTCTGCTCCTCGCCCAGGATGCCGTGGTGCGGGAAGCGCTCGGCGATGCGTGCGGTGAGCATGCGCTCCACCGCCAGGTCCGCCTCGGTGACCCAGCTGCGGTCCGCCTTGCGGCTGCCGGCGACGTTGTTGTACAGACCTTTGGCGGTCTCGCCGCACTCCTGCACCCAGGCGCGCAGCTCCTCCAGGGGAATGTGTTCGGCCATCGTACCTCTCGCTCCCCGCCACCCTCGTGCAGCGAGCGTAGGGGGAGATACGACGTGCGCGGCTGCAGCTTCGCCGCAGCCGCGCACGCCTGTCGATGCAGCGTTGAGCAAGTCCTTTGGCGGCGGAGTCTGTGGAGCGCGAGGGGCCGCGCCCGGCGCGCTCCCGGTGTCGCTCGCCTCCGGCCATTCGTGATACCCGAAGGCGAAGCCTTCTGCTATTATACCGAGAACGCCCACCGACGAGGCACACATGCAGGTCGCCGAAGATATCTACCAGCTCCAACTCCCGCTGCCCTTCCCCCTGCGGATCGTCAACTGCTACCTGCTGCGCGACGGAGACGGCTGGACGGTGGTGGACACCGGCCTGAACTACGAGCCGAGCCAGGCGGCCTGGAGCGCGGCGCTGGAGCGCCTGGCGATTCGGCCCGAGGCGATCAAGCGCATTGTGCTCACCCACGCCCACCCCGACCACTACGGCATGGCCGGCTGGCTCCAGGCGCGCAGCGGGGCGCCGGTGCTCCTCTCGGCCGCCGAGCAGGCGTTCGCGCAGGCCCAGTGGCACGAGGGCGCCGAGGCGCTCCAGGCGATCGGCGACCTGTTCGTGCGCCACGGCATGCCGCCCCAGCTCCTCGAGACGATCGGGCGGGACATCGCGGCCCTGCGGCTGATGACCCACCCCGTGCCCCGCTCGACCACCGTCCTCGACCCCGACGAGGAGCTTCAGATCGGCCGGCGGCGCTTCGTCCAGATCGCCACGCCGGGCCACAGCGCCGGCCACCTGGCGCTCTACTGCGCCGAGGAGCGCCTCCTGCTGTGCGGCGACACGGTGCTGATGAAGATCACGCCGAACATCGGGCGCTGGCCGGGCGGCCTCGCCGACCCGCTGGACGACTTCCTGCGGTCGCTCGAGCGGCTCGCGCGGCTGGATGTGGCGCTGGCGCTGCCGGGCCACGGCCAGGTGATCACCGCCTTCCAGGCCCGGCTGGCCGAGCTGCACGACCACCACGAGCAGCGCCTGCAGGCGATGCTGCAGGCGGTGGGGGCGGGCGCCACCGCGTACGAGGTCTGCTGCGCCGTCTTTCCGATGCACGAGCTGACGACGCACCAGATGCGGTTCGCGATGGCCGAGACCCTGGCGCACCTCGAGCACCTGGTGACGCGCGGCGCCCTTGGCTGCGAGCCGGGCGAGCCGGTGCGCTACAGGCCGCTGTGATGGCCGCGTTTATTGACCATCCAGCCTTCGATGACCTATAATACTGTGGGTTTTATGTGAACAGGAGCATATGCGCGAACTGACGGTCTCGCCCGCGGCGCCGCTCCGCTTCTGGCTCACGGAACGCAGCGCGCTGGAGCGCGAGACACTGGCGCGGCTCTGGGCGCTCGAGCCGGCCACAAGCGCCGAGGAGCTGGCCGAGACGATGCTGCAGGCCGGGTCGGTGGCACAGGTGCTGGCACGCCTGGCGCCCTCGGAGCGGGAAGCGCTGACACAGGTGCTGGCACACGGCGGCTCGATCCCGGCGGCAGTGCTCGAGCGCCGGTTTGGGCGGGTGAGGAAGCACGGCAGCTACCCCAACCCGCGCACGTACCTCATCGCTCTGCAGGAGGCGCCGAGCCCGACCGAGCGCCTGTTTCTCCTCGGGCTGATCCAGGAAACCCACATGGCCCAGAGCCGAGTGTACGCCGTGCCGCCCGATCTGCTTCCGCTCATGCCGGAAGTTGCGCCGCGCCGCGCGCGCCTCTCATTCTCCCCAGCCCCTTGCCCTGCAGCAGCGCTCGTGGCCGATGTCGCGCTCCTAGAGCGGCGCATGCTGGACTTCCTGGCCCTGGCGCGCGATGAGCGGCTGGATGTCATCCCCGGCGGCGGGCTGACGAAGGCCAGCCTGGTCCGGCTGGCTCGCGGCTGGGGGCTGGCCGGCGACCTCGTCGGCGTGACGCGCGAGGAGCACTGGCCCTACGCGCACTTCTTCCGGCACGTGGCGCTCGGCGCGGGTCTGATCCGGCTGGATGCCGACGGCCTGCTGCGCCCGACGCGCGGTGCGCTGGACTGGCTCCGGCTGCCGCGGCTGGAGCGGCTGCGCCGGCTGTTCGAGGGCTGGGTCGAATCGCAGTGGGACGAGCTGGCGGCGCTGGAGGGCATACGGACGCGCCGGCCGTTCGCGCGCGATGTCGCCGCCGCACGCCGCGCGCTGCTGAAGCTGCTGGCGCAGGCGCCGGCCGGCGTGTGGCTGGACCTGCCGGCGTTCGTCGCGGAGGTGAAGGAGGTTGAGCCGGACTACGCGCGGCCGGACGGAGAGTATGACCGCTGGGGGCTGACGAGCCGCGCCAACCTGTCGCTCGACGGCTTCGCCCACTGGGATGCGGTGGAGGGCGCGCAGATCCGCGGCGTCGTGAGCTGCTCGCTGCGCTGGCTCGGGCTGGTGGACGTGGCCTCGTCCGGCTCGCCGGCGAGCTTCTGCCTCAACGCGTACGGCGCCGCGCTGCTGCAGGGGGCGCCCGCGCCCGAGGAGCCGCCCGTCGAGCCGCTGGTGGTGCAGCCCAACTTCGAAGTTGTGGCCGGGGCCTTTGCCTCGCCCTACGCGCGCTTTCAGCTGGCGCGGATCGCCGAGACGGCTCCGGGCCACGAGACCACGACCTACCGGCTGACGCGCCGGAGCATCCAGGCCGCGCGCCAGCGCGGGATCGGCCTGGAAGAGATGCTCCGCTTTCTGGAGCAGCACTCCGGCCGCCCGCTCCCGCAGAACGTCGAGGCGACGCTCACGGAGTGGGCCGGGCAGTACGGCCAGATCGCGCTGCGGCGCGGCTACGTGCTGCAGGCCGAGGACGCGGCGCTGCTCGAGCGGGTGCGGCGCGACCGCCGGGTGCGGATGCCCCGCGTGGAGCAGCTGGGCGAGCGCGCGCTGCTGGTGCGCGAGGGCGACGCCCCCGGCCTCGCCGAGCGGCTGCGGCGGGCGGGCTACGGCCTGGCCGAGGACGTGGGCCGGCCGGAACAGCCGCTGAGCGAGCACGACCTGGCGGTGGTCGTGGCCGCGCTGGAGTTCTACGCCCAGGCGGAGGAGTTGCTCGGAGTGCACGGCGCGCCGAGCGCCGCGCTGCGGCGGCGGGTGGCCGAGCTGCTCCCCGAGCAGCAGCTCAACCGGGCGTACCAGGTCGGCGCGAGGGCCGCCGGCGTGCTGCGCCAGCGCCTGACAGGGCGCGATGAGGCGGTGTGATGCGAGATAGGGTGTATCGAACCGAGGCGGTGATCATTCGGCGCAGCGACTTCGGCGAGGCCGACCGCCTGCTGACGCTCATGACGCCGCAGGGCAAGCGGCGCGTGGTGGCGAAGGGCGTGCGCAAGACCACCAGCCGGCTGGCGGGGCACATCGAGCTCTTCACCTACACGACGATGCTGCTCGCGGTGGGGCGCAACCTCGATATCGTCACGCAGAGCGTGATCCGCGCCAGCTACGAGCGGCTGCGCGGCGACCTGGAGCGCATCGGAGCGGCGTACTACGTGGCCGAGCTGATCGACCGCATGACCGAGGACGAGGACGAGAACCGCCGCGCCTTCGAGCTGCTTGTGAGCACCCTGGGCGCCCTGGATACCAGCCGCTCGCCGGATCTGGTGCTGCGGCACTATGAGCTGCACCTGCTCGACGCGCTCGGCTTCCGGCCCCAGCTGCGGGAGTGCGCGATGTGCCAGGAGCTGCTGGACGAGGACACCCGGCACTTCAGCCCGGCGGCCGGCGGGGCCCTCTGCCCGCGCTGCGCCCCGGCCGACCGCAGCGCCAGCCGGATGAGCCTGGCGTCGTTCAAGCTGCTGCGCTTCCTCCAGATGCAGCCGGTCGAGGCGGTCGAGCGCCTCTCGCTCTCGCAGGAGGTCCGGCGCGAGGCCGAGCAGCTTCTGCGGGCGTATATCAGGCGGATCCTGGAGCGCGACCTGAAATCGGTGGAGTTCCTGGAGGACGTGCGGAGCGCGCTCTGAGCGCCCCGCGCACCGGCCGTCGTACAAGGAGCATGGCATGGCCTACATCGACGAACTCTTGGGCCGCGGCGAGACCGTCCTGTATGTCACCAGACAGCACGTGTTCGTGCTGATCAGCAACATCCTCACCGAGCTGTTCCTGATCGGGCTGCTGATCGCCGCCGGTGTGGCCTCGCAGGCGGCGTTCCCGAACCGCGTGCTGGCCGGGCAGCCCGTCGGGCAGCTCGTGATGATCACCTGCGTCGCGATCAGCGCGCTGGTGCTGATCAGCGCGGTGCTCGACTACTTCCGCTGGAACAACGAGCAGTATTTCGTGACCGACTCGCGGGTGATCCAGCTGCGCGGAATCTTCAACAAGGAGGCGGTCGACTCGTCGCTGGAGAAGATCAACGATGTGGAGCTGCGGCAGAGCTGGATCGGCCGGATCTTCGACTTCGGCGACATCGAGATTATCACCGGCTCCGACAGCGGGATCAACCACTTCCAGCGCATCGAGCGCCCGCTGGAGTTCAAGCGGGCGATGATGGATGCCAAGAACGACTACAACCGCGGCTTCGGCTACCTGGACCCGCAGAGCCTGGCGGCCTACATCCCGCCGGTGGGGCGCGCCGCCAACGACCTCGAGGCCACGCTGCAGAAGCTGGCCGACCTGCGCGACCAAGGGCTGCTCTCGCAGGAGGAGTTCGAGGCGAAGCGGCGCGATCTGCTGAGCCGGATCTGATCCACAGCGAGGGCTGATGAGCGTAGAGAACATCGAGACGGACGATCTGTACGAACGGATCGAGCGGGCGCGGGCTGTGATCGCCGCGCGGGCGCCGGTCACGCCGCGCGTGGGCCTGATCCTGGGCTCGGGGCTCGGGGCGCTGGGCGACGAGCTCGCGGATGGCGTCGCCGTGCCGTACACGGACATCCCCGGCTTCCCGCGCTCGACGGTCGTCGGGCACCGCGGCGAGCTGGCGATCGGCAGGCTGGGCGGCCAGCCGGTGGCGGTGATGCGCGGCCGCTTCCACTTCTACGAGGGCTACTCGATGCAGCAGGTGACGTTCCCGGTGCGTGTGCTGCGCGCGCTGGGCTGCGACACGCTGCTGGTGACGAACGCTGCCGGAGGGGTGCGGGACGACTGGCAGGTCGGCGACCTGATGCGCATCACGGACCAGATCTTCCTGCCGGGCATGGCCGGCTACCACCCGCTGCGCGGCGCGAACGACGACCGGCTCGGGCCGCGCTTCCCGGCCATGGTCGGCGCGTACGACCCGGAGCTGGGGAGGCTGGCGCACACGGTGGCGCGCGAGCAGGGGACGGTGCTGCGCGAGGGGGTGTACCTGATGCTCGCCGGCCCGGCCTTCGAGAGCAGCGCCGAGCTGCGCATGGCGCGCGTCCTGGGCGCGGACGCGGTCGGGATGTCGACCGCGCCGGAGGTGATCGTCGCGCGGCACATGGGCATGCGGGTGCTGGGGATCTCGCTGATCACGAACCTGGCGCTGCCGGACGGCCCGCCGGCCAACCACGAGGAGGTGCTCGAGGCGGGCGAGATGGCCAAGCCGAAGTTCAGCGCTCTGGTGCGGGAGGTGCTCGCGCGCATGTGATGCCGGCACGCTTGTTGCCAATGCCATGTCGCTGGCAGTTTGCCGGCGGTCACGTGGCGTGAGGCCGCGGCCCCCCGTGGGATGTTCCTCTGGGAGCCGGTGACACATCTGCCGGAGGCATGTGATGAGCGAGACTGACTGGATGCGCGCGGACTCTGAGCGAAGCTGGTCGATCGACACGCCGGTGGGGCGTGCGATGATCAGCCAGCTGGAGGACGGTGGCCGCTGGGTGGCGCAGCTGGATGTGGAGAGGGGCACGCGCCAGTCCGAGTGGCTCGAGTCGCGCGACGAGGCCGAGGCCTGGATCGAGAGCCAGGTCGAGGCGGTCCAGCGCGAGTCCGATGTCGCTGCCGAGGAGTAGGCGCGCCGGGCTCACAGGCTCTACCCGGCCCGCGCCGCTGGGTCGAGCGCGACGATAGAAGGAGGGCGCGATGCGCATCCCGCTGTTCGCCGCCCTGCACGTGCTGACCGTGATCGGCGAGGCTGAGGTTCAGCGCGATCGGTTTGCGCGCATGTATCTGGATGGGGTGCGCGTCGCGATAGCACGCCCGGTCGGGCTGTTCACCATCCTGTGGTGCACAGACGGCCGGGCGCGCTATGTGATGACCAAGGACTGGGCGGCTGCGCAGCGCCTCCCGGCGCGCGAGAGCCTGGTGTAGCGGCGCGCCCGCGAGCTCTCGGGCGGCTTTCGAAACACCGGGTGTCCCCTGCCCGGCCGTCAGCCGGCTGTTGCGGCCTGCACCTGGAACGCGACGATGGTCAGGTCGTCGTGCGGCTCCGCGCCTGCGACGAAGCTGGAGACCTCGCTCAGAAGGTGCTCGAGCATGGCGTTGGGGTTAGCGGGCGGCCCGGCGGCGATGGCCCGCTCCAATCGCTCGAAGCCGAACAGGTCGCCGCCGGCGGTCTTGGCCTCGACCACGCCGTCGCTGGTCAGGATCACCACATCGTCCGGCGCGAGCGTCACCGTCGTTTCCTCGTAGCCTGCCTCAGACCCGAGCCCGACTCCGAGCGGCAGCCCGCCGACGTCGAGCCGCTCGACGCTGCCGTTCGCCCGGCGGATGAAGGGGGGCACGCCGCCGGCGTTCGCGATGTGGAGCTTCAGCTCGTCGATCTCGACATAACACAGGGCGCAGTTCTGGCCGGTCGCCCTGGTGTAGCGCACCAGCGACCGGTCCAGGTGCGCCAGCACCTCGTGGGGCGGCAGCGTGAAGGTCAGCGCGGAATCGAAGTGCGCCAGGCTGATCGCCATCAGCAGCGCCGCGGACATGCCTTTGTCGGACACATCGCCCACGGTGAGCGCGAAGCGCCCCTCGCCCAGCGGGTGGTAGTCGTAGAAGTCGCCGCCCACCTCGCGGGCCGGGATGCAGACGCAGTAGACGCTCAGGCCGGCCCAGGCCGGCTGGCGCGGCGGCAGCAGGCTCTGCTGGATCTGGCGGGCGAGGGCCAGCTCGGTCTGCAGGCGCTCGGTGAGCGCGTGGAGCTGCCGGTACGACTGCGACAGCAGCTCGTTTTTCTCCTTCAGCTCCCGCTCCTGCTCGCGGACCTGGACGAACGCCTGCGCCAGCGTGTCGTTGGTCGACTTCCAGAACGCCTTCTGCCGCTCCAGCTCCTTCTCCAGCGACTTGTAGCGCCAGAAGATATGCTGCAGCTCGGCGCCCTGCAGCGACCGCCGCGCGTCCAGGGAGCCGGCGTTGAGAAACGTCTGCGCGTCGATCGCTTCGAAGTGCTCGTCCATCAGTGGAATTCGATCAGATAGGTGTGGACGTCGGCGCTGTTGTCTACGTTGGCGTAGGCCAGCGGCTGAGGGACGCTGATTCCCGCCAGGATGACGCCGCGCTCCAGGTCTTTGCTGAAGGGCGTGGTGCTGCGCAGAACCGCCGTGCCCGCCTGCTCGTCGAGCTCCACCAGCTCGAACGTGCCGATCTTGTCCGGCGGGCCCTGCACCATGCTGTAGTACCCCCGCGAGCTGGTCTGGAACTGGAGGAACTCAACCGCGCTCTGTACGAGGCCGGCGGCGCCGGTCTGGTACCAGATCCGGATCATCTCGCTGCCGATGCGCTCCAGGATCGGCGCCGGGTCGGCGTAGCGCGAGGCCACCAGATCCAGCAGCGCGGTGTAGGTGTGGAGCGGGTACCACCCGGTCGGGCTGACCCCGCGCAGGTATTCGCTGGTCGGCTCGTCGATGAAGAAGCTCAGGTTGACGCAGGCCTGCTCGACCGCGAGCAGCAGCGCTCCAGCAACACGGACTTCGTCGTAATCGCGCATCGAGGTGCTCGGCGTTGTGGCGGGGAGCGCTGAGGCTCGCGCAGCCCATTCAGACACGGCTCAGGTGGTGTTGGAGGGCCACAGGCCCTCCAACACCACCCGGCTTGCGCAGGTGGCGGAACGAAGGTATCTGGAGGACCAGCGGCCTTCCGGATACCCTTGCCGACGCTCTGCGGCAGAATATCGATTTCGGGGAGGCCAAGTCTCCCCAAGCCCCTCCAGCAGGCGCGGGGCGCGGCGGAGCAGGCCTACGCCTCGTCCGGCACCAGCGTCATGCGTGAGGTCGCGACCTCCTCGACGCGCGTCCGGCTCCAGGGCATCGGGTGGTACTGGTTGTTGAGCCACGGCTGCACGAAGTCGGCGTAGTGCAGGCTGCCGGGGTGCCCGGACTGCCCGACGGCGTGGATGCTCTGGCTGCGGTCCCAGTCGCTGGTGTCGCAGATCTGGCGGTACGATGGCCCGACGTAGATCGGCGGGCCGGAGACTGCGCGCGGTATGTGCCCCATGAACACGGTGTCCTCGTCGCCGCCGGTGGGGAAGGGGCCGCGGTTGAAGACCGAGGCCAGCGCGGGCGAGGCGCCGAGCGTATGGCGCAGCGTCAGCGTGTGGCTGCGGCCGTAGCGCCACTGGGAGACGTCATCGCCCTGCTCGGCGCGCAGCTCGGCGAGGGTGGCGGCCCACACCTCGGCCAGCAGCTCGTCCCAGGTGCGGCCGTCGGGCAGCCAGCTGTCCTCGCGCTGGAGCGCGCGCTCGATCACGTCCGGCAGCGCGCGGTGGAGCAGGTCGTGCCCCGGGAGCGACGCGTGTGCGCCGAGGCCGGCGACGAGGTCCAGCGCGTCGGCCACATCGCTGTAGGCCGCCCTGAGCAGCTTGCTGCGCAGGCGCGCGTAGATCGCCCCGCCGACCGAGTTGGCGGTCAGGTCGCCGTCCCAGGTCGCAAGCGCCTCGCGGGCGGCCTTCGCCAGCGGCGTGGTGTCCGGCAGGCGGCCGGCCAGCGCCGCGATCGCCAGGCCGGGCAGGCTGCGCACGTCGCCGTGGATCTGGCTGAACGTCTCGGTGTCGTGCTTCGCGTGCTGCAGCAGCAGCGTGCGGATCCGGGCCGCCCGGTAGCCGCACAGCCACTCGCCGTGCAGCGGCGGCGTGTGGTCCTCGCCGACGATCCGGTTGTTGGCGGTGACGACCAGCGCCTCCTCGGGGTCGAAGACGTGCGGCAGATCGGCGTGCGGGATGAAGCCCTGCCACTCGTACTCCCCGCTCCAGCCCGGCACCGGCAGGCGCCCGTCGCCCCGGGCCCGCACTGGGACGCGGCCGGCGAGCGTGTAGCCGATATGGCCGTCCACATCGGCGTAGGTGAAGTTGAGCGGCGGCAGGTTCAGGTCGTCAAGCGCCTCGCGGAAGCTCTCCCAGTCGTGGGCCCGGTTCACCCTCAGGAAGCTCTCGAGCGGCGAGGCGGCGTCGAGGGACGTCCAGCGCAGGGCCAGCGGCAGATCCTCCGTCTCGCCGTCCCGCTCGGCGTCCGGGACCAGCGGCGTGATCACCGGGCCGTGGCGGGTGATGCGGACCTCCTCGATCACCACCTCGCGCTGGCCGCGCACCACGATCTCCTCGCGCACCAGCTCGGCCTGCTCCCAGCCGCCGCGGTACTCGTAGCGCAGCCCGGCCGGGTCGTTGGGGTCGAACCGCTCCTGGTACAGGTCCTGCACATCGACCATGCCGTTGGTGATGCCCCAGGCGATATGCTCGTTGTGCCCGATCAGGACGCCGGGGACGCCGGGCATGCTCGCGCCGGTGACGTGGTACTCGCCGCCGCTGAGGTGGTTCTCGTACCACACCGAGGGGATCTGGATGGGCAGGTGTGGGTCGTTGGCGAGCAGCGGGAAGCCGGTGGCGCTGCGGGCGCCGCTGACGGCCCACGCGTTGCTCCCCTGCCCGGTGCCGTCGTTGATGAACCGCTCGGCCGCCGCGGCGCGCCTGAGCGCGCTCTCGCCCATGTCCGTGTCGTAGCGGGCGCCGGCGGGGATGATCAGCGGCTGATCGCGGTAGGAGGGCTCGAGGGCGGCGGCGCGCTCCGGGCCCACCGCCGCCACGATCCGCGCGCGGAGCAGCTCCAGCTTCCAGTTCTGGGAGAGCGAGAGCGCGATGAACTTCGGCCAGGCCAGGACATCGGCCGGCTCCCACGGGCGCGGGCGGACGCGGAGCACGGTGAACTCGACGGGCAGGTTGCCGCTGTGCTGCCTGATGTAGGTGTTGATGCCGTGCACATAGGCCTCGACGGCCTGGCGCGCCTCTTCGGAGAGCAGCTCCACCTCGCGCCGCGCCACCCGCCCGAGCCCCAGCACGCGCACGAAGCGGTCCGAGTCCAGCGCGACGGCGCCGAACAGCTCGGCGAGCTCGCCGTAGGCGATGCGGCGCTGGAACTCCATCTGCCAGAGCCGGTCCTGGGCGTGGCAGTAGCCCTGGGCCGCGAAGAGGTCGGCGCTGTTGCGGGCGTAGATGTGCGGCACGCCCCAGCGGTCGCGCAGCACCTGCACCGGCGCCCGCAGGCCTGGCAGCGGCAGCGTGCCCGACGTGCGGGGCACCGGCCGCCGCAGCGCGGCCAGCGCGCCGACGCCCGCGATGCCGGCGGCAGTTCCAAGCAGGATACCCGCGGTCTTCCCAATCTGCCCGAGCGAGAACATGGCCTTCCTTCGATATGTGCCAGAGAACGTGCGGCGTAGGAGAGACGCGCCGTCGGTGCGCCTCTCCTACGCCGCGCTCATCACCTGTGTGCGAGCTGGGTTATGACTGTTCTGGCGGCAGCGATGTAGCAATATCGTAGACCAGCACCTGCACGTCCAGGCCCTCATCGGTCAGCAGCTTTAGCGTGAGCTCCTGGGTGGCGCTCTTGATCGCCTCCTCGTCTTCGGCCGGCGCGTAGGCGCGAATCGCAGCCTCCTCCGCCGAGCGGCGCTGCACGCGCACGACGGCGTTCGGGCTGGCGCCCTTGATCCGAGCCGTCAGGTCGGCGATCGCCTGGTCGAGCGTCATAACGTCGTCCTCCTGCAGAGTCCGGTTACAGGCGGCGGATCCGGGCGACGAGGTCGCTCAGGATGAGCGCTGTGGCGCCCCAGACCTTGTGGCCGCCGACGGTAAAGAACGGAACATACACCTCGTGGCCGCGCAGCGTCCGCTGCTCGACGCCAACCGTCCGCGGGTCCAGCAGCTCGCGAAGCGTCACGGTGATCACCGCGCTGACCTCGTGGTGGTTGACTCGCAGCGCGGGCAGCCCCGCGCAGAAGCCGACGACCGGCGTGATCAGGAAGTTGCTCGGCTGGATGTAGATCGGCCGCAGCTCTCCCCAGACATCGACCGTCGCCGGCTCGACGCCGAGCTCCTCGTGGCACTCGCGGAGCGCCGTCTGCGCGGGCCCGCTGTCCTCCGGGTCGGTTGCGCCCCCCGGCAGCGATACCTCGCCGCGGTGGTTCGGGAGCAGGTCGCTGCGCACGGTGAGCGGCAGCCGCAGGTCGTCGCCATCCGGGTAGAGCAGGATCAGCACCGCGCCGGCGCGGGGCGTGACCCCGTGCGGCGGATCGAGCTGGCGCGCCGCGCGGCCCGCGAGGTCGCGCACCAGGAGCAGCTCGTCCAGCGGAACCGCAGGGCCGGGAACGAGGGCGCGCCTGGTTCGCTCTACCCAGCGCTGCCAGCCAGCAGCAGGGCCTGTCTCCGCCACGTGCCCCGTCCCCACACAGACGACCTCCCCGCAGTAGAACATAGCACACCCCACTGAAACGTGCAAGCCTCCGCGGTCCTCAGCAGGGCCTGTGCGGCGCCGCGGCGCGGCCGGCGCCCCCTCCTCTCAGGGGAACGTGCGCCGGCCGGGTATCGGCGTCGGCGTGACGGCGGGCACCGTGCAGGTGAACTCGGTCAGGACCTCGGTGCTGCCGCGCAGGCGCACCGAGATCTCATGATCGCCTGCGCGCTCGCTGCCGATCACCAGCGGCAGCGTGAAGGAGCCGTCGGCTTTCACGCTCCCGCCGCCGACGACGCGCCGGTCGAAGTAGAGCAGGACGGGGGCGTAGGGCGGCCCTTCGCCCGAGACGGTGAGCGGGACGCCGGGCGTGCACTCGATGGCGCCCTGCTTGGTCGGCGTCTCGGTCGGCTGGGGCGTGGCCGCCGGCGCCGCCGTCTGCCCCGCGAGCGTCGGCGTCGCGAGCGTCGGTGTGATCGTCTCGAGCGTGGCTGTCACAGTGGTTCGGACAGTCTCTGTGGTGGTCGTTGTCGTCTGGGTCGGCTGCTGCGGCGTGTCGCTGGTGGGCGTGCCGCCCTGGGCCGGCGGGTAGCCTGTCTGGTTCGAGCCAAAGTTTGCGGCAGCCGTCTGCGTCTGCTGCACGAGCGCTGTGCGGGTCGGCTCAGGGTAATCTTCCAGCGACTGCTGGCGCTGTGGCGCTCCCTCGGTGCGGACGAGCAACGAGAATGTCAGCGCGAGCCCAATCAGAATGACTGCGAGCGGGCGCCAAAGACCGTGCTGGGGCATTATCCTCCCTCGATCAGCCGGAGCGCTCCGGCGCATGGACGAAAGACCATCGGGCGCGGTAGGCCTCGCCTCGCGCGCCGTTGGGAGAGACTATACCATAATCGGAAGGCCGCCGCCAGACTCGTGCTATAATGATCGGGTTTCAATGCGCTCTCATTGTAGCCCCAGAGGAGAAGACCCCATGTCCTGGACCGAGAAGGTGCTGGCCGACCTCAGCGCTCACGGTCATCGTGTGACCGGGCCGCGGCGGGCGATACTGGAGCGGATCACTCAGTACACCCAGCCGTTCAGCGCAGAGCAGCTCTTTCGGGACTTGGGAGGAGAGAATGGGCCGATCGGGCGGGCCACGATCTACCGCACGGTCGACCTGTTGCTCGACGACGGCTGGCTCTCGCGCGTCCACTGGAGCGCCAACAAGGAGACGCCGTTCTCCGCGGATCACGCGTACGTGCCGGCGGAGGGCGGGCACCAGCACCACATGGTCTGCAGGAACTGCGGCCAGGTGGTGGCCTTCGAGGGATGTGATATCGACGAGGTGCTCGGCGGGCTCGCGCGCCGGCTGAACTTCCGCGTGGACGGCCACTGGCTCGAGGTGTACGGGCTGTGCCAGGTGTGCCAGCGGCAGTAGCTGTGGGGCGCGCCGCGCCTGCCCGCTCAGCGCTCTATTGACGAGGGGTGCCGCCGCCGGCGCCCCTCGCCGTCTACTGTGGCAGCGCCGCCTCGATCGCCTGCTGGAAGTCGCCGAACGGCTGCGCGCCGACCAGGCGCGTGCCGTTGATGTCGAACACCGGCCGCGAGCGGATACCGGCGTCGCGCGCCGCCTGCGCATCCGCCTCGATCGCAGCGCGGTGGGTCCGGGCGACCATACACGTGTTGTAGTCGCCCATGTTCAGCCCGATGTCCTGCGCGAAGACCGCCAGCGCCCCCTCGATGCCCGCTGGGCCGTTGAACGCGCTCTGGCCCTCGTAGATCGCCCGCCGCATCTCCCAGAACTTGCCCTGGTCCGCGGCGCACTCGGCGGCCTCGGAGGCGCGCAGGGACCCCTCGCCGAGCTGGAGGAGGTGGCGGTAGACCAGCCGCACCTTGCCGGTGGCGATGTAGCGCTCGTAGATCTGTGGCTCGGTTTCCAACACGTGGAAAGCGCACGTCGTGCAGAGGAAGTCCGAGTAGTCCAGGAGCGTCACCGGCGCCTGCGGGTCGCCGAGGTAGTTATAGCCCTCCGGCGTCCTGCCGCGCGGCACCGACGCGATATCCGGCGTCGGCCCCGCCGGCTCGAAGGCGGCCCTGGTCGCCGGCGGCGCGGCGGTCTCTGTGGCGGCGGGCGGAGGCGTGGCGGCGGCGGGCGTGCTGCCCCCGCCCGGCGGCGGGCTCGCGCAGGAGCCGAGCGCGATCGCCGCGGCGAGCAGCCCGGCCCAGAGTATGAGACGAGGCATGGAGATCCTTCCTTCGATGGTCTCGATCGCCTGCACTGTGCGCGACGAGGCCGACAATATCGCCGAGCTGCTTGAGTCGATGCTGGCGCAGACGCGCCCGGCCGATGAGATCGTGATCAACGACTGCGGCAGCCGCGACGACACGGCCGCGATCGTCGAGCGTTTCATCGCTGCGGGGCACCCGATACGTCTGGTGCGCGGCGGTCATAATATACCATCTGGCCGAAATAATGCCATCCGCCACACCCGCGGGGGGATCGTGGCCTGCACCGACGCCGGGCTGACTCTGGACGCGCGCTGGCTGGAGCGGATCGCCGCGCCGATCGAGCGCGGCGAGGCCGATGTGGTGGGCGGCTTCTTCGAGCCGGCGCCGCGCAGCCTGTTCGAGCTGGCGCTCGGCGCGACGAACTACCGCGATGTGACCGAGATCGACCCGGCGACCTTCCTGCCCTTCGGCAAGTCCGTGGCGTTTCGCAGGGAGGCGTGGGAGGCGGTCGGCGGCTACCCCGAGTGGGCCAGCCACTGCGAGGATCTCCTGTTCGACCTGGCGCTGAAGCGGGCCGGGTTCCGCTTCGCGTTCGCGCCTGAGGCGCTGGTCCGCTTCCGCCCGCGCTCGTCGCTGCGCGCCTTCGCGCGGCAGTACTACCTCTACGCGCGCGGCGACGGCGTGGCGAAGCTGTGGCTCAAGCGCCACGTCGTGCGCTACACGACCTACCTGGGGCTGCTGGCGGTGCTGGGCGCGGCGCGCCGGTGGCCCTGGCTCCTGGCGCTGCCGCTGGCCGGCGGCCTCGTGTACACCCGCGCGCCGCTGCGGCGGCTGCGCCGGCGGGCAGCGGGCCTTGCGCCGCGGCAGGTCGCCGCCGCGGCGCTGCTGGTGCCGCTGATCCGGCTGGTTGGGGATCTGGCGAAGATGGCCGGGTACCCGGCCGGCCTGCTGCGCCGTTGGCGTGACCCGGCGCTGGGCGAGGCGGTCGAGCGGTACTGGGGCGAGGGCAGGTAGGGCAGCCCGCTACAGCGGGACGACCCGCCCGAGCGGGCTCACGCCGGCCGCGAGCTGCGCGCCGACCGGCGGCAGCCCTTCGACGATATCGCGCGGCAGCAGCAGGTCCACCCGCGCGCCGAAGCGAACCGTCGCCACGCGCTCGCCGGCCTCCAGCCGATCGCCGAGCGCCACGTGGCACTTCACCCGCCGGGCCAGCGAGCCGGCGGTGATCGCCAGCAGCACCGGCCCCCACTCAGACGCGATGCCGATGTACTGGCGCTCGCTCTGCTCGGCCTCGGGCGGGCGCAGCGGCCAGAGCGGGCGGTACATGCCCGCGACGTGCTCGAGGTACTCCACCGTGCCGGCCAGCGGGCTGCGCTGCACCGGCACATCGACCGGCGAGACGTCGATCGACAGCCGGACCGCGTCGGTGTGGAGGAAGCGGTGCTCGTACTCTTCCTCGATCGCCACCAGCGTGCCGTCTGCGGGCGCGAAGAGCGCGTAGCTCAGGTCCGGCGTTGTGCGCTCCGGGTCGCGGTACAGGAGTGCGGCGACGGCGGTGACGGCCAGCGGCCAGGGGGCGAGTCGCGGCCGGAGGCCGAGGAGGACGCCGGCGAGGCCGAGGCCGAGGCCGATCACGGGGGTGACTTCAGGATCGAGGCCCGGGAGCCGGACCTTCCTGCGGGCGGGGGAGACGGACTGCTCAGGCATGCGTTTTCTCGCGGGCGGTGGTGAGGGCGATGGTGGCGCGCGCGGCGCCCGTAGGGCGATTCTAGCACGCGCCCGCGGAAAACGCAACGACGGCTACAGCAGACCTTCTATCGGCCGGATCGTAATGCGGCCGCCGGAGATATCCAGGTCGCTCACGACGTCGTGGATCATGGGGATGAGCGCATCGGCGGCGCCGGGGCGCGTGACGACCAGCACCTCGTTCGAGCCGGTCTCGAGCACCTCGCGGACGCGCCCGATCTCGTCGCCGTCCTCGGTGATGACGAGCAGGTTGTAGAGATCGTGGATGAAGTACTCGTCCTCGGCGAGGGGCGCCGCGTCGCGCTCGTGAATCGTGACCTCCATCCCGCGCAGCTCCTCTGCGGCGGTGCGCTCGGTCACCCCCTCGAGCGTCAGAATGGCCGTGCCGGCCTTGGGGACCTGGACGTTTTTCAGCCGGTAGGGCTGGCGCTTGGGGCCGATGAAGAGCGTCCGCACATTGCGGTGCAGGTGCTCCACGTTGTCGGTGATCGTGCGCATCTTGACCTGCCCGCGCAGGCCGAACGCCGCGACGATGACACCGACGAGCAGGACCTCTTCAGCGGAAGGAGTCTCGGTCATTGTGGAGTACGTGATGCGTCCTGCGTCCTGGGTTGAAGCAAGCGCTTACGCAGTACGCACGACGGGTTATTCGATGTCGACGTGGACGCGCTTGTTCTGGCGCGCCGCGGCGACGCTCATCAGGTCGCGGATGGCCTTGGCGACCCTGCCGCTGCGCCCGATCACCTTGCCGGTCTCATCGGGGGCCACGGTGAGCTCGTAGGTGACGGTGTAGCGGCCGGTGCGCTCTTTGATCGACACCGCCTCGGGGTTGTCGACCAGGTTGCGCGCCATGTACTCGAGCAGTGCTTTCATACGGCCTCGTCTAGGTGTGATCCACGGAGGGCACGGAGGCCGCGGAGCTGATCCACGAGGGCACGGAGGCCACGGAGATGGGCCGAGTGACGCCCGCCCTGCGTGCCCTTCGTGCCCTGCGCGAGCTCTCTACGGCGCTCTAGGCCGGCTGGGTGGCCGGGGCAGCCGTC
>CALJIC010000103.1 GCA_937974195.1 uncultured Roseiflexaceae bacterium | reverse complement strand
TTTCCCCCGCCGCTCTGCGGCGACAAAGTCGCCGCAGAGCGGCGGGGAAAGAGAGATTCTGAGGAGGCTTCGCCTCCCCAAACCCCTCCGGGGGTGCGGGGGCCAGGCCCTCGCAGCACTCGCATCATCCTAGCCCTCCATCGTGCTCAGGTCGCCCAGCGGCTCGCCGAGCGCCTGGGCCCTGAGCACGCGCCGCATGATCTTGCCCGAGCGCGTCTTCGGCAGCGTGGCGGGGAAGTTCACCGTCTCCGGCTTGGCGATCGGCCCCATCACCCGCCCGACGTGCGCCCGCAGCTCGTCCGCCAGCGCCTCGGAGGGCGTGTGCCCCTCCCGCAGCAGCACGTAGGCGTGGATGGCGTTGCCGCGCACCGGGTGGGGCAGGCCGATCACCGCCGCCTCGGCGACCGCCGGGTGGCTCACCAGCGCGCTCTCGACCTCGGCGGTGCCCAGGCGGTAGCCCGAGACCTTGATCACGTCGTCGGTGCGGCCGATGACCCAGAAGTAGCCGTCCTCGTCCCGCTTGGCGGCGTCCCCGGTCAGGTACACGCCGGGGTAGCGGCTCCAGTACTGCTCGCGGTAGCGCGCATCGTCGCCGTAGATCGTCCTGAGCATCGCGGGCCAGGGGCGGGTGATCACCAGCGCGCCCTCGACGCCCGGCGGGACGCTCTGCCCCTGCTCGTCGAGGATGTCGAGCGCCACGCCCGGCGCCGGGAGCGCGCACGAGCCCGGCTTCATGGGCATGGAGCTGAAGTTGGAGATCATCGGGCGCGAGGTCTCGGTCTGCCACCAGTTGTCGATGATCGGGCAGCGGCCGCCCCCGATCACCTCGTAGAACCAGCGCCAGGCCTCGGGGTTCAGCGGCTCGCCGGCGCACGCCAGCAGCCTGAGCGTCGAGAGGTCGCGCCGCTTCGGCCAGGCGTCGCCGAAGCGCATCAGGCCGCGCACCCCCGTCGGCGCGGTGAACAGCAGCGTCACGCCGTGGCTCTCGACGATCTGCCACCAGCGGTCCGGGTAGGGGTAGCTGGGCGCGCCCTCGTACATCACGGTGGTGATGCCGTGCATCAGCGGGCCGTAGAGCACAATCGAGTGGCCGACGATCCAGCCGGCGTCCGAGGTGCAGAAGAGGGTGTCCTCCTCCTTGAAGTCCAGCACGTACTTCAGCGTGGTGTAGACGTCCACCATGTACCCGCCGACGGTGTGGACGACGCCCTTCGGCCGCCCGGTCGAGCCGGAGGTGTAGATAATGAAGAACAGGTCCTCGGCGTCCAGCGGCTCCGGCTCGCACTGCGCGGAGGCGATCGGCAGGCCCATCAGCTCGTGCCACCAGTAGTCGCGGCCGGTCTGCATCGTGACCCCGTGCCCAGTGCGCTGGATCACCACGCAGGTCTCGACCGAGGGGGTGTGCGCGATCGCCTCGTCGGCGATCTGCTTCAGCTGGACGATCTTGCCGTTCAGGAAGCTGCCGTCGGCCACCACCAGCACCTTGGCCTCGGCGTCCTCGACGCGGCTGCGCAGCGCCTCGGTCGAGAGGCCGCCGTACACCACGGTGTGGACGGCGCCGATCCGCGCGCAGGCCAGCATGGCGATCGCCTGCTCGGGGCAGCGCCCGGTGTAGATCGCCACCCGGTCGCCCTTGCGCACCCCGAGCGACTTGAGCACGTTGGCGAACTTGTTGACCTCGCGCAGCAGCTGCCAGTAGGTGAACGTCCGCACCTCGCCGCGCTCGCCCTCCCAGATCAGCGCGAGCTTGTTCTTGCGCCAGGTGCTGGCGTGCCGGTCCAGCGCGTTGTAGGTGAGGTTGGTGGTGCCGCCGACGAACCAGCGGTAGAAGGGGGCGTCGCTGTCGTCGAGCACCTTCTGCCAGGGGGTGAACCAGTGCAGCTCGGATGCCGCCTCGGCCCAGAAGCCCTCAGGGTCCGCGAGCGAGCGCTCGTAGACCTGCCGGTAGTCGCGCAGGTTCGCCTGCCGGGCTGCCGTCTCGGGCGGCTCGACGATCGAAGTGCCGGGCTGGAGGCCGGCGGTGGACGCAGACTGTTCCATCGGTCACCTCGCTGTGACAATGTCATCGCGGCGTCGCCGCGCTGTCCCCGTCTTGCGCCTGTTCGCCCGGAGCTAACGCTGCTCAAACAGGAGGACGCGCTGGCTTCGCCCGCCACGCCCGCCCGCCGAGGGAAGCGCCTCCCGGGGGTCCGCCGAATCTGTGAGAGCTGGATGCCCCCAGTATACAGGAACTTCGTCAAGTTTGATTAAACTCAGTGTTAATTTAGCGTAAATTCGCTCACATGAGCTGCGGCTTTTGTGGTATCCTGAAGTATCTCCCGCAGGCGTACGGCAATACGTCCCCACACACGACACGCGTCACGTGCGCGAGCGTTCGGTGATCCGCCCCTACACAACCAGAGATCTGCAGCCCATGAATCGCCCGAATATCCTCTACCTCCACTCCCACGACACCGGCCGCCACACGCAGCCCTACGGCGCTCCGGTCGAGACGCCCGCGATCCAGCGCCTCGCGACCGAGGGGATTCTCTTCCGCCAGGCATTCAGCGCCGCGCCCACCTGCTCGCCGAGCCGCGCGGCGCTGCTCACCGGCCAGTCGCCGCACTCGGCCGGGATGCTCGGCCTGGCGCACCGCGGCTTCTCCCTGCACGACTACGGCCAGCACCTGCTGCACACGCTCCGGCCGCACGGCTACAGCGCGGCGCTGTTCGGCATGCAGCACATCGCGCGCGACCCGGCGGTGATCGGCTACGACACGTACTGGACCGAGAGCACGCGCGTCGAGCGCGTCGCCCCAGCGGCCGTCGAGTACCTGCGCACGGTCCAGCAGCCCTTCTACCTCGAGGTCGGGTTCTTCGAGACCCACCGCGACTTCCCGGACCCGGGCGAGGGGCCGCACTTCTGCGACGTGCCGCCGGTGCTGCCGAACACGCCGGTCACCCGCTACGACATGGCCGGGTTCTACGCCGCCGCCCGCGAGCTCGACCGCGGGGTCGACGCGGTGCTCGAGGCGCTCGACACGTTCGGCCTGGCGGAGAACACGCTGGTGATCTTCACCACCGACCACGGGCTGGCCTTCCCCGGCGCGAAGTGCACCCTCACCGACCACGGCATCGGCGTGGCGCTGATCATGCGCGGGCCGGGCGGCTTCCGCGGCGGCCAGATCACCGACGCGCTGGTCTCGCAGATCGACCTGTTCCCGACGCTGCTCGACCTGCTGGGGATCGAGCGGCGGCCCTGGCTGCAGGGGCGCTCGCTCATGCCGCTGATCCGCGGCGAAGCCGACGAGGTCAACGACGCGGTGTTCGCCGAGGTGACCTACCACGCCGCCTACGAGCCGCAGCGCGCGGTGCGCACGCGGCGCTACAAGTACATCCGCCGCTTCGACGGCCGCGACCGCCCGGTGCTGCCGAACATCGACGACAGCCCGAGCAAGAGCCTGCTTCTGGAGCACGGCCTGGCCAACCGGCCGGTGCCCGAGGAGGCGCTCTACGACCTGGTGTTCGACCCGCAGGAGGCGCGCAACGTCGCCTCCGACCTGCGGCTGTTCCCGGTGCTGCGCGACATGCGCGCCCGCCTGGAGCAGTGGATGCAGGCCACGGACGACCCGCTGCTGCGCGGGCCGGTGCCGCTGCCTCCGGGCGCGGTGGCCAACGACCCGGACGGCGTCTCGCCGAACGAGCCGACCTCGATCGTCGGCGAGTAGCGGCCGCGACAGCCGTCCTGACTAGTAGGGAGGTGTGAGGACCGGCCCTCCACGAACCCGCTTGTCACTCTGCACGGCTTATGCGGCGCGGTGCTGCGGCGCCCGCCGCGGGAGGTCTGGAGGGCTATGCACCCTCCAGGTGCCTTCTTTTCACCGCTTCCGCGGCGACACAGGCCGCAGCGCGGTGGGGAAAAGGGACGTTCTGGGGAGACAACGCCTTCCCAAACTCCTCCGAAGGAGGGCCTATGGGCATTGCTGCCGACATTGCTTTGATTCTTGTTGCCGCCCTGGCCGGCGGATTCGTCGCACAGCGCCTCGGCCAGCCGCTCATCCTGGGCTACATCGTCGCCGGCATCCTGGTCGGCCCCTACACCGCCGGCCCGACGGTCGTCGAGATCCACGACATCGAGCTGCTGGCGGAGATCGGGGTCGCGCTGCTGCTGTTCGCGCTGGGGCTTGAGTTCAACCTGCGCCAGCTGGCGCGCGTGCGCTGGATCGCCTTCTTCGGCACGCCGCTGCAGCTGCTGCTCTCGATCGCGCTCGGCTACGGGCTGGGCCGCCTGCTCGGCTGGGCCGACTACGCCTCCCTCTGGCTCGGGGCCATTGTGGCGCTCTCGAGCACGATGGTGATCCTCAAGACGCTCATGGCCCAGGGCGCGCTCGGCACGCTCGGCAGCCGGGTGATGCTGGCGATGCTCGTGGTGCAGGACCTGGCGGTGGTCCCGCTGATCATCCTCCTGCCGGAGCTCGGCGACCTGCGCGACGGGCTGCCGCAGCTCGGGCGGGCGGTGCTGCAGGCCGGCCTGTTCCTGGCGGCGATGATCTTCGTCGGCACACGGGCCATCCCGTTCGTGCTGCGGCGCATCGCGGCCTGGAACTCGCGCGAGCTGTTCACGCTCGCCGTGCTGGCGCTCGGCCTCGGCGCCGGCTACGCCACCTACCTGGCCGGGCTCTCGTTCGCCTTCGGCGCGTTCGTGGCCGGGATGGTGCTCAGCGAGTCGGAATACAGCCACCAGGCGCTGAGCGACATCGTCCCGGTGCGCGATATCTTCGGCATGGTGTTCTTCGTCTCGGTCGGGATGCTGATCGACCCGGCCTTCCTGTTCGCCCACCTGACGATCATCCTCGGGCTCGTCGCCGCGATCTCGGTCGGCAAGGGGCTGATCTTCGGCGGCGTGGCGCACATGTTCGGCTACGACGGCGAGGTGCCGCTGGCGGTCGGCCTGGGGCTGTTCCAGATCGGCGAGTTCGCCTTTGTGCTGGCGCGCGTCGGGCTCGGGACACACGCGCTGAGCGCCGACCAGTACGCGCTCGTGCTGGCAACAGCCGTGACGACGATGGTGCTCACGCCGTTCGCCAGCCGCGCCACCCCGCCGCTCGCCGCGCTTCTGGCGCGCTGGCGCGGCGCAAGCGAGCCCGAGCCAAGCCCCCTGCCGGCGCACGCCCTCCACGGCCACATCATCATCGCCGGCTACGGGCGCGTCGGGCGCTACACGGCGACCGTGCTGCAGCGCCTCGGGCTGCCGTTCGTCATCCTGGAGCGCGACCAGCGCCGGATGGACGAGATCCGGGACGCGGGGCTGCCGGCGATCTTCGGCGACGCGAGCAGCCCGGTGGTGCTGGAGGCGGCCGGCATCCACACCGCGCGCCTGCTGCTGGTGGTGGTCTCGGCGGCGATCGACGTCGAGCTAATCGTCCGCACCGTGCGCACCATGTGCCCCGATCTGCACATCGTCGCCCGCGCCACGCGCCTGCAGCAGCTGGAGGTGCTGCACAAGCTCGGCATCCACGAGGCGGTGCAGCCGGAGTTCGAGGCCGGGCTGGAGATGGTGCGCCAGACGCTGCTGCACTTCGACATGCCCGCGGCCGAGATCGAGCAGCTGAGCGACGCGGTCCGCCACGAGTACTACCAGCCGCTGCAGAGCGCGCACGCCGACGCGGCCTTGCTCGAGCGCCTGCGCCACGTCCGCTCCCGGCTGGAGGTCACCTGGATGCACGTGCCGGACAGCTCGCCGCTCGTGGGGCAGTCGCTCGGCGGCAGCCGGGTCCGGCAGCGGACCGGCGCATCGATCGTCGCGATCGTCCGGGGCAGGGAGGAGATCGAGAACCCCGGGCCGGAGGTGGTGCTGCAGGCCGGCGACCAGGTGGGCGTCCTCGGCACGCCGGACCAGCGCGATGCGTTCGGGCGGCTGCTGGCGGGATCGGCCGCCTCGCTGACCGACGGCGCGCTGGCGGCGGAGGCCTGAAGCTCCCGCGCCGCCAGCGCACGCCTGCCAGCAGCCGCGCAGCGAGAGGCGCTCAGCGGAGAAACGCCTCGTGCAGCCCGCCGTCGACGGCGATGATCTGGCCGGTGGTGCGGCTCAGGCGCCCGCTGAGGAGCAGGAAGTACGCCTCGGCCTGATCGGCGGGGGTGATCGTCGCCTTGGTGAGCGTCCGGTCGGCGTAGAAGGCCGCCAGCTTGGCTGTGAGCGCCTCGGTCGGCTCGTCCGGCTCGAAGGGGATGCCGTACTTCGTGAGCGAGGAGATCACCCGCTCGCGCGGGAACATGGCGCTCCCCTGCACCACCGTCGCCGGGGCCACCCCGTTCACGCGCACCAGCGGAGCGAGCTCCACCGCCAGCTCGCGCACCAGGTGGTTCACCGCCGCCTTGGAGGTGTCGTAGGCCAGCGAGCCCTTCTTCGGCACGACGGCGTTGGCGCTGCTGGTGAGCACGAGCGCCGCCGGCAGCCCCTGCGCCCGCCACACGCGCGCGGCCTCGTCGGCGACGATGTACGAGCCGGTGACGTTGATCGCGTAGGTCAGCGCCCACTTCTCGTCCGGGATGCGGCCCTCGCTGTCGGAAGGGACGATCACGCCGGCCGTCACCGCCACCCCGTCCAGCGCGCCGTAGGCCAGCGCCACCTGCTGAAGCGCCGCGCGCACGCTCGCCCGGTCGGTGATGTCGCACGCCAGCCCGATCGCCGGCCCGCAGCCGCCGATGTCGGTCCCGCCGACGCCGATGCCCTGCCCCAGCTCCGCGACGATCTGCCGCGCGGTCTCGTCGGCCGCGTCCTGGCGCAGGTCCAGGCAGACCACCTGCGCGCCCTCGCGGCTCACCCGCCGGGCCACCTCGCGGCCGATGCCGCTGCCGGCGCCGAACACCGCGATCACCCGCCGCGCCAGCTCCTTCTCGGGCGGCATGCGCCGCAGCTTGGCCTCCTCCAGCGCCCAGTACTCGATGTCGAACGCCTCCTGGCGCGGCAGGGCGACGTACTCGCTCACCGCCTCGGCGCCGCGCATCACCTCGATCGCGCAGCTGTAGAACTCGGCGGTCACGCGCGACTCGCTCTTGTCCTTGCCCCAGGCGATCATGCCGAGGCCGGGGATCAGCACCACCGTCGGGTTCGGGTCGCGCATGGGCGGCGAGTCCGGCCGGCGGTGCTGCTCGTAGTAGGCGGCGTAGTCGGCGCGGTAGGCGGCCAGGCCCTCCTGCAGCTTGGCGCGCAGCCGGTCGGCGCCCTCGGCCGGGTCCCAGTCCACGTACAGCGGCTTGATCTTCGTGCGCAGGAAGTGGTCCGGGCAGGAGGTGCCCAGCTCGGCCAGGCGCGGCGCGTCGACGCTGTTGACGAACCGCAGCGTCGCCTCGTCGTCCTGGAAGGTGGCGATCCAGCGGGTGGACTCGCCCAGGCGGCCGCGCAGCCATGGCATGAGCTCGGCCAGCAGCGCCCGGCGCGCGTCGCGCTCGAGCGCCTGGTAGCGCGCCCCGCCGAAGGTCCCGTCGCCCTTGTCGTGCGCGGCCAGGTAGCGCGCCGCCCGCTCGATCAGGCTCAGCGTCAGCTCGTAGCACGCCTTGCCATCCTCGGCCCAGTTGATCAGCCCGTGCCCGCCGAGCACCACCCCCTTGGCCTGGGGGTGCTCGGCGCAGACCTGCTGCAGCAGCACGCCCAGGTCGAAGCCGGGCCGCTGCCACGGCAGCCAGACGACCTCGTCGCCGTAGATCTCCCGCGTGAGCCGCTCGCCGTCGCGCGACGCGGCGATCGCGATCACCGCGTTGGGGTGGGTGTGGTCCACGTGCCGGGCGGGCACGAAGCCGTGCAGCGGCGTGTCGATCGACGGCGCGCGCGGGTTCAGGCCGAAGGTGCAGTGCGGAAGCATGCCGACCATCGCGTCCTCCACGGCCGACTTCGGGCCGCGCGCCGGGTCGGACAGGTAGCGCTCCCGCAGCGTATGGAGGCGGTCCAGGTAGAGCGAGGCGAAGTGCTCGCGCCCGGCGGTGCGCAGATCCCCGCCCGAGCCCTTCACCCACAGCACCTCCACCGGCTCGCCCGTCAGCGGGTCGCGCGCGCTGACCTTCGCCGAGGTGTTGCCGCCGCCGGTGTTGGTGATGCGCGGGTCGGCTCCGAGCAGGTTGGAGCGGTAGACCAGCAGGTCCGGCTCGTCCAGCCCGGCCGCCCGCGCGTCGTCCCAGAGGTAGTTCACGAACTCGTAGGTGTTATTCTTCGCCATCGCTTGCCTCCTCGCTCGCCCACTCACTGGAGGGGCCTGGAGAGACTTCGCCTCCCCAAACCCCTCCGGGGCGGGGGGTGGGGCACCCAGGAACTACGCGGTCGTGCCGACCGCCCTCCTCAGCGGGAAGGTCGCTTTCCGCCGGGAGGTCCGGGGGCCTGCGGCCCTCCGAAACCTTCTCGCCGCAGAGCGGCGGAAAAAGGGGAGGCCGGGGAGGCTTCGCCTCCCCAAACCCCTCGAGGGCGGAGCCCCAGCGCCCGCGCCCGATCACTGGAAGCCGCCGCTGGTCGCCCTCACGCCGCGCTCGCGCGCGATCTTCTCCTCGTAGCCGCTCGCGCGGTAGGCGGCGATCGGGTCGGCCGGCACGCCCAGCTCCTCGCGCACCTGCGCCAGCAGCGGCCGCACGTCCAGCCGGAAGGCGTCGGTCAGAATCCGGTGCGCCTCGAGCACATCGCCGGCCGCCTGGGCCTCGGCCAGCCGGCGGCGGGGCACGCAGAGCGCCTTGGCGTAGGCCTCCTGGCAGTTGAGCACCGAGTAGATCATCGGCGCCACCTTGCCCTCGATGTTGTGGGCCTGGTCGATCATATAGGCCACGCGCAGGGCGGTGCTGCGCGCCGGCTCGTCCGCGCCCAGCTCGGCGCCCGCCAGCTCGTTGTAGATCAGGAACAGCTCGTAGGGGTTGGTCGAGCCGACGATCAGGTCGTCGTCGGCGTACTTGCGGTTGTTGAAGTGGAAGCCGCCCAGCCGCCCCTCGTCGAGCAGGAAGGCCACGATCTGCTCGATGTTGACCCCCTGCGCGTGGTGGCCGAGGTCCACCAGCACCTGCGCCTGCGGCCCGAGCTTGAGGCACAGGGCGTAGGCCGTGCCCCAGTCCGGGATGTCAGTCGAGTAGAACGCCGGCTCGAAGAACTTGTACTCGATGAGCATGCGGCCGCCCTCGGGGAGCCGGTCGTACACCAGCTTGAGCCCCTCCTCGAAGCGCCGCTTGCGCGCCCGCAGGCTGTCCTGCCCGGCGTAGTTCGTGCCGTCGGCGAACCACAGGCTGAGCTCGGTGCTGCCCACCTGGCGCATGATCTCGCAGCACTCGAGCAGGTGGTCGAGCGCCAGCTCGCGCGCTCCCGCGTCCGGGCTGCCGAGCGAGCCGAGCTTGTAGGCCTCGTCCTGGAACACGTTGGGGTTGACCGCGCCGATGCGGATGCCCTGCGACTCGGCGTACTGGCGCAGCGCCACGTAGTCGCCGTCCTCGGGCGTGTCCCACGGGATGTGTATGGCCACCGAGGGGGCGATGCCGGTCAGCCGGTGGACCTGCGCGGCGTCATCGATCTTCTCGCGGGTGGTGGAGGCGGCGCCCGGCCAGGGGAAGGCTTTGAAGCGCGTGCCGGAGTTGGCGTAGCCCCACGACGGCGTCTCGATCCGCTGGCGCTTCAGGGCCTCCTTGACCGAGTCGATCGCGATATCCTGGGCGGCGAGTGTCTCGGCGAGTATATCGTACGCAGGGGTGGTCATGGCAGTACTCCTCGTCCGCGGTCAGTAGCCGGTCGGCAGCATCGTTGGGAGCCGATCAGAGACGCACGCTGCAGCGCGTGCCTGTGTGCGTACAGCGAGGAAGTGGCTACTCCAGGTGAAACACTTCCTCAAGCCGCAGGAACCCCTCGTCGGGCCTCCGCCCGTCCAGCCCCTCGAAGAACGGCGCCATCTCGGCCTGCCAGCGGGCGTTGACCTCGCGGGCGGCCATGCCATCCAGCGCCGCCTGCAGGTCCGGGGTCTCGAAGTAGCCCACCAGCAGGCCGTCGTCGCGCACGAACAGCGAGTAGTTGTGCCAGCCGGTCTCGCGCAGCGCCTGCAGCATCTCGGGCCAGACTGCGGCGTGGCGCTGCTTGTACTCCTCCAGCCGCTCGGGCCGGACCTTCAGCAGAAAGCAGACGCGCTCCATCCCTCACCTCACGAATCGCGCCGGCAAGCGCACCCGGCACACCTCTTCGGGGGGCAATGCTAGCAGCGTTCGCGGGCGCTGTCAAAACCAGCCGGCCCAGCTCCGCGCAGGC
This sequence comes from uncultured Roseiflexaceae bacterium, assembly GCA_937974195.1. Taxonomy (GTDB): domain Bacteria; phylum Chloroflexota; class Chloroflexia; order Chloroflexales; family Roseiflexaceae; genus CALJIC01. The sequence continues at coordinate 4,860 of CALJIC010000103.1, read as the reverse complement.
GGCTGCGGCCGGCGATACGCGCCGTTCGGGCACGGCGATGGGGTCAGCGGAACTGATCGACGTTCCGGGCGGCCCACTGGGCGAAGGTCGTCGCCGGGCGGCCGGTGATCTCCGCGACGGTCGGCACCGCGCGCTGCGGGTTTGCGGCCAGCGCGGCCATCCCTTCGACGTACCAGGCGGCGTACTCGCCCATGGTCGGGGTCAGCTGCTCGACCATCTGCTCGTGGGTGAGCTCGATGTAGGGGATGTCCCGCCCGAGCGCCGCGCCGATCAGCCGCACCATCTCGGCGCGGGTGAGCGTCTCCGGCCCGGTCAGCTCGTACGCCCTGCCGACGTGCCCGTCCTCCAGCAGCACGGTGGCCGCCACGGCAGCGATGTCGTCCAGATCGATCGGCGCGTTCGCCGCGTTGGGGTAGGCGTCGCGCACCACGCCGGTGCGCCGGATCTGGTCGGCCCACATCAGGTAGTTGGTCATGAACTCTCCGGCCTCCAGGTGCGTCCAGGCGATGCCGGAGTCCTCAACCGCCTCCTCGACGACGTGCCACCAGCTCCCCTCGGGCCCGGCCAGGTCGACGACCCGCTCGACGCCCGCCTCCTTCGCGAGCGCCATGACCTCGCGCGCCGTCTCGGGGAGCGGCGCGAGGTACATCCGCTCGACGCCCTCGAGCGCGGCCGGCAGCGTCTCCGGCCGGCCCAGGTAGCCCACCACGACCTCGACCTCGGCCGGCAGCGCCGCCTTGCGCGGGTTGGTGGTCAGCGCCCGCACGCGCTTCGCGCCCGCCGCCAGCAGGTGGTTGATGACCAACCTCCCAACGTTGCCGGTCGCGCCGGTCACGAGAATCGTCATTGCCTCCTCCTTCATTCGACAGACGCGGCGGCCCAGCCACACCTCGGACGGGCGGCGCGACCGCGTCACTCCTGCAGGGGGCGTGCGGAAACCGGCTCCGGCGCGCAGGCGCCGGAGCGGACGCGCGCCGCTTCGGAAATCCGCACAGCGATTCTAGCGGGCTGGTGTGAATGTGGAGGGTTTCAGCCGTGGGGGTGCTGCGAGGAGTGCGCCAGTTCGATCATGCGCCCGATCTGGCGGATGACCTTCTGCGCCCGCTGCTCCAGCTCGACCAGGCTCGAGAGCCAGCGGTCGGCGATCGTGCGGATCTCCTCGTCCTCGCCGGGCATGTCCAGCGCCGAGCGCAGGTCGTCGGTATGCCCGGCGTCGAAGCGCCGCAGCATACGCAGGATCGCCATGAGGCTGTACCCGGCCTGCACCAGGGTGCGGATGACCCGCAGCCGCCCGAACTCGGCGGTCCCGTACAGCCGGTACCCGCTGGCGGGGTCGCGGGGCACGTCGATCAGCCCGTTGCGCTCCCAGTTGCGCAGCATATCGACGGAGACGTGCAGGTGGCGCGCCGCTGCGCCGATATGCACCCGCTGCCGGGGCGCGTCGATCACGTGCCCCGCGGCCCAGCGCTCGAGGAACTCGATCGCGGCCTCGGCGTTCGTTCGCTCCATGCGCACGTGCGCCAGGTACTTGTAGGCCAGCTCCATCGCCGTCCCGAAGTCGCCGCGCGCCGCGCTCTGCACGAGCTCCAGGAGCAGCGCCTTGTCGCCCACGTAGGGCCAGCGCAGGGCGAGGTGCACAAGCCGCGCCTGCTCCAGGTGCATCGCCGTGAAGCACCGGTAGCCGTTCGGCCCGCGCGGGACAGGGGGCAGGAATCCGGCCGCCTCGTACTGCCGCACAGTGTTGACGTGCACCCCGAGATCCCGGGCGATATCGATCGTGCGTAGCGCTCGTGCTGCCATTGCGGAGCGAAGGGCTCGCCGCGCGGCGCCTCACTGTGAGGCCAGCCGCCGCCAGAACTCTCCACCATTGTACCAGGGTTTGCTTCACCCGCCTCGCGCACAGCGCAGCACGAAAAAAGGTCAGTCCCTGTCCGCTTCTCCTGCTACACTCAGGGAAAGAGAGGCGGCCGTGCTGCCCTCCACGGACGCTTTTTTGCTCTGCGGCGGAAAGGGCCTGGGGAGGATCAGCGTACAATAGTGCGCGATCGGCAGCGCGTCCCGCACAGCCAGCCCAGGCGTAGACCGAAGGAGAAGCCATGATCACACCGCGACCATCGGCCGGCGGCACAGGCCGGGGCGGCAGCTCCGCCGGCGACGTCCTCAGCCAGCGCGCGCTCAACCGCGCCCTGCTCGCCCGGCAGCTGCTCCTCGAGCGCCACACGCTACCGGCCGAGGCGGCGATCGCCCATCTCATCGGCCTGCAGGCCCAGGCCCCGAACCCGCCCTACGTCGGCCTCTGGTCGCGCCTGGAGGGCTTCCAGCCAGAGGATCTCGCCCGCCTGATTACCGAGCGCCGCGCGGTGCGCATCGCCCTGATGCGCAACACCGTCCACCTCGTCACCGCCGAGGACGCGCTGACCCTGCGCCCGCTGGTCCAGCCGGTCTTCGACCGCGACCTGTACCGCAACGTCACGCACGGCCCCAGCATCCGCGGGATAGACCTGGAGGCGCTCGTGGCCGCCGGGCGGGCGCTGGTCGAGGAGCGGCCACGCACGCTCAAGGAGCTCGGCGAGCTGCTCCAGGCCCAGTGGCCCGACCGCCCGGGCGCCGCGCTCGCCTACGCCATCCGCAACCAGCTCCCGCTGGTGCAGGTGCCCCCGCGCGGCATCTGGGGGCAGAGCGGCCCGGCGGCCTGCACCACCCTCGAGGCCTGGCTGGGCCGCCCGCTTGACCCCGCTCCCTCGCCCGAGACGCTGGTGCTGCGCTACCTGGCGGCCTTCGGCCCGGCCAGCGTGCGCGACGCCCAGACCTGGTCCGGCCTCACCGGGCTGCGCGCTGTCTTCGCGCGGCTCCGGCCGCAGCTGGTCAGCTTCCGCGACGAGCGCGGCACCGAGCTGTTCGACCTGCCCGGCGCGCCGCGGCCCGACCCGGACACGCCCGCGCCGCCGCGGCTGATCGCCGAGTTCGACAACCTGATCCTGTCGCACGCCGACCGCACCCGGGTGATCAGCGACGACGCGCGCCGGCGCATCGCCACCCCCAACGGGATCTTCCCCGGCACGATCCTGGTCGACGGCTTCGTCTCCGGGACCTGGGCCATCGAGCGCCGGCGCGACGCCGCGACGCTGCGGATCACTCCGTTCGCGCCGATCGGGGAGCGCGACCGCGCCGGGCTGGCGGAGGAGGGGATGCGGCTGCTCCAGTTCGCCGCTGCCGACGCCACATCCCACGACGTTGAGTTCGCCCCGGCGCAGTAGGCTGGGGAGCCGCCCGCTCATCCCTCATCGGCGGCCAGGAAGCGCTCGGAGGGGAGCGTGTACAGCGCGAGCATATGCCCGAAGTACGGCGCGTCGCGCTGGTAGGCGAACCCTACCTTCTCCAGCACGCGCCGCGACGGCGTGTTCTCCGGCACGACGAGCCCGATGACCTGCGCGAGCCGCGCCGTCTCGAACCCGAACCGCAGGCAGGCGCGCACGGCCTCTGTCGCGATCCCGCGGCCCCAGAACAGCGGCGCCAGCGCGTAGTCGATCTCGACCTCGTCCGTCGCCGCGATATACGCCAGGCCACAGTGCCCCAGCAGCTCCCCGCTGGCCCTGTCGGTCACAAGCCACTCGCCGTAGCCGCGCTGGCTCCACAGGTTGGACACGAAGGCGAGCATGCGCTCGGCGCGCGCACGCGGCTCGGTGACCGGCGACGGGATGTAGCGGGTCACTCGCGGGTCAGCGAAGATCCGCTGCGTCCAGGCGTCGAGGTCGCCGGCCGTCGGGGGCCGCAGAAGCAGCCGCTCGGTCACGATCGTCGGTACATCTGATGGTTGCACGCCCAGCTTCCCTCTCACACGTGCTGCGCCTCGTGTATCAGCTCCACCAGCCCCTCCGGAACGCCGCGGAGCACCGGCCGCACGCCGCAGCAGGCGCACGCGTCGCCGAGCAGGCGCAGCCCGGCGCGGTACCCCGTGACGGAGAGCACGGCCCCCTTGGGAACGACCAGCGTGCCGCGGCGCAGCTCCTCCCGTGCCCGTACCCTGCGGCCGACCCACTCGGCCTTCGTGCGCGGTTCGTTCATACAGCGCTCCTCATCGCGAACACCCACAAGATCGTCGCCGCAGCACGGCCAAACATCACAACACATCTCGTAAGCCCGAGTGACACGGTCGCGCCGGCCGCTCGGAGGCAGGGGGCGCAGGGCCGCCGCTGCCCGCAGCGCCCCTCGATTTCTCTGCTATACTATGAGCACGATCGTCGCACACGCTGGAGGGCAAGCAATGGAGCTCGCGCAGAACCCGATGGTGATAGCCGGCCTGCTGGCGGGCGTCCTGCTGGCCCTCCTGGTCTTCGCACTCGACATCCGGGCCGCCTACCGCTCGGCCGACCCGGAGAGCCACGCCGCGGCCGCCGCGACGATCGGCCAGCTGCTGGTGGTCGGCTGGGCGATCACGGGCCTGATCACGGTGGTGGCGATCTGGCACGGCCGCGTCGGCGCGGCGGTTGGCGGCGCGAGCCTGTTCTGGCTTGTGAGCGCCGCATCCACCCGGTTCGCCCGCAGCTGCCAGGCCTGGGAGCGCCGCCACGCCCAGAGCGTCCAGTAGCGCAGCAGCCGCCCCACACGATCTATCCCTCGACCGAATCTTTCTGTGTCACGCTGCGCGCTCGCGCTCTGCCGTGTCGCGGCCAGCATGCGCGGCGCCCGCCCACGGGCATCGTGAGCGGGCGCGGCCGTTCCTCAGGCTGACGAGGGGCGGGCTACTGGCGGGCGCTCGCCGCGCCGCGCGCCCCCGGCAGCGGGATGCGCAGCTTGCGGGCGGCGGCGGCCAGCACCCGCAGCACCAGCGGCTGGAAGCCGATCACCCCCACCACCCGG
>CALJIC010000102.1 GCA_937974195.1 uncultured Roseiflexaceae bacterium | reverse complement strand
ACGTCCTTCAGAGTGGGCTGCGGCCTTCCTCCCGCCCGAGGTGCCGCGGCGCCGCGCCGCGTACGTCCTTCAGAGTGGGCCTGCGGCCTTCCTCCCGCCCGAGGTGCCGCGGCGCCGCGCCGCGTACGTCCTTCAGAGTGGGCCTGCGGCCTTCCTCCCGCCGGAGATGCCGCGGCGCCGCACCACGTACGTCCTTCAGAGTGGGCCTGCGGCCCTCCATACCTCCTCACCTGAGGCAGGGACCCTGCCCTCCCACACCTCTCAGCCCGAGGCGCCGCGCGAGTCCTCTGGTGAGGGAGGCGGCCTGGCTGGGGCTGCAGCAGGTTGGAGTCACGGGCGCGGCTTCGGCCGGCACGGCGCGGCACGAAGCGGGAAGGCGGCCCGGCCGCCACCGGCGCCGTTTTTCCAGCCGGGCTAGCGCCTGCGCTGCAGCGCGCTGAGCAGCTTCTTGATGCCCCTCGGCTTCTGCTCGGGCGGCGCGTCCGGCTCGACCAGGTGGCGCAGCTGGTTCTGCGGCTCGGCCTCCACCACCGGGCGCAGCAGCAGGCCCTCCGGCGTCTCCTCCATCCGAATACGGTTGCCGATGCCGTACTTCTCGCGGATCTCCTTGGGCACCTGCAGCCGGCCGGCCTGGTCGAGCATCACCAGCTCCTCGAAGACGTGCTCCTTCTCCTTGCCGCCCTCCTCCGCCCCGTTGCCGGTGTCCACCGTGCGGCGCTTCGTCTCGCTGCTGGTCTTGCCGTCGCGGATCTGCACCACGCGGTCCACGTAGCGGGCGATGTTCGGGTCGTGCGAGACGATCACCACGGTGAGGCCGTAGGTGCGGTTGAGGTGGTGGAAGATATCGAAGATCACCTCGGCGGTGTGCGAGTCCAGCTCGCCGGTCGGCTCGTCGCCGAGGAGCAGCGCCGGGCGGTTGGCGAGCGCCACGGCGATGGCGACGCGCTGCTGCTCGCCGCCGGAGAGCTGCGCCAGGCGGTGGTTGCGGCGGTGCGAGAGGCCGACCGCGTCGATCAGCTCCTCGGCCCACTCGCGGCGCTCCTTGGCCCCGACGCCGGCCATGATCTGCGGCAGCTCGATGTTCTGGCGGATGTCCAGGTAGGGGATCAGGTTGCGCGCCTTCTGCTGCCAGACGAAGCCGACGTAGCGCCGCCGGTACTGGTCGAGCTGCTGCTCGGAGAGCTTGAGCAGGTCGTTGCCGGCCACCAGCACCCGCCCGGCCGAGATGCGGTCCAGCCCGCCGAGCACATTGAGCAGCGTGGTCTTGCCGGAGCCGCTGGCGCCGACGAGGCTCATCACCTCGCCCTGCTGCACGGTCAGGTCGAGGCCCTGCAGCGCGACCACCTCAATCTCGTCGAGCTTATAGATCTTGACGACGTTGTCGCAGACAATGATCGGTTCAGTTGTCATACTCTCCGCGCACCCGCTCTCCCGCGGGAGGTGTGGAGGGCCTGCGGCCCCTCACGCTTCTTCTCTCGCGCCGCCCTGCGCAGAGCGGCGGAACAGCGGGGCGCTGGGGAGGCCGCGCCGCCCCAGGCCCGCGCCACCTAGATCGCCTCGCCCAGCTTGACCGCCTGGAACAGCTTCATCCGCCGCAGCAGGAAGACCATCACCACCACTGCGACCACCAGCATGGCGCCGAAGGTCGCGTAGATGATGCCGATCTGCCCCCAGGCGATCTCGACCAGGAACGGCGGGATCTGCGAGTGCTCGCCGCGCCGCACCTGCAGGAAGGGGATGAACAGCCGGCTGGCGCCCACGCCGATCAGCGTGCCGGCGAGCATCCCAGAGCCAATGATCAGCGCCTGCTCCCAGGCCAGCAGGGTCCCGAGCTGGCGGGTGCTGAGGCCGATCGCCCGCAGCATGCCGAGCTCGACGAAGCGCCGCTGGAACGAGAGCACCGAGTAGAACAGGAACCCGAGCACGGTCAGGAACGCCGAGGCGATGAAGCCGACCGAGAGCAGGCCGTAGAAGCCCTGGCGCTCCGGCCGCTCGCGCTCGGCGACGATCAGCTCGGGGGCGAAGCCGCGCTCGAAGGTGCGCAGGCCGAGATCGGCCAGCCCGACCTTGATCTGCTGGTGGTCGGCGTCCGGCGCGAGGCGCATCCAGACATCGTAGGGGTACTGGCCGCCCTGCTGCTCGAAGGCGTAGTCCAGGTTGCCGATCATGAACGGCCCGTCGCCCGGGTAGATCGTCGGGAACAGGTTGACGTAGCCGGCCACAACCACCGGGACCTCGCGGCGCACGTCCAGGTCGCTCATCCGGATCGTAAAGCGGTCGCCGACGCGCAGCCCGGTCTGCCGGCGCAGCTCGCCGCTGATCAGGACGCTGGCGGGGTCATCGGCGAGGCGATTCATGAGCGCCCCGAACGACTCGCCGGCGTAGTCCTCGCGCCAGCGCACGACGTCCAGGATGTCCACGCGGTCCACGCCGACGAAGCGGCCGGGGAAGGTGCGCCCGCCGGCGTTCACGTCCACCTGGCTGGTGGAGACGCGGGTCGCGGCGGTGATCCCCGGCACGAGCAGGTAGTCGGTCACCGGCAGGAAGAGGAAGCGCGCCTCCTCGAGCCGGTCGGGGGCCTCGCGCGGGGCCGTGCCCGGCTGGCCGATGCCGGCCATGGCGCCGGAGGGCTGGGTGCTCCAGCCCAGGTCGTACACGCGCATGTCGCCGCCGTGCTCGTAGTAGACCTGGTCATAGAGGTGGTTATCGAGCGTGCGCGCCATGGACGCGGTGAAGGTGGCGAGGCTGAGCGTGAGCACCAGCAGCAGCACCGGGCCGCTGTAGGCGGCGGGGGTGCGCGCGAGGTAGCGCAGCGCGGTCACCGTCGAGACGCCGGGCAGGCGGTTGGTCAGCCAGGCCAGCAGCGACATCAGCAGCGGGAAGATGCGGGTCGAGACCAGCGCGAGGGCGAAGATGAACAGGCTGGGCGCCAGCAGCAGCAGCGGGTTGCCGAACGGGTCGCCGGCGCTGACGCCGAAGCCGAGGAAGGCGATCGTGCCGCGCTGGCTGAGCTGCATGTAGCCATAGACCACCGGCACGAGCAGCAGCAGGTCCAGGTAGGCGCGCTGCCAGAAGGGCTTGCGGGTGGCGCGGGCGCGCTCGGCCTTGAACGAGACGATCGTGTAGCGCGCGGCGGCGAAGGCCGGCAGCAGGCTCGCCACGAGCAGCAGCGCCAGCATCTGCCAGGCCCGCTGCCAGGCGGCGGGCGTCATCTCGATCGGGAGCTGCTCGCGCACCTCGAGGTCCAGGAACGAGCGCGTCCAGGTCATCAGGAAGGCGGCGAGCTGGCCGAGCAGCACCCCGAGGGCGAGCGCGAGCGCCCCGAGCAGCAGCCACTCGAGCAGGTAGACCCCGAGCACCTGCGCGCGCGAGGCCCCGCGGCTGCGCAGCACCGAGATCTCGTTGCTCTGGCGCTGCACCACCAGCCCGGCCACCAGGATGATGAAGTAGGCGATCAGGCCCAGCACCGGGATGCTGAACACGGTGAGGATGAGCGTCAGCCGCTGCACCTGCTCCTGGTGCCGGCCGAGCGCCCGCGCCGGCGAGATGTCGAGCCGCGCGCCGCTCAGCAGCGCCCCGACCTCGGTCACGGTGCGGGAGATGCGCGCGCTCGTCTCGGGCACGTCCGCCGAGCGGATGCCGCTGCCGTCCGCGATCAGGTACCAGAGCGCCACGTAGACGGGCGTGGGGTTGCGCTCCGCGACGCGCTCGACGAAGCTCTGCTCCGGCACGAACACCGTCTCGTTCAGCGTCTCCGGCTGGTAGAACCAGTACTCCTCGCTCGGGTCGCGCGCGCGCCAGACGCCGGCGATGCGGATCGGGATGCTCATCTCGGCCTGCTGGCGCGCCGTCAGGAGCCCTTCGCCCGGCTGCGCGCCCCGCGGCTGGATGACGCGCGGCCCGAGCAGCAGGTACTCCTCGCCGACCTGCACGCCGAGGCGGCTGGCGAGCTCCTCCGCGACCAGGATCTCCATCGGCCCCTGCTCCGAGACCTGCGGCAGCGCGCCGTCGACCACATCGATGTGGTTCTCGAAGTCGGAGGCGAAGGCGACGTTGAGCCAGATCAGCGGGTCGCCGACGCCGTTGGCCGGCAGCATGGGGAGCTTGTCCGAGGAGACGTAGCGCACGCGCTGGGTGATCGGCATGCCGAGGCGCTCGTCGACCTGCCCGGCCATGTAGGCATCGAGCGCGGCGTAGTCATCCACACCGATCACGCCGGTCTGCGAGCCGAGGTAGCGGTACATGAAGGCGAACGGCGGCCGGCGGGCGCCGGACTCATCGCGCGACAGCTCGTCGCGCAGGATGCGGTAGCCGACCGCCTCGGCGTACACCGGGATGCTGACGACCAGCGCGATCGCCACAGTGAAGCCGGCCGCGATCGCCAGCATCAGCGCCAGGTGGCTCCACAGGCGCTGCCAGACGACGCGCAGCAGGCCGAGCAGGATGCCGGGCGACCACAGCCCGAAGCTGCGGCGGCCGAAGGATGCCGCGCTGGTCCGAGCGTTCGTGCCGGTGGTTGGTGTGGTTGCCATATCAGCAGGAGTGAAAGGGGCGGTGCGCGCCGCTGCCGAGGCAGGTCACGCGGCGCGCGCGGCCCCTTCGCATGTTGGCTTACTGCCCGACGACGACATCGCCCTCGTTGAGGCCCTCGAGGATCTCGACGCGGTCCAGGCTGACGATGCCGACGCGCACATCCTGGCGGCGCTGGCGGTCGCCATCCTTCACCACGACGAAGCGGCGTCCCTCGAACGCCCGCACCGCCTGCGGCGGCAGCCAGAGGGCGTCCTCAACCCGCTCGAGCGTCACGACCACCTGCGCCAGATCGCCGACCTGCAGCTCGACGCCGGGCGCCTGGAAGTCGATGTGGTACGCTCGGTCGGGGTTGATCGTGGCCGCGCTGCTGGTGGCGGTCGTCGGCAGCTTCGTGACCACACCGCTGAAGGTCTGGCCCGGGGCGCGCGAGAAGGTGATCGCCACCTCCTGGCCCAGGCCGATGCGGTTCGCGTTCTGGGTGGTGATGCCCTCGACGAGCAGCTCGAGCTCGCTGTCGTCGACGATCGTCATGATCGGCCGGTAGGCCTCGACCGCATCGCCCGGCCGGTTGCCGATCTCCGAGACGACGCCGGCGAACGGCGCGTACAGGCGGCCGGCGTTGATCTGGCTCTGGATGCGCTCGACCTCGAGCTGCGCCGCAGCGACCCGCGCCTCGAGCTCGGAGTCCCCGCCCTGCTGCTGGGCCTCCTGCACGGCGACCTCGGCGCGGGCGACGGCGCGGCGGGCGGCGGCCAGCTCCTCCGGCTTCGGCCCGCTCGTCAGCGCCTCGAGCCGCGCCTGGGCCTCGGCCAGCTGGGCCTCGGCGCGGCGGATGGCCGGGCCCTCGTTCTGGCGCGCGGTGTCGTAGGCGATCTGGGCCTGAAGCACAGCGTTCTCGGCGCTCTTCAGGGCGGCCTCGGCGCGCAGGTAGGCCTCCCTGATGGAGTCGTAGCGCCAGTCGTTCGGCTTGCCCTCGATGTCCCGCCACTCCTCGAGCGCCTGGAGGTAGGCCGCCTGGACGGGCGGCAGGGCGTTGGACGCCTCGCGCAGCGCGATCTCAGCCCGCGTCTTCTCGGCCGAGGCGTTGGCGCGGGTCTGCTCCAGGTTGGCCTCCGCCTGAGCAACCGCCGTCTGGGCCTGGGCCAGCTCGGCCGGGTCGGGCGGCGCCTGCAGCTCCCGGAGCCGCGCCTGCGCGTCCTCCAGATCCAGCTGGGCGCGGCGCAGGGCGAACTCGCGCTGGGCCTTGTTGCGGTTGAGCTGCAGCGTGGCCTGCTCAAGCGCCACCTCGGCCTGGCGCAGCTGGTTCGGCAGATCGCCGAGGTCCAGCTCGGCGAGCAGCTGGCCCTCGGTGACCACATCGGTGCGGTCTACATAGAGCACCTTGAGGAATCCGCTCTGCGTAAAGGAAAGCTCCTGCTGCTTCACAGCGGCGACAAACCCGCTGACCTTCACCTCGTCCACGACGGTGCCGCGCTGCACGGTGTAGGTGGGCTTCTCGAGCTGCAGCTGCACTGGCCGAGGGGTTGGGGTGGGCTGGCCGGACTGTGCTTGAGGGGCTGCGGAACAAGCGGTGAGGAGAACCACTGCGACCGTCACTGCGGCCGCCGCACGCACACGAACGCTCATTGTTGCTATTACCTTCGGCGGGGTGATTCAGTCCGGAGTAGTATAGCACATTTTCCCGGCCGCCGGACGCCTGCGGCCCCGCCGCAATCGGTAACGCGAGTTACACAATCGCTCCGCGCGCCCGCCCTCGCGGAGAGCGTGGAGAGCCTTGCAGCCCGCCGCGAAGCTTTTTTAGCTCTGTGGCCCTCCGAGCCGCAGCGCCAAAACCAAAGATCTCCTAAAGATGGCGAGGCTTCGCCTCACCACACTCCTCCGAGCGACGTGAGGCTGAGGAAAAGGGGCTGAGGCTTCACTCAAGCAGGGTCTGTAACAGGAGCGTCGCGCCAGCGGCGAGGCGGGGACGCTTTCGGTGTTATAATCCCCTGCAGCCTGCAGGCAGGCGTGGAACAGGGGCACGGGCCCCGACCGAATCGGAGCCTCGCCCAGCGTGGCGCCGCAGAAGAGGGCGTGAAGAGCGCACCCTCGACCTCCCGCCGGAGATGAGCGCGGGCGGCCTGCTGGGCGCCATGTGTGACGCGCACGCTGGCGCAGTGGCCACACCCCATACCGCACCAATGTCCAGGTACGAGACACGATCGAGCCAGTTCGGTCTGGTGAGCGGGATCAGGCAGCCGGCGAGCGACATGGTCCTCGTAGCCGAGGCCAGCGGGCTGTTCGCGCCCGAGACTCGCAAGGGCCGCCTGTACATCGTCGCCGAGACCGACCACGATGTCGCGCGCGGGCGCGATGCGTGCCAGCTGATCTGCCGCACGATCCGCAAGCACTTCTACGACGACACGTCGTTCAGCGTCACCGCCTCGCTGCGCAAGGCGCTGCTGGCGGCCAACCGGGCGCTGTACCAGCAGAACTTCGGCGTGCCGGTGCAGAAGCGCAGCTTCGTCGGCGTGAGCTGCGCCGTAGTCAAGGGCGACGACGTCTACCTGGCACAGGTGAAGCCGGCGCAGAGCTACCTCCTGGCCGAGGGCAAGCTTCGGGCGCTGCCGGGCGGGCCGTCCTGGCGCCAGAGCCAGGAGCAGCAGACGGCCGTCTACTTCAAGCCGAACGCGCTCGGCAACAGCCTGACGGTCGAGCCGGAGTTCTTCCGCGCGACGCTGCGCCCGGGCGACGGGCTGCTGCTCTGCACAAGCAACCTCGCGCCGCTGCTCAGCCGCGAGGTGGTCACCCGGCTGCTGCGCGCCGCGCACCCCGACGATGTGACGGACGAGCTCGCCGAGCTCTGCCGGGAGCACGGCATCACCGAGGCCCACGGCCTGGCGCTCGGCATGTACGCGGCGCTCAGCCCCGCCGCGCGCGCCGCGCCGCTGAGCCGCGCGGGGGTGAGCGAGCGCGCGTGGCTGGCGCTGCGCAGCGTGGGGGAGCGGCTCACCAACCTCACCGCCGAGGCGGCGCTCCTGACGCGGGAGGCGCGCGGAGCCCGCCGGCGCGCGCAGGTCGCACGCGAGCTGGACCGCCGCGAGTACGAGCGGCTCAGGGAGCCGCACGAGGAGCCGGCCTTCTCGCCCAACCCGCCGCCGGTGCCGCACCCGCTCGAGCTGGGCGCGACGATCGACGAGCTGGTGGAGGAGGACCGCGCCCGCCGCCGCTGGCGCCTGGATACGCTCCAGGTCCGGCCGGCCGAGTTCCGGCGCATGCCCCCGTCGGCGCTGCTCGGCGAGAGCGGGTACGCCGCCCCGCCCCCGGTGGAGCCGGTGATCGACCTGAGCGACACCCCGAGCATGGCCGCGCTCGGCCGGGGCGCCCGCGGCCCAGCGACGCTCCCGCCCACCGAGACTCCCTTCGGACCGCGGCGCAACGCGCTCCAGCGGCTCGCCAGCCGGCTGACTGGCGCCGAGCGCCGGCGCAGGCGACGCCCCCCGCCCCACGCGGTCGCGCGGCCGCGCCGGCAGCCGGGGCTCTCGTACCGGCGGCAGCGCCCGCCGTTCCCCTGGCTGCTGCTGCTGCTGCTGGTCTCGCTCGTCGCGGTGCTCATCCTGTACGGCACGAACCTGGCGCGCGAGAACGCGATACGGCAGGCCGATAACACGCTGCAGCTGGCCGAGCAGGCCGTCGCCGCTGTGCGCGACGCGCCCGACGACGCGACGGCGCGGGAGCGCCTGGCACTCGCGCGCGAGGCGCTCGCCGAGCTGCAGGCCTCCGGCATCGTCACCGCCACGCTGGACAACCGGCGGAGGTACGACGAGCTGGAGCGCGAGTACGAGCGCGCGCTGGCCGCCATCCAGAAGCTGACCTACTTCGAGGATCTGGAGCTGGTCGTCGAGCACCCGGTGCCGGGCGGCCTGTTCGACAGCGTCGTGGTGCCGCCGCCGCCGGCCGGCATCACCAACACCGTCGGCTTCACGTCGCTCTACCTGCTGGACACCAACTCCGGCGTGCTGTTCCGCGCCCCGCGCGAGGGGGGCAGGGCCGAGCCGATCCTGCAGCCCGACAGCACGATCGACCTGCTGCCGGTGGGCAAGGTCCGCGCGCACGCCTGGCGCTACGACAACATCGTCGCGGTGGCGCAGAGCACGGAGGGCGGCTCGTTCAACTACTACTTCCGCAGCGGCAACTCCTGGCGGTTCAGCATCCTGGCCGGCAGCGAGGAGTGGGGTCGCGTGGCCGAGAAGCCGTTCCGCGTGGCGAACTACGAGGGCAACCTGTACGTGTGGGGGGTCGTGCCGAGCAACATCCTGCGCTACCTGAGCGGCCAGTTCGGCGAGTTCCCGGCCCCGTGGATCGAGAACGACGGCGGCAAGCAGTTCGAGAACGCCGTGGACCTGGCGGTGGACGGCAAGATCTACCTGCTCCAGCCGAACGGCGCGGTGCTGGTCTTCTCGACCAACGAGGCTACCGGCGAGCGCGGCTTCGAGCGCGAGATCCCGCCGCCGGAGGTGGACCCGCCGCTCCAGGTCGCGACGCGCTTCTTCGTCTCGGGCGACTCTCCCGACACCGGGTTCATCTTCCTGGTGGACGGCACGAACGAGCGCGTGATCCAGATCGACAAGGTGACCGGCGAGTTCATCCAGCAGATCCGCGCCCGGCCGAACGCGCCCTTCGACCTCGAGCGGCTCAGCGCGGTGGCGGTGGACGACTCGCTCGCGCGGCCGGCGGTGTACCTGGTGAACGGCGGCCAGGTGCTGCGCGCGTCGCTCCCCGATAGGCCGAGGCCGTTCCGAGAGACCGCTGGCCCAACGCCGACGCCGACCGTAGCCCCGTAGAGAACCAAGAACCCAGAACTGAAGAACTGAAGAACTCAGAACCTAGAACCGCAAGCGTCTAGGTTCTTGGTTCTTCAGTTCTGGGTCCTTCTACAGCGCCTGCTACTCCTGGAGCACCCAGATCTTCCCGAACGAGTCCGGCAGGTCCACCTCGACGGGCTCCTCGCCCACGTGCTCGTCGTAGTCGTGCAGCCACTCGTGCCAGCGGCCCGGGCGCGGGAACCTGATCGCGACCCGCTGGTCGGCCGGGGAGAGGTTGACGGCCACCACCACGACGCTGCCGGCATCGTTCCAGCGCTGGAAGGCCAGCACCTTGCGCTCCCGGTCCATCAGCAGCAGCTCGATGCCGTTGCTCTGCAGCGCGCCCGCGGTGTGGCGCAGGTACGCCAGCGACGCGTAGTGGTTGTAGAGCGCCCGCCCGGCGTCGCCCTCGAGGTACTCCCACGGCAGCTTGCTGACGTCGATCGTCTTCGGGGCCCTGGCGCCGAACTCCTGCCCGCTGTAGAGCATCGGCACGCCCTGGGCGGTGAAGAGCAGGATCGCGCCGAGCATGCTCTTGCGCGTCGCGCCGGCCTCGCCGCCGGCCGGGTTGCACTCGAGCACATCGCGGAAGACGCGCTCCTCGTCGTGGCTCTCGATGTAGTTCACCGGCTGCGCGTTGTCCCCGTAGCCGTCGCCGTCGAAGCGCACCACCCGCCAGACGGCGTCCAGGTCGCCGTAGTGGTTGCCCTGGTACTCGCCCTCGATCAGCTGGGCGCGCACGACCTTGTTGAACTGCCAGTGCCACGAGCAGTCGACCTCGGTGTCGCGCACGGCGGCCGCCGGGTCCTGCACGATGTCCTCGGCGATCAGGTAGGCGTGGGGCTTGCTCTGGCGGGCGGCCCAGGAGATGAAGCTCATGCCGTTCACGGCGTCGTAGCGGATGCCCTCGACATAGTCGTAGCGGAAGCCGTCGATGTGGAACTCGGTGAGCCAGTAGTCCTGGACATCTCTGATGAAGCGCTTGGTCGCATCGCTCCAGTGGTTGAGGTCGGGGAAGCCCCACGGGTTGCCGTCGGTGCTGAAGTAGGGGTTCTGGTCGTACGGGTAGAGCAGGCTGACGGGCGAGTCGCCGGTGACGTGGTTGAAGACCACGTCGAGGATCACGCCGATGCCCCGCTGGTGGGCGGCGTCGACCAGGCGCTTGAGGTCATCGGGCGCGCCGTAGGCGCTCTCCACGGCGAAGAAGTAGGCCGGGTTGTAGCCCCAGCTGCGGTCGCCGGGGAACTCCTGCACCGGCATCAGCTCGATCGCGTCGACGCCCAGGCCGGCGAGGTAGTCCAGGCGGTCGATGACGCCGGCGAACGTGCCCTCGGGGCTGAAGTCGCCGACGTGGAGCTCGTAGATCACCAGCTGGTTGAGCGGCTTGATGCCGAACCCGGCGTCGCCCCACTCGTAGGGCGCGGCGCCGACCTCGACCAGGCAGTGGGGCTGGGCGGACTCGGGCACCCAGCGCAGGCGGCGGGCGTAGGGGTCGCCGATCACCGTCTCGCCGTCGATCACGAACTGGTAGGCGTGCGTGCCGGGGTCGAGGCGCTTCTCGATCCACCACAGGCCGCTCTCGTCCACCGCGAGCGGGTCCGCCTGGAAGTCCCAGCCGTTGAAGTCGCCGATCAGGTGGACGCTCTTCTTCCAGGGCGCCCACAGGGCGAAGCTGACGGTGCCGTCGCCCCGGTCGTGGGCGCCGTGGGGCGTGTGCTCGGGCGCCGGGGCGACGCGCGGGCGCTGGGCGCTGGTCTGGCTCATTGTGCTGCTTACGCTTTCTCGTGTGCGTCTTGCGACGCGTGTTTGCTCGGTCTGTAGAGATGCAATGGGTGATGCAAAAGCTGTGCCGTGGCTGCGGGGCGCGGGGCTCTGCGCGGCAACGCCCTCCGCGCTGCTGTGCCGGCATTCCGCTCCCGTGCCGCTGCGCGCGGCCGGCGGCTCCGGCTAGGCCGGTTGCCTTTCCCACACTGCTGTACCGGCATTCGCTCCTCATGCTGCTGCGCGCGGCTGGCAGCAGGCCGGTGGCCTTTCCCACACTGCCGCGCTAGCATCAGTGCCTCGTGCCGCTGCGCGCGGCCGGCGGCAGGGGGCGTCCCGCCGCCCCCTGCACCCCGCGGCCAGGGCCGTTGGCCCTGGACCCGAAAGAGAAGCTAGCGTACACTTTCACGCCCGTTGTCATGCCCAAGCACACCGATGCCCGTTATCCAGCAGCCTGGGCCATGCCCCGATCACGAAGTTAGGCATGCCTGCTGCATGATGAGGCATGCCCCGCTCACGTAGTAGGGTTGCGCGCTGACACCGGGGAGAGTTGGGATGAGAGACGGGCGCTGCCTCTGCTGAGGCATGACAACGGGCTCCCGCACGATGTACTCGCTCCCTTTGGGGTCCAGGGGCGACGCCCCTGGCGCGGGGAGGTCCAGGAGGGGCTGGCGTCAGCCCCTCCTGGGCGGGGTGCGGGGCGCAGCGCCCGCAAAAGCCTGCGGCACGAAGAAACAGGGCACCGCTCCCGCTGAGCCAAGATGCACGCGGGGCGTGGGGCACAGCGCCCGCTGAAGCTCACAGGGCGCGGGGCGCACGCAGCGCCCGCTGAAGCTCACAGGGCGCGGGGCGCAGCCCCGGTTGGCGCCACCGCCCGAATGGAGTATCATGCCGCCGGCATCGCCTTCCCAGGAGAGACTCAATGACCGAGGCTACCGACAACCCGCTGCGCGCCGGCCTGCGGATGCACCGCACCCCGCCGCCCTGCGCAGTCGTCATCTTCGGCGCCACCGGGGACCTCACCCACCGCAAGCTGGTGCCCGCGCTCTACAACCTCCAGCGCGAGCGGCTCCTCCCGCCCGGCTTCAGCGTCGTCGGCTTCGCCCGGCGCGACTGGAGCGACGACTACTTCCGCTCCTCGCTGCTCGAGGACGCCCGCGAGCACTCGCGCACCGGCGTCGACGAGGGCATCTGGGAGGGCTTCGCCGAGGGGATCTCCTACGTGCGCTCCTCATTTGATGACCCGGCCGGCTACAAGGCGCTCGCCGAGCGCCTCAGCGAGCTCGACGAGCGCCGCGGGACCGGCGGCAACCGCCTGCTGTACCTCTCCACGCCGCCCGAGTCCTACAACGAGATCATCCGCCAGATCGGCGCCGCCGGCCTCAACCGCTCGCCCAACGGCGGCTGGACGCGCATCATCATCGAGAAGCCCTTCGGGCACGACCTCCAGAGCGCCCGGGCGCTCGACGTCGAGGTGCACCAGGTCTTCGACGAGGATCAGGTCTACCGCATCGACCACTACCTCGGCAAGGAGACGGTGCAGAACATCCTGGTCTTCCGCTTCGCCAACGGCATCTTCGAGCCGCTCTGGAACCGGCGCTACGTGGACCACGTGCAGATCACGGTGGCCGAGAGCGTCGGCGTGGAGGGGCGCGGCAACTACTACGAGCGCGCCGGCGCGCTGCGCGATATGGTCCAGAACCACCTGATGCAGCTCCTGACCCTCACGGCCATGGAGCCGCCGGTCGGCTACCGCGCCGACGCCGTCCGCGACGAGAAGGTCAAGGTGCTGCGCGCCATCCGCCCCATCGCGCCGGACGAGGTCGACCGGTTCACGGTGCGCGGCCAGTACGGCCCCGGCAGCGTCGGCGGCCAGGCCGTTCCCGGCTACCGCGAGGAGCCGGGCGTCAGCCCGGACAGCCGCACCGAGACGTACGTGGCGCTGCAGTTCTTCGTCGAGAGCTGGCGCTGGGCCGGCGTGCCGTTCTTCCTGCGCACCGGCAAGCGGCTCCCCAAGCGCGCCAGCGAGATCGCCATCCAGTTCAGGATGGCGCCGACCATGCTGTTCGACACGGGCCCGCTGAGCGGCATCGAGCCCAACGTGCTGGCGATCAAGATCCAGCCGGACGAGGGGATCTCGCTGCGCTTCGACTCGAAGGTCCCCGGGCAGGCCAACCAGATCCGCCCGGTGACGATGGACTTCCGCTACAACGCCTCGTTCGGCATCGAGTCGCCCGAGGCCTATGAGCGGCTGCTGCTCGACGCGATGCTCGGCGACTCGACGCTGTTCACCCGCTCGGACGAGGTGGAGGCGTCGTGGTCGCTGATCACGCCCATTCTCGAGGGGTGGGAGCGGGCGCCCGCGCCGGAGTTTCCGAACTACGAGGCCGGCACCTGGGGGCCGCGCGCCGCCGACGAGTTCATCGGCCGGATCGGGGCGAAGTGGCGCAGGCTGTGAGCGCGCCGGCGCGGCGCGCTGCCGATCTCGCTTCGCGAAAGCGGCCTGGCGGCCAGCCCGAGCCGCGTCCCGGAGCCCCGCTCTGCCCGTCCAGCGGATCGCACACCGGCGTGGCGCGCCCGCCTCAGCCACCGGGCCCCGACGCCCGCCGCCCGCGGCGTGTCACTTGGCATAGTTCAGGAGCATAGACGAGCGTGTACTTCTTCGGTCTGTTCGACGCGATCGGCGGCCCGGCGCTGGTGATCGGCGGGGGCATCGCCCTCCTGTTCGTGCTCGGCGTGGCCTTCATCAGCGAGACGGTGGTGCTGCTGCTGCTGCGCTGGGGCTCGGTGCTGCGCTGCGCCCGCGACGCGGTGCTGGTCAACCTGGCGTCCGGCATCGCCGGCATCGTCCTGGCGGTGCTGTTCTGGAACTTCCTGATCGACCAGGATGCATTCTGGCCGATCGCCGTCGGCTCCTGGGCGCTCTCGGTGGCGATCGAGGGCGCGGTGCTGATGTGGCTCGGCGACCGCCCCGGCAGGCGGGCGTGGGTCGCGGCGCTGGTCATGAACATTGTGAGCTACGCCATCCTGGCGGGAACGGGCGCGGCGCTGGGCTCGCTGTAGGCCGCTCCTTCGGTGGCGGGGAGGATTCGCCTCCCAGGAGTTCCCTTCTTACGCCGCAGTGCGGCGGAACAGGCGGAAGCGCGATGATGATCGGAACGATTGGAGCTTCGGAGCCGAGGGCCGGGCGCTTGGCGTGGAGCGTCCGGCTCCCGGCGGTCCTCGGCGTCGCCCACGGCCTGGGGGACGGCGCGGCGGGCTATCTGCTCGGCGGGCTGAGCCAGACCATGCCGCTGGCCGACGTCGGGCTGCTGGTGCTGCTGTACAACGCGCTGGCGTTCGGCGCCCAGCCGTTCGTCGGCGCGCTCACGGACCGCGCCGGGAGGCCGCGGGGCGCGGCGGCGCTCGGCCTGGCGCTGATCGGCTGCGCGCTGGCGCTCGGCGGCCTGGCGGCCGGCGGGGACATGCAGGTGCGGCTGGCGGTGGCGCTGGCGGGGATCGGCGGGGCGCTGTTTCACGTCGGCGGTGGCTCGCTGGCGCTCGCGTCCTCCGCCGGGCGCGCCGCCGGCCCCGGGCTGTTCGCCGCCCCCGGCGTCGTCGGGCTGGCGGCCGGCGGCGCGCTCGCCGCGATGGGCGTCGGGGCGTGGTGGATGTTCGCGCCCGGCCTGCTGGCCATCGCCGGGCTGATCGCGGGCCTCTCAGCCCGTGAGGCGCCGGCGGCCGGTGAGGCCAGCGGGCGCGCGGCCGGCGACGCAGGCCGGAGCGAGGCGCACTTCGACACCCACGACCTCATCATGATCGTCCTGCTGGCGGCGATCGCGCTGCGCTCGGCGGTGTGGAGCAGCGTGGACCTGCTATTCCAGGGGCGCTACGAGGCGCTGATCGGCCTGGCCTGCGCGGCGGCGCTCGGCAAGCTGCTCGGCGGGCGGCTGGCGGACTGGCTCGGCTGGCGGC
>CALJIC010000101.1 GCA_937974195.1 uncultured Roseiflexaceae bacterium | reverse complement strand
GCCGCAGAGCCGCGCAAGAGGCGAAGTCGGAGACCCCGCACCAGCAGGAGGGGCTTGGGGAGGCTGCGCCTCCCCAGAGTTCCACACAAGCTCTATCGTAAGGAGGGGCGTGATGTCCTCAGCGGACGCGTTCGAGGTGCGCGACAACGCCGCGGCGCAGCGGTTCGAGGTGGAGATCGAGGGCCGGCTGGCGATGATCACATACCAGCGGCGCGGCAACACGATCGTGTTCACGCACACCGAGGTGCCGCCGGAGCTGGAGGGGCGCGGCATCGCCAGCCGCATGGCGCGCTTCGCGCTGGAGAGCGCCCGCGAGCAGGGGCTGCGGGTCGTGGCGCGCTGCCCGTTCGTCGCGAGCTACATCCGGCGCCACCCGGAGTACCAATCGCTCCTCGCCGAGTAGCGCGGGGGCGGCGTCGCCGCCCCTTCCGCGCAAGAGCGGGGCGCTAGCTCCAGTGCAGCGCGACGCCCAGGAAATCGTCGCGGCGGTCGAGCAGGCCGCGGTACATCGCGTCCAGCTCGCGGCCGTCCACCGCGTGGGTCACCAGGTCGTCGAGCCGCAGCTTGCCGCTCTCGAGCAGGTGGACGAGCAGCGGCAGCGCCCGCGCCCTGGTGAACGGGAAGCGGTCGCGCACATTCACGCCGATCGCCGAGCCGTGGGCGCCGGTGACCGTGACCGAGCGGCCGTGCAGGTCCCAGTAGGTGTCGAACTGCTGGATGATGCCGCGCGGGCTCCCGACCAGCACCACCTGGCCGCCGTCCGCCACCAGGCGCAGGGCGTCCTGCAGCGCCGCCGGCACGCCGGTGGCGTCCACAACCACGTCCGGGCGCGCGCCGCCCAGCAGCCCCTGGATGGCCTCAAGCGGATCGGACGCCGACGGGTCGATCGTGCGCACGCCGTAGGTCACCTCGGCGCGCGCCCGCCGGCCGGCCACCGTGTCGATCCCCACGATCGGGAAGGCCCCGGCGGCGCTGTACAGCCGCACGGCGATCTGCCCGATCAGCCCCAGGCCCAGCACCGCGACCGACTGGCCCAGGATGCGGCTGGACTGCACCAGCGCCGAGAGCGGGAAGCGCGCCAGCGAGAGCAGCGCCGCCGCAGAGCTCGAGACGTGCTCGGCGATCGGCCAGATGTCGGCCTCGGGGCTCTCGGCGTCCACGACCGCGTGGCTCTGGTGGCGGCCCGGCCAGATCACTCGGTCGCCCTCCTTGAAGCGGCGCACCTCCGGCCCAACCGCCACCACGCGGCCGACGGCGCTGTAGCCGGGCACGAACGGGAACTTCGGCCAGGCGCGGGTGGGGTCCTTGAGCCACTGGTGGACCCCGGTGTAGATCGCCAGCTCGGTGCCGGGGCTGATGCCGCTCGCCTCAGTTGCCACCAGCACCTGGCCGGGGCCCGGCGCAGGCACCTCGTAGCTCTCGACGACGACGGAGTAGGGCTCGGGCATGACCGCGCGGATGCCTTGCATGGTCGACACTCCTTGGGGGCTTGAGCGCCGGAGCGCTCTCGAAGCTACTGGGCCGTCCAGCCGCCGTCCACCGTGAGCACCGCGCCGGTCATGAAGCTGGACGCCTCGGACGCCAGGAACAGGATCGGCCCGGCGAGCTCCTGCGGGTTGCCCCAGCGGCCGAGCGGGATGCGGTCGACGAACGACTGGAACGCGGCCGGGTTGTTCATCAGCGGGAGGTTGAGCTCGGTCAGGAAGGGTCCCGGCGCGAGCGCGTTCACGGTGACGCCGCGCGGCGCCCACTCGAGCGCCAGCGTGCGCGTGAGCTGGATGAGCCCGCCCTTGGCGGCGGTGTAGGGCGGCCGCTCCCCGAGGCCCACCTGGCCGAGCATCGAGCTGATGTTGATCACCCGCCCCCACCCGCGCTCGAGCATCTGCGGGGCCAGCGCCTGGGCGCACAGGAACGGCCCGGTGAGGTTCACCTGCAGCACGTGCTGCCACTCCTCGGGCGTGAAGTCGACCGCCGGCTTGCGCAGGTTCGTCCCGGCGCTGTTGACCAGGATGTCCACCTTGCCGAGCGCCTCGGTCGCCTCGCGCGCCATGCGGCGCACCTGCTCCGGGTCGGTGACGTCGGCGGCGATCGCCACCGCCCGCCGCCCGCTCTCGGCGGCCACGGACTCGGCCAGCCTGCGCACCGCCTCCTCGCGCCGCCCCACCAGCGCCACGTCCGCGCCCGCGGCCGCGAGCGTGCGGGCGAACACCTCGCCCAGCCCGCCGGCGCCCCCGGTGATCAGGGCCGCCTTGCCGTCCAGGCGGAAGATATCCATCACATCGGGCATTGAGAATCTCCTCTTTCTTCGCCGCAGAGCGTTGGGCGAAGGGAATACTCCTCCGAGGGCGCGCTCAGCGCGCCTCAGCGAGCCGCCGCAGGTAGGCGACGCTCGCCGCCACCTGCCCCTCCTCGTAGCTCGCCAGCGCGTCCGCGTCGGCCTCGAGCTCCCACGGCGTGCGCCACTCCTCGCCCGCCGGCCGAGCCGCCCGCGCGGCCATGCGCAGCGCCGGGATCACCGCCCGCACGTCGCGCGCCGGGAAGCCCGCCCACCAGTCCTCCTCGAGCAGCCGGATGTGGCGGGCGTGCAGCGCCGCGAGCTCGATGTTGCACGTCGCCTGCGGCGCCACCTCGGCCAGCAGCGCGAACAGCCCCGGCAGGTCGAGCACGCCCTCCCCGAGCGAGCAGCGCACCAGCCGGTAGCCGCTCTCGGTGAGGTAGATGTGGTAGTCCTTCAGGTGCACGTCGACGATCCGCGAGCCGAGCGCCCGCGCGAAGGCGAGCGGCTCCTCGCCCACCGCCAGCGGGTTCACCGCGTCCAGGGTCACGCCGATGCACGGCCCGCCGACCTCCTCGCACACCCGGATCAGGTCCTCGCTCGAGGCGTCCTGGTGGTTCTCGGGGGCCAGCACGACGCCGTAGGCCTCGGCGATCGGCCGCAGCTGCCTGAGGCGCCCGATCATCTCGTCCAGGTGCGCGTCCCAGCCGCCGGGCACGGTGTGGCGCGCGCCCTCCAGGATGCCGCTCAGCATCACCCGGACCGTGCGCGCCCCCACCGCCGCCGCCGCCGGGATGAGCCGCTCGAGCGTCGGGACGTCCACCACGCCGTGGTCCACCACGATCCCCAGCCCGAGCTCGTCGGCGCGGGCCTTGAACGCCGCGAGCGTCGCCGGCTCCAGGTCCGGCAGCAGGGCAAGCAGCGGCAGCTCCACAGTCGAGAGCCCGTGATGCGCGGCCATCTCGAGCAGGCCGTACGCGTCGAGCGGCGCCGGGCAGCAGCGCGGCGTGCCGGCGCCGGCGAAGCCGCAGCGCCAGGGCATGCTGTAGGCCGCCAGGCCGATCGGGTTGCTCCCTATGCTCAGTCCCACGAGGGCGCTCCTTCTACGCTGACAAGTTCTGGTGCGAATGGAGGCGGCTCGGCGCCTCCCCGCCAGGAACACCGCCCCGTCAGATCTCCGCGATCCCCCGCCCGTTCGGCAGGATCACCGCCTTGGCGACCTCCAGGTCCTCCATCGCGCTGAAGGCCGCGTGCCACTCCTGCAGGCCGAACGGCGAGACCAGCGGCGACACATCGATCTTGCCGCTGCCCATCAGCGCCAGAATGCGCTCCCAGGTCCCGTAGGTGTGGCTGAACGAGCCCTGCAGCGTCGCGGCCTTCCGGATCAGCGCGTCCAGGCTGAAGCCGACCGGCTCGCGCCCCCAGCCGATCTTGGTGATCTGGCCGTTCGGGCGCACCATCTCCAGGCTCTGCGCCAGCGTCGCCGACACGCCCACCGCGTCCACCACCAGGTGCGCGCCGAAGCCGTCGCCGCTGTTCAGGACCCGCGCGACCGCGTCCTCCTCGTCGGCGACGATCACCTCGTCGGCGCCCAGCCGGCGGGCCAGCTCCAGCCGCACGCCGTCGCGCCGCAGCCCGACGACGGTGAGCCGGGCGGGGCCGAACAGCCGCAGCACGGCCACGCACATCAGGCCGATCGGCCCCGGGCCGAGCACCACCGCGTGGTCGCCCGGCCGCGGGCGGCTCTTCTCGACGATCGCGTTGTAGGCGACGCAGGCCGGCTCGGTCAGGGCGGCGAAGGCCATCGGCACGTTGTCGGGGACGCGGTGCAGGATCGCCGGGCGCGTGCGGACGTAGTTGGCCATCGCGCCGTTGACCTGGAAGCCGAAGCCGCGCCGCTTCGGGCAGACGTTGTAGTGGCCGCTGCGGCAGAAGACGCACTCGCCGCACACATAGGCGGCGGTCTCGGACACCACCCGCTCGCCCACGCGCACGCCCTCCACGCCCGGCCCGACGGCCTCGACCACGCCGGAGTACTCGTGGCCGAGCACGACCGGCTCGCCGCCGGCGTGGCCGTGCTGCCACAGGTGGATATCGGTGCCGCACACGCCGCACGCCGCGACCTTGAGGATCACCTCGCCGGGGCCGGGCTCGGGGCGTTCGATCTCGGTCAGAAAGGTTCCTTCGCGCGGTCCGGTGAAGACGAGCGCCTGCATCATCGGGGGCATGCTGTGTCCTTTTCTCCTGGAGCGGCGCGCCTGCCTTCGCGGGCGAGGCACAGATTCGGGGAGGTCGATTATACCACGCGCGCCGGTATGCAAGCGGCGCAACTTGAAGTACTATGTTCTCATCGACCGCCGCCCTGTAGGAAGGAAATATGCGGACAGCTACCGCCGGCCGTGTGCTCAGCGCCGAGGCCGAACAGCTCAATTTGCTGACGCGCAATAACATCAAGGACCTGCTCGCCGCCTTCAAGCTCGACCGATTCCACTGGGCGCGCGGTCTGCTCGAAATCCTCTGCTGGATACCCGCCCGCCGCTTCTCACGCCAGATCGCCGAGTTCGACCAGCTGGTCGGCGAGCGCGGCCTGCCGGCCGGGGGAAGCTACATCCTCGAGCGCTTCGCGCGCAGCTTCGCCGTCATCGGCGCCGAGCACGCGCCCGCCGAGGGCCCGCTGATCGTCGTGTCGAACCACCCCGGCATGGCGGACGCCATGGGCCTCTGGGTGGGGCTCGCGCGCCAGGACCTGCGCATCATCGCCGCCGAGCGCCCGCTGCTGCGCGCCGTGCCCAACACCAGCGCCCACCTCATCTACGTGGACGAGCAGTCGGCGCGGGGCCGGACCACCGCGCTGCGCGCTGCGGTCGCGCACCTGCGCCGCGGCGGCGCGCTGCTGACATTCCCCGCCGGCCGGATCGAGCCCGACCCCACGGTGCGCCCCAACGCCGCCGAGTCGCTGCGCGATTGGTCGCCCAGCGTCGCGCTGCTCGCCCGGCTCGCGCCCGACGCGCTCCTGCTGCCGGCTGCCGTCGGCGGCGTGATCTCGGCCAGCGCCATGCGCAACCCGGCCCTCAAGTTCTTCCGCGACCAGAAGGAGCGCGACTGGGCGGCAGCCACGTTGCAGATACTCATCCCAGCCTACCGGGACGTCAACACCCGCGTTGCCTTCGGCGCGCCGCTGCCGGCCAGCGCCCTCGCCGGGCTCGACGGCCAGCAGGCCATCGTCCAGGCGCTCGCCGAACAGGTCACGCCGCTGCTCGAGCGCGTGAAAGGAGACCCTTAGCCTCTAGCGGCGCACTGCCGCCGCGGGGGAGGATCGGCCGCGCACCATGGAACAGAAGCTCAGCGATGCCCGTCGCCTCCGGAGGAACATGCACAACAAGATCCGCCAGATCGCAGCGCTGCTCGCCGCCACATGGCTGCTCGCTGCCTGCGGCGCGGATGCCGGCGCAGCCCTCTCGATCCCGTCGCCATCCGCCGCGCCCGCGCCCTCGCCCTCTCCGCAGCCCGCCGGGCCATCCCCGGTGCCTTCGCCCTCCCCAGCGCCCTCGCCCTCGCCCTCGCCTACCCCGCCGCCATCTGCCACGCCCTCCCCGGCGCCCTCGCCCTCCCCAACGCCGGATCCGTTCGCCGAATACGAGCAGTTCACGATCGAAGGGCTGCGCGCCAGGGCCTACGGCGGCGGGACGATCGAGGTCGGCGGCGTCCGCAGCCAGACGCCCGAGTTCACCCGCCACCTGTTCAGCTACGAGAGCGACGGCCTGCGGATCACCGGGCAGCTCACCCGGCCCCGCGGCGAGGGGCCGTTCCCGGTGATCGTCCTGGCCCACGGCTACTCGCCGCTCGCCAGCTACACGCCGGGGTACGACACCCAGCACGCGAGCGACTACCTGGCCGCGCGCGGCTACCTGTGCCTGGCGCCGGACTTCCGCAGCCACGCCGGCTCCGACAAGGCCCCCAACATGTTCCGCGCCGGCCACGTGATCGACACGCTCAACCTGCTGCCGCTGATCGCGCAGCTCCCCGACGCCCGCCCCGGCCCGGTGGGGATCTGGGGGCACAGCAACGGCGGCGAGATCGCCACCAAGGTCATGCTCGTCAGCGACCAGATCGCCGCCGCGCTGATCTACGCGCCCGCCTCGCCCGAGCTGGCCGATAACTACCGCGCCTTCCACCGCCGCCAGACGCTCTTCAACCCGCGCAACATCGCCGACTTCCCGGTCACGCCCGAGGAGGCGCCCGACCTGTACGCCCGCATGTCACCGGTCAACTACCTGCACTACGCCCAGGCGCCGGTGCAGATCCACTACGGCACGGCCGACAGCTCGGTGCCGATCGAGTGGGTCGAGAAGCTGCACCGGGGGCTGCTGGCGGCCGGCAAGCAGTCGGAGCTGTTCATCTATCCGGGCGGGACGCACTCGCTGCAGGGCGCCGACAAGCAGCTCTACTTGGAGCGGGCGCTGGCGTTCTTCAACGCGCACCTGCGGCCCTAAAGGGCTCCAGGGCAACAGACGGCACCACCGTTCTCCTCGCCCGCAGGTGTGGCGGGCTGCAAGCCCTCCACGGTCGCTCGCTCTCCTTGTGCGGGGCTGTAGAGGGCTGCAAGCCCTCCACGGACACTTTTTTCCGCCGCTCTGCGGCGACAAAGTCGCCGCAGAGCGGCGGAAAGAATCGCGAAGGCACGCAGATCCAGAAGATCCGCGTGCCTTCGAAGTCTTCCCGCGCTATTCGGTGTTACCCGGTCTTCGCCACGCCCCCCTCGCGCCGGGCCTCGATCACGTCCGGCAGGCGGTTGAGCTTGTCCAAGATCGTCGTCAGCTGTGCCAGGCTGTGGATCCTGAGCTTGGCCAGCAGCACCGCCCGGCCGTGCTTGCGCGTCGGCAGCTGCTCCACCGCCTCGATATTGATCCCGGCGTCGGCGATCGCGCCCGAGACATCGCGCCACAGCCCCACCCGGTCCCAGGCCTCGATCCGCACCGGCACCGGGTAGCCCTGCTCCGGCGTCTCCGAGCCCCAGGTCACCTCCACCAGCCGCTCGTGGTCGCGCTCGTTGAGCACCTGCCGGCAGTCCGCCCGGTGGACGGTGATGCCCTTGCCGCGGGTCACGTAGCCGACGATCGGCTCGCCCACCACCGGGTTGCAGCACTTGGCCAGCCGCGTCAGCAAGCCCTCGACGCCGCGCACCTGGATGCCCTTCGGGTCGGTCCTGCGCTCCGGCTGGGGCGCCACCACCGGCAGCCCCGAGAGGTCCTCCTCGGCCTTGGCGTGCTGCGCCAGCACCTTCTGCGCCACCTGCCGCGAGGTCGTGTCGCCGCTGCCGATCGCCGCGAACAGGTCGTCCGGGCTCTTGTACCCCGCGATCTGCGCGATCTCGTCGAACGGCACCGTCAGCCCGAGCCGCTTCAGCTCCTTCTCCAGCAGGTCGCGCCCGGCGGCGATGTTCTCGTCCCGCGCCTGGCGCTTGAAGAAGGCGCGGATGTGCTTGCGCGCCCCGGAGGTCCTGACGAAGTTCAGCCAGTCGCGGCTCGGGCCGCGCGGCGTCTTCGACGTCATGATGCTGACGATATCGCTGTTCTGCAGCTGGTAGTCCAGCGGCACCAGCTTGCTGTTGACCTTGGCGCCGACGCACGAGTTGCCGACCTCGGAGTGGATGCGGTAGGCGAAGTCCACCGGCGTCGAGCCGACCGGCAGGTCGATGATCTTCCCCTTGGGGGTGAAGACGTACACCTGCTCCTCGAGCTCGTCCTCCTTGACCGACTCGACCCACTCGTTGGCGTCGGTCATCTCGCGCCGCCACTCGATCAGCCCGCGCAGCCAGGCCAGCTTCGCCTCGAACGAGGTATCCGAGCGGCTGAAGCCCTCCTTGTAGCGCCAGTGGGCCGCGATGCCGTGCTCGGCCACCTCGTGCATCTCGTGGGTGCGGATCTGCACCTCGCACGGCTGCCCGCCGGGGATCAGCACCGTCGTGTGCAGCGAGCGGTACAGGCTCTCCTTCGGGTTGGCGATGTAGTCGTCGAACTCGCCCGGCACCGGCGGCCACGTGGTGTGGACGATCCCCAGCACCCGGTAGCAGTCGCTCACCGTGTCGACGATCACCCGCACGGCCAGCTGGTCGTAGATCTGGTCCAGGCTGACCCCCTTGCGCTCCATCTTGCGGTAGATCGAGTAGATGTGCTTGGGGCGCCCGGTGATGTCGGCCTTGATGCCCTCTTTGTCGAGCGTCTGCCTGAGGCGCTGGATCACCCGCTGGATCGTCTTCTCGCGCACGTCGCGCCGGGCGGCCAGCTGGCGGCTGATCTCCTGGTACTTCTCGGGGTTGAGCACCGCGAAGGCGCGGTCCTCCAGCTCCCACTTGATCTGCCAGATGCCCAGGCGGTGCGCCAGCGGGGCGTAGATCTCCATCGTCTCGCGCGCCGTGCGCCGCTGGCTCTCCGGCGACTTGGCGCTGATCGTCCGCAGGTTGTGCAGCCGGTCCGCCAGCTTCACCAGCACCACCCGCGGGTCGTCGGCCATGGCGATGAACATCTTCCGGTAGGTTCCGGCCTGGGCCTCCTCCTTGCTCTGCGCCTCCAGCTTGGACAGCTTGGTGACCCCGTCTACCAGATGGGCGATCTCGGAGCCGAACAGCGCCTCGATCTGCTCCTTGGTGATGAGCGTGTCCTCGACCACGTCGTGCAGCAGGGCCGCGGCGATCGAGGCGGCGTCCAGGTGCAGGTCGAGCAGGATCTCGGCCACCGCCACCGGGTGGTCGATATATGGCTCGCCCGAGGCGCGCACCTGCCCCGCGTGCGCCTCGCGCGCGATCGCGTAGGCGTTGCGCACCAGCATCGCGCCGCTCTCGGCCGCGCCGCTGCGCTGGTATGCGGCCAGGCGGCTGGCGAGCATGTTGGCCGTCGGGCTGTAGACGTATTCCGGGTTCGGGCGCAGAGGGGGAGGAGAAACGGACCCACTGCCGCGCCGGGGAGGCCGGGGCGACTCGGCGGCCTCACTGCCGCCTGTCGCGAGAATCGTAGTCGAGTCCATCGCGGTACCTTGCGGCGCAGACCGGGAGCCAGGGTTTGGGCCTTCCGATGGGAGGGCGTCTGGTAGGGGTGCTGCGTGCGCTGTAGAATAGCACGCGCGATCGGGGTTGTCAAGGAATGGTTACGGCGGGCAGGAGCACAGGAGGGGCGCAGCGCGCCACGCCCCTACCCGCCCATCGTGCTCAGTAGTGCACCTCAACCGGCGTGCCCACGTCGGCCCACTCGTAGAGCCACTGGGCATCGTCGATGTTCAGGTTGATGCAGCCGTGCGACATCCGCACGCCCGTGCCCCACAGGTCGTGCCAGTAGGTGCCGTGCAGCGCCACGCCTCCGACGATGTACTGCACGAAGGGGATGTTCGGCACGTGCCAGGTCTCGCCGCCCGCCGAGCCGGCCATGGTCTGCACCGGGTACTTGGCGTAGATCGCGAACGACCCGGTCGGGGTGTTGAAGCCGTCCTTGCCGGTCGCGACCGGGGCGGTGAACACGGGCACGTCGCCCTCGTAGGCGGTGAGCATCTGGCGCGTCAGGTCCACGCGGATCGAGCGCGGGAACAGCGTGTGCGACCAGTTGGGCGCGCCGGTCAGCGCGTTGGTCGGCGTGAAGTTATACCCGCGGCGCTGCATCGCCTGCCGCCCCAGGTCGCTGAGCTGCACCTCGCGCAGCCCCTGCAGCCGCAGGCCGTAGGCGTTCGCCTGGCGCTGGTAGAAGCTGTCCAGCTCCTCCGGGAAGTACTCGAACTTCGCGCGCTCGAAGTACTGCACGACGCGGACCTGCCCGTCGATCTGGCTGACCTCCTCGAACGGCTCGGAGATCGGGTAGCCGAACACCTTCAGCCCGCCGCGCTTCTGCCAGAACTGCAGGAACTTGCCGCCGAGCGTGTTGCCCGTCTCGGGGAAGTAGATCCGCCCGTCGGTCGGCTGCCCGTCCGGGAACGAGCGGTCGCCGTACAGCTCGGTGCCGAGCAGCGAGAGCATCACCTGGTTCTCAGTGCCCAGGTTCTCGGGGTGATACTCGAAGCGCGCCCGCTCGAAGTACTGCACGATCCGCCCGTCCTCGACGATCTCGCCGCTCAGCGGGTAGCCGAAGACCAGCAGCCCGCCGTTGCGCCGCCAGAAGCTGAGGAACCCCGAGCGGTCGCTGACGTGAAACCCGGTGGGCGCGAAGTACATGTTCTGCACCACCGGCAGGACGGCGGCGTCCTGCACGCCGATCTGCCGCGCGATCTCAGCGCGACGCGCGGCGTCGGCCTGCTGCGCCGCGGCCACGCGCGCCATCGCCTCGGCGACCGGCATCGGGGGCTGGAAGTCCGCCACCGCCGGCCGCTGTGTCTCAAGCGCCACTGGCAGGGCGATCGTCAGAACGAACAGCGCCGCGACGACGGCCAGCGTTGAAGAGAGCCTGATGCCCGTCCGTCTCATACTGCTCCCTCAGGTCGCATCTGTTCCCGGCGGCCCTGGCCGCCCTCTCCTACGATTATAAACGGACTTTCGCGCCCGAAATATCCGACTTTGGGTCAGATCCGGCTAGTCCCGGTCGATCCCGTACACGATCAGCCCTTGCCCGGCGAGGTAGGTCAGCCAGATGACATCGCCGATATGTGGGAAGGACAGCTCGCGGAAGAGCTCGCCCGCCAGGATCAGGTCGGAGAGCAGGAACAGCGTGCCGCCGAGCGCGAGCGGTGTGCGCCGGGGGTCTCTGCGGGCCAGCGCCACGCCGATTCCCGGGACCGCGCTGAGCAGCAGGGAGTAGGCCAGGGCGGCGTAGGTGATGACAGGCGGCTGCTGCGGGCCGTACACCAGCATACGCCACCCCGCCGCCCCGATCCCCGCCGCCGCCAGCAGCTCCGCCCGCGCATCCCATAGCCCGCGCAGCGCAGGCCCTTCGCTTTCCCCGTTGGGGCGCTGCACGCTGCGCCCATACGCCGATCTTTCTCCGTGCCCTCCGTGTTCTCCGCGGATCAGGAGGGCGCCCCGGATGTATTGCGCGTGCCCCGCGCCGAAGGCCAGCATGCCGAACAGGATGTGCTGCGGCAGCCGGATCACCCGCGCCATCACCAGGTCGCCCAGGAACCCGAGGCCCATGCCCGCGGCGGCGCGGGCGGCGCGTGCGCGCCCCGGGCCCTGGGCGCCGCGCCACAGCAGCAGGGCGGCGCACCACACCAGCAGCGAGGAGAGCATGCGCAGCGGCAGCGGTATCCGGCTGCGCCCGTCGCCCCCGCCGAGCGCCAGGCCCAGCAGCAGCGTGAGCGCCGCGAGCGCGAAGAGCATGTTTGCCAGCCTGCGGTGCGTCATCGGAATCCTCCTGCAGATCAGCTCACTCTGCCACCGCCGCGCCCAGGGCGCGCCCCTGCTCCAGCGGGCGCTGCTGCCGGAAGACCTCGTACAGCAGCAGGCCCGCGGCCACCGCCAGGTTCAGCGAGTCCGCGCCGCCGACCATCGGGATGCGCACCAGCTCATCGCAGAGGGCGAGCACGTCGCGTGAGAGCCCGTGCCCCTCGCTGCCCAGCGCCACCACCACCGGGGCCTCGTAGCGCGCCAGCCGGTAGTCCAGCGACGCGCCCGGCGCGGCCCCGATGACCAGCGCGCCGCGCTGGCGCGCCCAGCCGGCCAGCCGCTCCGCGGTCGCCCGCGCCAGCCCCTGTGCGAAGATCGTCCCGGTGCTGGCGCGCACCGCCTGCGGGTCGTACGGGTCCGCAGTCGCGCCGAGCAGGATCGCCCCGCCGCCACCGGCCGCGTCGCTGCTGCGCAGAATCGTGCCGAGGTTGCCCGGGTACTGCACGCCGTCGAGCGCCACCCAGCAGCGCGTGTCGGCGACCGGGATGCGCTCCAGCGAGGTCCACCGCTGGCGCACGACCGCGCCGATTCCCTGGGCGTCCTCGCGGCTGGCCAGGCTGGCGAACACTCTGGGCGTCACTTCCAGGCAGGGGACGCTGGCGCGCAGGCTTCGCGCCAGATCCCGCCCGACCGGGCTGCGCAGTAGATCCGGGGCCAGCACGAGCAGCTCGAGCTGCGCGCCGTGGTCGACCGCGGCGGCCACCAGCTGCACGCC
This sequence comes from uncultured Roseiflexaceae bacterium, assembly GCA_937974195.1. GTDB lineage: Bacteria > Chloroflexota > Chloroflexia > Chloroflexales > Roseiflexaceae > CALJIC01. The sequence continues at coordinate 2,162 of CALJIC010000101.1, read as the reverse complement.
CTCGATGAAGAGGCGGCCGCTGCGCTCGCGCTCCTTGCGGCTGCGCAGCGCGCGGAGCTGCTTGATGCGCAGGTTCTGAGGGCTGGAGATCGGTGTCATTCGCTCCCCCTTGGCAGCCTGGGCCAGCGCAGGGGGCGGCGAAGCAGAAGCGGCCGTGGACCTGCCTGGCCCACAGCCGCCGATCAGCATCTTTTCGACGAAAAGTTCGCTTATGTCAACTGTTCCGTGGGCACACGACGACTATGGTCCACGGCCAGCCAGGGCGCGCGCAGCCACCGATCGCCAAACTGATAGCCCAGGGAACGCATAGGGAGCTCCAGGAGCACGACGAATCCCAGCCCAGCATACACCGCGCACCCGCGCCGCGCATCGGCCGCAGGGCGGAGCCGCGCCGCTACAGGCGCTCGAAGATCCCGGCGGCGCCCATGCCCCCGCCGATGCACATCGTCACCAGGCCGTAGCGCCCGCCGCGCCGCTCCAGCTCGTGCAGGATCTGCACGGTCAGCTTGGCGCCGGTGCAGCCGAGCGGGTGGCCGAGGGCGATCGCCCCGCCGTTGACGTTGACCCGCTCCTCGTCCAGCTCCAGCCTGCGGATCACCGCCAGCGCCTGGGCCGCGAACGCCTCATTGAGCTCCACCAGGTCGATCTGGTCGATCGTCAGCCCGGCCTGCCTGAGCGCCTTCGGCACCGCCGCCACCGGCCCGATGCCCATGATCTCCGGCGGCACGCCGGCCACCGCGTAGGAGACGAAGCGCGCCAGCGGCTTGAGCCCCAGCGCATCGGCCTTCTCGCGGCTCATCACCACCACCGCCGCCGCCCCGTCGCTCGTCTGCGAGGAGTTGCCGGCCGTCACCGTGCCGTTGGCGGCGAACACCGGCTTGAGCCGCGCCAGGGCCTCGGCCGAGGTATCGCGGCGCGGCCCCTCGTCCACATCGAAGACCAGCGTCTCGCGCCGCTGCCGGCCGCCCTCGAACCAGACGTTCTCGACCTCCAGCGGCACGATCTCGTCCTTGAACACCCCGCTGTCGATCGCCCGGATCGCCCGCTGGTGCGAGCGCAGCGCGAAGGCGTCCTGCTCCTCGCGGCTGATGCCGTACTGCTGCGCCACATTCTCGGCGGTGAGGCCCATGCCGAGGTACAGGTCCGGGTTCAGCTCGGCCAGCGCCGGGTTCGGCGCGAAGTGATGGCCGGCCATCGGCACCAAGCTCATGCTCTCGGCGCCCCCGGCGACGATCACGTCGCCCATGCCGGCCATGATCTGCTGCGCGGCGATCGCGATCGTCTGCAGGCCGGACGAGCAGAAGCGGTTGACCGTCTGCCCCGGCACCTCGACCGGCAGGCCGGCGCGCAGCAGGGCCACCCGCGCCATATTCATGCCCTGCTCGGCCTCGGGCATCGCGCAGCCGATCACCACGTCGTCGATCTCCTGCGGCTCGAGGCCCGGCGCCCGCTCGACCGCCGCCTTGATCGCCGCCGCGGCCAAGTCGGCCGGGTGGACGCCGCGCAGCGTGCCGCGCGGGGCCTTGCCCACCGCCGTGCGCGCGGCCGAGACGATAACTGCTTCCCTCATTATTCCTCTCCTTGCCGCGATCCTGTTGATCGCATGGGTGCGGTGTGACCTTCGCCGGCCACATCTCGCGTTCTTCCCGCTGCTCTGCGGCGACTGCGTCGCCGCAGAGCAGCGGGAAAATGTAGTATCTCGGAGGGCCTGCGGCCCTCCGGACCTCCCGCTGGGAAAAGTGGCCTGGATAGCCTGCGGCCCTCCGGACCTCCCGCTGGAAAAAGCGGCCCGGCCAATCAGCGGCCTTCGACACCTCCCGGCGGGAAACTTCCTGGATGGCCTGCGGCCTTCCTCCCAGCGAGATGCGAACTTGGACGGCCTGCGGCCTTCCTTCCGCTGAAACGCTTCCCCGGATAGCCTGCGGCCTTCCTTCCAGCGAGATGCGAACTTGGACGGCCTGCGGCCTTCCTTCCGCTGAAAAGCTTCCCCAGACGATCTGCGCTCTTCCTCCCAGCAGGAAGCTTTGTCCGGGCGGCCTGCGCCCTTCAGCAGGAAGCTTTGTCCGGGCGGCCTGCGCCTTTCCTCCAGAGAAAGGCAGTCTGCGCAGCCTGCGGCCTTCCTTCCGCTGAAAAGCTTCCCCAAACAGCCTGCGGCTTTCCAC
>CALJIC010000100.1 GCA_937974195.1 uncultured Roseiflexaceae bacterium | reverse complement strand
GACTCCCGCCCGGGAGTCGTCATCGCTCGCACCCAACACGAGAGACAGGCCCCTAGAGGAGCGCACACCGCGCCAATAAGGCCTTGAAGGCCAAAGCACAACTGAATAGTCACCCAACTTTCACCTCACTCGACTATACTAGCAAGCGAGCCCGTCCGCAGTAGCACACCTCTTTCAGCGAGCCGCAATGTCGCGTTGGGCAGAGCTCCTCCACCTAGCTATCATCGCGCGGGCCCAGCGCCCCCTCACGATCGGCCGATTCTCCCCCGCGTGTTGCGCTACCTGCAACAGCCGCACCGCACGCTGGCCCCAGGACAGTCTGAGGCTAGCGTGGAGGTGCAGCCATGTTTGGCAGCAAGCAGGGCAAGCGCGAGCGGCTGGAGCAGTATCGTCAACTGCTGGAGCAGGAGGAGTTGACTCAGGCCCAGATCGCGGCGCGGTTAGGTGTGCCTCGATCGACCGTCATGCGCGACTTGGTGGACCTAGAGGATCAGGGGCTCAGGCTCGAGGAGACCGAGAGCGGCAAGCTGCGTCTCTTCAGGCGCTGGTGGTGAGCCGGGTGGCAACGCCGGTGCCAGAAGAAAACGCAACGTTGCCCACGAAGTGTTGCCATTTTTCGCGCCCTCGGGTGCTATGCTCGGCGCGAGGAGGACGGTATGACACGCGCCTTTGCTAAATCGGATCGCATCGGGCAGGTTGAGCGCCTGCTCCTGAATAGCCGTATCCCGCTCTCGCAGGCCGAGATCGCGCGCCGCTGCGAGGTTCATCGCTCGACGATCGGCCGGCTCGTGCAGGGGATGATCGACAATGGCATCCCGGTGCGCAATACCGAGGACGGACGCCTGTACATCGAGCGCAAGGCCTACATTAGTCGCATCTACCTGCGACTGCACGAGGCCATGGCGGTCTTTCTAGCGTGCCGGCTGCTGGGGCGCTACAGCGACAAGCCGAACGCGCACACGGTCGAGGCCCTCGACAAGCTGGGCGCCTCGCTCCAGGCGGTGATGCCCACCCTGGGGGGCCACATCAGCGCGACGTCGTCCGCCCTGCGGCGACGGCTCCCCCGCGGGGGCAACGCGTACCAGCAGACCCTCGAGCGCCTGACCGAGGCGTGGGCGACGGGCGTTAAGGTGCGTCTATGGTACAGGCCGCTGCAGGCCCAGCGGGCCTACCAGCATACCTTCGCGCCCTACTTCCTGGAGCCTTCGGCGATCGGCTACAGCACCTACGCGATCGGGGTGGCGGAGCCGCCGGGCAAGCTGCGCACGCGCAAGCTCGAGCGCATCGAGCGGATCGAGCTGACCGACGAGCCCTTCGATGTTCCGGCCGACTTCGACCCCAACGCCCTGCTCGCGGGGGCCTGGGGCATCTGGTTCGATGACGAGGACCGGCCCACGCTGGTGCGGCTGCGCTTCGCGGCCGGGCAGGCGAGCAGGCGTATGCGGGAGACGGTCTGGCACCCCTCGCAGCAGTGCGAGCTTGACCCCGAGGGGCGGCTGGTCTGGAGCGCCGAGATAGACGAGCCCCAAGAGATGCTGCCCTGGATCCGCGGCTGGGGCCCAGACTGCGAGGTGCTCGAGCCCGCCGAGCTGCGTGCGCAGGTGCTGGGCGATCTGCGGCGGCAGCTCCGCCTGTACGGCGTGGAGGAGGCCCCTGCGACAGATCGGCACAGTCGCTTCGATGACATCTTCGGCTAGGAGGCGACGATGGCGCTCTTTCCATATCAGGAGAAGGTTGATGAGCTTGTGCGCAGAGGCCGCAGCGTCATCCTCCAGGCGCCCACAGGTGCCGGGAAGACCCGCGCCGCGCTGTTCCCGTTTCTCGATGGCTGGCGCAATTCCGACCCTGCCCTCTTCCCCAGACAGTGCATCTACGCGGTCCCTATGCGCGTGCTCGCCAACCAGTTCGAGGCCGAGTACCGCCAACTGGTCGCGGACTACGCTTCTCGTTTCGGCCTGCTGCGCTCGGTACGCATCCAGACCGGCGCGCGCCCCGAGGATAGGCGCTTCGAGGCCGATCTGGTCTTCACCACGATCGACCAGGCGCTCAGCAGCTTTCTGACCATCCCCTACAGCCTGAGCAACCGTCAGGCGAACCTGAACGCCGGGGCGATTATCGGCAGCTACCTCATTTTCGACGAGTTCCACCTCTTCCCGGTCGACGCGAGCGGCAACGGCGCCCTGGCCACGACCCTCCAGATGCTCCAGATGCTGAAGGGCATCACGCCCTTCGTCTTGATGACTGCCACCTTCTCTACGCCCATGCTCAAGCAGCTTGCCCAGCTGCTCGATGCGGAGACGGTCACGCTGAGCCCGGAAGAGGTCGCCGCCCTACCCTCGCACAGCGGCAAAGTGCGCCGCTATCAGTACCTCGGCGAGAGCCTGACCGCGGAGCGGGTGATCGACGACACGCTCGCCCACGGCCGGAGCCGCGTCATCGCCATCTGCAATACGGTCGATCGCGCCCAGGCACTCGCCGCCGCTCTGCGCGCCGACCCGCGGCTCGCCCACGTCACCGTCGAGCTGCTCCACAGCCGCTTCTACGCCTCCGACCGCGATCGCAAGGAGGAGCTGATTCGGCGTGAGTTCGGCGCGGACCGCTCGCTCAGAAGCCCGCAGCCTATGATCCTGGTGGCCACCCAGGTCGTCGAGGTAGGGCTCAACATCACCTGCGAGGCCCTGCACACTGAGCTTGCCCCGGCGGCGGCGCTCATCCAGCGGGCCGGGCGCTGCGCGCGCTTCGCTGGCGAGATGGGGGGCGTCTCGATCTACGAGCCCCCATTGAAGGAGGATGGCGAGCCAGACTATGCGCCATACCTGGACGCAGGCCAGCAACAACTCTGTGAGCGCACGCGCAACGCCCTGCAGCAGAGGCTGGGCTCAGAGGGCCAGGCGCTCACCTACCACGACGAGCTAGGCCTCGTCGACGAGGCCCATAGCAGCTACGACGCACAGTTGCTCAAGACGCTCGATCTGCGCCGGCATGACTTCCGAGAGATGATCGAGCAGGCCTGGCGCTCGCAGCAGCGCAGCCTGGCCGCCGAGCTCGTCCGGGATGTCGACACCAGAACGGTGCTGGTGCACCCCAACCCGACGGAAGAGACGATCCCCAACCCCTACCTCTACCAGGGCATCAACCTACGTCCCGGCGCCCTCGCGCGCTGGTACGAGGCCGTCCGCGAGCGAGCATGGGCGCTCGAGCTCGACTGGATCGCCAAGATTGCGCAACCGCAGGAGAGCGACCGAGGGGCAGAGGGCGCCGAGCAACGCCGCGGCATCACGACGAGCTGGGAGCACGTCCTGGCCCCGACAACGAACAAGGAGGAGATCGCGGCGCACAAAAGCGACCTCTACCGCTTCGGGTATCTGGTCGCCCTCAACCCGGCCCTGGTGCGGTACAGCGCCGAGCAAGGCTTCGAGCTCCTCCCCGGCGAAGCCCCGGCGCCCACGTCCCCGCGCCTCAACCCAAAGGGCGGCGGGCGCAACGAGTATCCCCCGCTCAGGGCGGAGACGTACGCCGAGCATATCGCCGGGCTCTACAGGGTCTACGCGCAGGGCCAGCACGATCGGACGGCGGCGGCGCGGCGGCGGCTGGAGCGACGCTTCGGACTAGAGGAGGGCCTCCTCGACCGGGCCATCCGCCTGATGTTCGCCGTGCACGACCTTGGCAAGCTCGACCGGGCGTGGCAGAGCTGGGCGCACCACTGGCAGGCCCGCGTGGCCGAGATCCGCGCCCAGCCCGAGCTCGCCTTCGCCCCCGGCTATATGGCGGCCCACACCGACTTCGACGCGTGGAGCCCGCAGGAGGTGGCGGCGCAGCGCACGATCCGGCCGCCGCGGCCGAGGCACGCCGCCGAGAGCGCCCGCGCGGCGCGCGACCTGCTCGCGGCGGTCGCCGGCGACAGCGATGCGCTATACACCGCGCTGGTGAGCGCGATCGTCTGCCACCACAGCGCGCACCTGCGCTTCGACCACGGCCCCTTCGCGCCGGCCGATGGAGCGAAAGAGGCCTTCTACGATGCACTGCGCGCGGTCGGCCTCGCAGAGGACGAGGTGCTGCGCGCCGCCAAGACGGGCGTCACATGGACGGGCTTCCCGGCGGCTACAGGGCTGAGCGAAGACATCATCTATGAGGGCCGCACCGCTGATGCGCTGCTCTACCTGTTCCTCGTGCGCATCCTGCGCCTGGCGGACCAGGGCTCGCAGGAGGCTGACTGAGGCCGACAGCTCGATAATGGCACAAACGGAAAGGAGTCGCCGATTGACCACAACCCTCACCATCCCGATAACGACGACGCCGTTTGCCGCGCTGCTGGCGGGGCATGGGCTGGCGAGTTGGCTAGCCCAGCTCAGCAGGGATGTGACCGGCGATATGGTCAGGACGCGGGTCGCGAACGCCGGCCACAGCGTGGTGATCACCGCCGAGGCCGACCTGAGCCCGGCGCAGGCCCGCTACCACCAGCCCGAGCTCCGCTGGATCCTCACGCCCAAGAACCAGCCCGCCCCGCCCGGCGTCGCGGTGCTGGACTACGAGGCCGAGCGGAGGCACAACACCGCTTACTACGAGCAGCTCAAGGCGCTGCGCCAGGCGGGGATCGATCCGCGGAAGCTCCCTCAGGAGGAGCGGCAACGGTTGGAGGAGCAGGCGCCCCGGCCATACTGGCCCGCCGCCGCGGTGATCAACCAGATGGGCGCGCTCAATGCCAACAACAAGGCCGTCGAGCGCTGGGCTTCGTGCGCCGCGGTCTTCCCCGAGCTCGCCGAGATCATCTGGATCATGGGCAGCGGCGAGCCCGGGGCCTTAGACCGGGCGGCGGAAGCGTGGGAGGCCCTGGCCCAGCGGCACGGCCTGGAGCGCAACCCCATGCTCTCGGCGACCCAGGTGGTCAACCCCGA
>CALJIC010000099.1 GCA_937974195.1 uncultured Roseiflexaceae bacterium | reverse complement strand
GCTCTCGTTCAAGGCGGCTATTCTAGCACACCTGCCCGCGCCTGTCAGGTACAGGAGGTACGCGGAGCGGTCAGAGCGTGCTTGAGGGCGAGAGGGACAGCGGCCCCTCTCGCGCTCTCCCGCGCCGGAAGGTGCCACCTCACTGCACATCGCAGCGCATCAGTCTGTGCCTGGGGCACGGGCATCGGTGGAGGTGGGCATGACAACGGGCAGACTGGCACGGTTCGCGTTCTCTTGCGGGTCCAGGGCCGCAGGCCCTGGCGCGGGTGGTGCAGGGCGGAGCGCCTGCACAAGCGCCGGCGGAGGTATGGCGGGCGCTCCGCCGCGTTCCCCGGCTTCTCAGCCGCTCTGCGGCGGGGGAAGAGGAGCGTGGAGGGCGGGGAGACAGCGGAGAGGGCTGGCCGAATCAGGCATCTGAAAGCGGCGCCGCCGGCCCGTCGCCCGGCCTGGGTTGCGGTCAGGCGGCGAGCCGGCGGGCGCACGTGACGCCGGTCCCGCGGGCGGCGCTAGGCCGGCGCCGGCTCCTCGGCGCGGCCGCGGCCGAACCAGCGCCGCCACTCCTGGTTCTCCCACACCACCAGCAGCTGCGCGGCGATGAACATCGACGAGTAGGTGCCGCTGATCAGGCCGATCATCAGGATCAGCACGAAGTGGCGGATGCTCTCCCCGCCGAACAGCAGCAGCGCCGTCAGCGTGAAGAACGACGTCAGCTGCGTGCAGATCGAGCGCGGCATCACCTGCGCCACGCTCACATTGACGATCTCGTCGAACAGCTGGCCGGGGCGGCGCGCCAGCAGGTTCTCGCGGATGCGGTCGAAGACCACGATCTTGTCCTGCACCGAGAAGCTGATCACCGTCAGCAGCGCCGTAAGGAACAGCGCGTCGACCTCCAGGCCGATCAGCTGGCCCAGGATGGCCGCCGCCGCGACGCAGATCAGCACGTCGTGCAGCATCGCGATGATCGTGCAGGTGCCGTAGCGGATCGGGTGGGGCGCCTTGCGGAACGCCAGCGTCAGGTAGATCAGGATCGCGACCGAGGCCCCCAGCACCGCCAGGATCGCGTACAGGCGCGACTGCTCGCTCACCGTGGCGCCCACGGACTGGATCGTGTCCTGCTCGACATTGCCGAACTCGGCCGAGAGAGCCTCGATCACCGTCTGGGCCTGGGCGTCCGGGTTCTGCTCGCTCAGCGTCTTGGTGCGCACGATCGCGGTCGCCTCGCCCGACGGCGTCTGGCTCAGCTGCACCAGCGCGCCGTCGAAGCCCTGCTCGGCGAACACCGCGGCGATCTCCTCGGTGTTGAGCTGGTCCACCGTCCGCTCGGTGAAGCGGATGTTCCACAGCGCGCCACCGGCGAAGTCGATCCCTTGGCGCAGCCCATCGATCGCGAGCAGCACCAGCCCGGCGACGATCAGCACGGCCGAGATGGAGAACCACCAGTATCTGCGTTGGACGATCTTTTGCATTGCTCTCGTTTGAGGTTGTGGCCGCCGGCCATCAGAACCCGATACGCACCTTCAAGAAAGCGGAGCTAGGCCGCCGCCTCGCGCTCGAAGCCCGCCGCATGCGGCAGGTCGAACAGCCAGGGCCGCTGCACCGCCGAGACCGACGCGAGCGCGCGCAGCAGCGGCAGCGTCACCATCCACACGACCGCCAGGCTCACCAGCGTGCCCAGGCCGAGCGTGAGCGCGAAGCCGCGCACGATCCCGACGCCGAAGCTCGAGCCGAACAGGAACAGGATGATGCTGGTGATCAGCATGGCGACGTTCGAGTCCAGGATGGCCGACCACGCCTGCTCGAACCCGGTCTCCACCGCCGCCCGCAGCGACCTGCCGCGGCGCAGCTCCTCCTTGAGGCGCCCGGAGATCAGCACGTTCGCGTCCACCATCACGCCGACCGACAGGATGAAGCCGGCGATCCCGGCCAGCGTCAGCGTCACCGGGATGAGCTTGTAGATCGCGAAGATCACCGCGGTGTAGATCAGCAGCACCAGCGTCGCGATCACGCCGGGGAGCCGGTAGTACAGGATGAGGAACAGCATCACGGCGCTGAGGCCGATCACCGCCGCCACGATGCTCGCCTCCACCGAGTTCTGCCCGAGCGAGGCCGAGACGGTGCGGCTGGACTCCACCGTCAGCGCCACGGGGAGCGCGCCGTACTTGAGCTGGTTGTAGATCCGCTCGGCGTCCTCACGGGTGCTGGTGGTGATCTCGCCGCTCCCGCCCACCAGCGCCGCCTGGATCTGCGGGCAGCTGAACACCACGTTGTCGAGCACGATGCACATCGGCTGCCCGACGTTCGACGCGGTGAACGAGGCCAGCTGCTGCGCCGACTGCCCGGTGAAGGTGAACGAGACGGCGAACGGGTTGCTCAGGTTCTGGGTGCCGCCGACCCGCAGGTTGACCGAGCGCGTGTCGAGGTCGCGCCCGTCGGTGATGCTGTTGTAGACCGGCCCGGTCGCCGTCGTCGGGCTGACCGGCTCCGTCGCCGACGGCGGCGTGATCTGCGGGTCGGGGTTGCCGGAGGTGCGCACCACCATTCCGGGGGTCAGGTACTGGCCCTGCGAGTCGATGAACTCGAGCCGGCCGGTGCCGCGCAGCGTCTCGATCGCCTGCTGCGGGTTGCGGACACCGGGCAGCTCGACGATGATCCGGTCCGAGCCGGAGAGCTGCACCACGGACTCCGAGACGCCCAGCCCGTTGACGCGGCGCTCGATCACGCCCGCCGCCGTCTGCATGATGTCGCGGCTGACGTTGGGGTCCTCCGCGCGGAGCAGCACCTGGGTGCCACCCTGCAGGTCCAGCCCGAGGCGGGTGGACACATCGCGGCCGAGCCACAGGTTATTGGGCGCGAACACGATCCACAGTGACAGGCCGGTGATGATCAGGATAAGAACGAGGAACGTTACATCTCGGCTGCGCACGATCTGCCTCCAGCGCCGCCCGCCTGCGAGCGCGCGTTCTGAAACACGCCGAACGAAAACCCTGGCATTATAGGCACACTGCCAGGGCGATGTCAATCCTTATTTCTGCCGCACACCAGCGGCGACCGGGATCGTGGAGGGCCGCGGAGGCCCTCCACCTTGCTCGGGATGCGGGATGTGCCCCGGCGTCCTCTACTGATTCGCCAGCTCGCGCTCGACGGCCTGCCGCATCAGCATCACGATGTCGTCGACGCTGCCGGCGGTGCTGGTATCGACCACCACGCCGTTGACCGAGAACGACGGCGTGCCGGTGAGCTGCAGCGCCTCGCTGGCCGCCCGCGCGTCAAGCACCGCCTGGCGGTACTTGCCGGACGAGAAGCACTCCCCGAACGCCACCGGGTCCAGGCCGATCTGCCGGGCGTAGGTGGTGAACTGGGCCTGCAGCTGCGTCAGCCCCGACCACTGGCGCTGGTTGGCGAACAGCATGTCGTGCATCTTCCAGAAGGCGCCCTGGTCCGCCGCGCAGCGGGCCGCCTCGGCGGCGGGGACCGCATTCGGGTGGCCGCGCAGCGGGAACTCGTGGTACACGAACTTCACCTTGCCGGTCTCGACGTACTCCCGGTCGAACGCCATCTCGACCGAGTTCGTGTAGTAGGCGCAGCCCGGGCACTGGAAGTCGGCGTACTCGATCACCGTCACTGGGGCGTCTTCCCGGCCCTTGAACTGGAAGCCGTCCTCGGTCACGCCCGTCGGCAGATGCGCCGACGTCCAGGTTGGAATCACGCCCTCAGGGGCATTCGCCTGCTGCTGGTTCTGCAGCGCATAGATGCCGAATCCCGCAAGCGCCAGGAGCGCGACGACGCCGACGATGATGTAGAGAGTGGTGAGCGACTTGGTCTGCTTCTGGCGTACCACGCGCCCGCGCTGCGTACGTGTACTCATACCCGTCTCCGGTAGTATTGGTTGATATCCGGTGTATTATAGCCACGGCCATCGCCGGGCGTCAATGCTCGCTGCACCTCGCTGCGTGAGAATTCGCTAAGAGCTTGCGCCGATGCGCCGCCGCTGAGCGGCACGCCTCTTGCTCCTCCCCCGTTGCATATTTCTCGGAGAGATGTGCCCGCGAGTGGCGGCGACGCCGCCCGCGCATACGCCCTCTCCGAATCGCAGTGGAAGGAGCACGGCAGTGGCGACAGAGCATCAGCGCGAGGAAGGCGTCGTCAGGCACCCCGACGAAGCCAAGGACCGGCGCCTCGATAAAACCGATGACCCCGGCCGCGGCCCGTACGGAGAGGTGCCGAACCTGAGCGCGCGCGTCGTCGTCGGCGTGTTCGACAGCATGCGCGCGGCGCAGGAGGCGGTGCGGCGGCTGCACGCCATCGGCTTCACCGAGCAGGACGTCTCGCTCGTCGCGCCCCAGGTGGGCAGCGCGCCTGAGACCAGCGCCGATGAGACCGCCGCCGGCTCGGGCGGGGCGGCGGGCGTCGCGGCTGGCGCGGCGACCGGGGCGGTGATCGCTGGGCTGGTGGCGCTGGCGGTGCCCGGCATCGGCCCGCTGCTGGCGATCGGGCCGCTGGCCGCAGCGCTCGGCGGCGCCGCCGTCGGCGGGGCGCTCGGCGGGCTGATCGGGTCGCTGAGCGGCCTCGGCATCCCCACCGAGCAGGCGCGGGAGTACGAGGAGGCGGTGCGCTCCGGCAAGGCGATCGTCACGGTCATCGCCCACGATGACGAGCTGGCCGCCTCGGCCGAGCAGGCGCTCGGCGAGCAGGGCGCCTCGGCCACCCACAGCTACCAGGAAGGGCTGTAGTCTGCTATAATCGCCGGCGTGACGCTCTTTCGCGCAACCCTGATCCGCCTCGTCACGCTGGCGTCCATCCTCCTGGCCGGCTCGTCGGTCGGCGCAGCCCCCTCGCGGCAGACCGTCGCCGAGATCACGATCGGCTACTCCGCGCAAGGCCGGCCGATCACCGCGCTGCGCGTCGGCGATGGCCCGCGCAAGCTGGTGCTGGTCGGCGCGACCCACGGGTTCCCCGAGGCCAACACCTACCAGCTCGCGCTCCAGCTGGCCGAGTATTTCCGCGCCAACCCGCAGGCCGTGCCGCCCCTGGTGCGCCTGTACATCATCCCCGCGCTTAACCCGGACGGAATCGCGCTTGGCACGCGCTTCAACGCCCGCGGCGTGGACCTCAACCGCAACATGAACACCAACCTGGACGCGTGCCCGGAGAACGACTGGCGCGTGACCGTCGAGGGCGCCTACGGCATCATCTCCGACACCGGCGGCCCCTACGCCGACTCCGAGGTCGAGAGCCGGCTGGTCCAGGGCTTCCTGCTGGACGCCTCGGCAGTGATCTTCTACCACTCGAACGCCGGGAGCGTCTTCCCGGCCTTCTGCGAGCACGCCCCGTCGATCGCGCTGGCGCAGGCCTACGCCGAGGGGGCCGGCTATCGGTACACCCGCTACTGGGAGCCCTACACCATCACCGGCGGCATGCACGACTGGGCCAGCAGCCTGGGGATCGCGGCGATCACCCCGGAGCTGCTCACCGGCGACCTGCCGGAGTTCGAGCAGAACCTGGCCGGGGTGCTGGCGGTGCTGGCGCGGGCCGAGGAGCTGATACCCGAGCTATCCGAGGTGGCGGAGGGCGGGTTCGCCGTGCCGGCGCCAATCTGGCGCTACTGGCGCGCGCACGGCGGCGCGGAGCTGTTCGGCGCGCCGCTCGGCCCGGCGGTGACCAGCGGCGCGCTGACGCGGCAGCACTTCGAGCGCGCGCTGCTCGAGATGCGCCAGGAGCTGGCGGAGACGCCCTACTACGTGCAGCCGGCGCCGCTCGGCCGCCAGCGGCACGAGGAGGCGGCGTTCAAAGGCGGCCCGGCCGCCTCGTGCGACGCGCTCCCCGCGCCCTGCAGGTACTTCCCCGAGACCGGCCACACGCTGCACGGCGTGTTCGCCACCTTCTGGGAGCGGGGCGGCGGGCTGGACGTCTTCGGCTTCCCGCTGACCGAGGAGTTCGAGGCGATCACGGCGGACGGGCAGCGGCGCACGGCGCAGCGCTTCGAGCGGGCGGTGTTCGCCTACTACCCGGAGGACGGCAGCGTGCGCCTCGAGCCGCTCGGCTGGGCGGACCTGATACGCACCGGCGTGCGGGCGCCGACCCTGGCGCACCAGGCGCGGTAGCGGCGCGACGCTCCCCCGCGCCTACGCGCCGAACAGCCTGGCGCTCAGATCCGGGTTGTCGAAGCGGTCGAGCGGGTAGATCGGGCGCACCACCCGCCGGTACGGCAGCGCCTCGATGTCCTGGTTCACCGCGCCGGGCGTGAGGGCCAGCAGGGCGTGGCGCGCCATCTGGCGCAGCTCCGGCTCCAGGTAGCCGATCTTCACCGCGGTGATCTTGTGCGCCGCCGGGTCGAGCCCCAGGCTGGCGAAGTCCCTGGCGAAGTGGTACGGCTTCCGCCGGCTGGTCAGGATGATCCGCACGCCGCCGACGCGCAGCACCGCGATGTCCCCGCCGACCGGGTCGCCCTGGTAGAGCTTCTGCACGCTGCCGCTCACCTGGAGCGGCGCGGCGTGCACCGGGTCGAGCTTGCCGCCGATGGCGACCGAGACCTCGCCGCCCTCGCCGGCCGCCCAGCACGCGGCGACCGCCGCCGGGTCGGGGATGCTGGCGTAGATCGCCGTGACTTCTCCGGAGGCGATCGCCGGCTGGGCCAGCAGGCGGCCGACGAAGTAGGGCAGGTCGCCGGCGCCGCCCGCCGTCGGGTTATCCCCCGAGTCGCTGATCACCACGCCGTTGCCCTCGAACGCCAGCGCCTGCTCGATGCACCAGTCGGCGCTCCCGGCCGGCGCGACGAACTTGAAGTCGTCCCTGCTGTCCCAGTAGCGGCGCGCGATCCGCTCCGCCTCGCGGCGCAGGGTGTCCGCCTCAGTGCCGGTCACGACGGCGCACGCCGCGCTGCGCGGCTCGTCCGCCCACACATACCCCACCCACAGCGACGCGTCGAGGACGCCGGGCAGCGGGTCGGACTCCTGCAGGCTCGCGTACACGCTTCTGCCGGGCTCGACGAGCGTGCTGGTCCGCTCGCCGGGCAGGATCACCGGGATGCGCACCCACGCGCGCAGCGGCCGGATGCCGTGGTCCAGGCAGTGCACCAGGTTGGCGCAGGCCTTCTCGCGCGTCTGCAGCACATCCTCGTGCGGGGCCAGCCGGTACGCCGTGAACATATCCACCAGCTCGACCAGGCGCGCGGACACGTTGCCGTGCAGGTCCATGCCGGCCGAGATCAGGCACTCCGGCCCGACCAACTCGCGGATAGCGGCCGCCAGGTCGGCCTCGGCGTCGTCCATGCCGACGACGTTCATCGCGCCGTGGATATCCAGGTAGAACCCGTCGAGCGGGAGCGCGGCGCGGATGCGGTCGAGCAGCTCGCGCTTGAGCGTGTCGTAGGCCGCGCGCTCGACCGAGCCGCCCGGCAAGGATCTGGCGTGCAGGCACGGCAGCCAGAGGATATCGGAGCGCCCGCGGAAGTTCCAGTTCGGCATGAACGGGTAGCGGGCGATCATCTCGCCGCCGCGCAGGACGGTGAAGTCCTCCAGGCGGCTCAGCAGCGGCGAGAAGGTGCTGCTCTCGATCGCGATGCCGCCGATGCCGATGCGGTACTGCCGCACGGTACCCGAGCCTTCGGACATACGAGATCCCTCCACCTATGAGCGCCCGACCACCGGCGCCACGAATTCCAGCTCGGCGTCGGAGGACGGGCGCAGGAAGTCGAAGTCACACCCTTCGTCTGGCTGGAGCACGTGTTCGGCGTAGAGCCGCGGGTAGCCGCGCAGGTGCTGGCGCTCCGGCGGGCGCCACTCCGCCCGGCGCCGCGCGAGCTCCTCTTCCGGCAGAAGCAGGTCCAGCCGGCGCGCCGCCACGTCCAGCTGGATGATATCACCATCTCGCACCAGCGCCAGCGGCCCGCCCACCGCCGCCTCGGGCGCGACGTGGAGCACCACCGCGCCCGAGCTGGTGCCGCTCATGCGCGCGTCCGAGATGCGCACGATGTCCCGCACACCCGCGAGCAGCAGCTTCTTCGGCACGGGGATGGCGCCCCACTCCGGCATCCCCGGCGCGCCCACCGCCCCGGCGTTGCGCAGCACCAGAACGGTCTCGGGCGTGACCGGCAGGTCGGGCGAGTCGATGCGCTCGAGCATGTCGGCGTAGCTGTCGAACACCAGCGCCGGGCCGCGGTGGCGCGTGAGGTGCGGCGAGGCGGTCGCGGCCCGGATGATCGCGCCGCGCGGCGCGAGGCTCCCGCGCAGCACCGCCAGCCCGCCGGGCGGGACCAGCGGCTCGGCGAGCGGCCGGATGACCGAGTGGTCCGGCGCGGCGGCGGGCAGGTGACTCCCGACGGTCGCGCCGGAGACGGTGAGCGCCTGGAGGTGCAGCGTGTCCCGCAGCTCGGCCATGAGCGCCGGCAGGCCGCCGGCCGCGTCGAAGTCGGCCATGAGCCGGGCGCCGGCCGGCTGCAGGTTGAGCAGCACCGGCGTCTCGCGCGCGGCGCGGTCGAAGTCCTCGAGCGTGAGCGGGACGCGCAGGCGGCCGGCGATCGCGATCAGGTGGATGACGGCGTTGGTCGAGCCGCCGATCGCGGCGAAGACCCGCAGCGCGTTCTCGAAGGCCGCGCGCGTCAGGATCTGCGACGGGCGGATGTTGGCGCGCACCAGCTCCACCGCCTGGCGCCCGCTGCGCTCGGCGGCGGCCAGGCGCCGCGTGTCCTCGGCCGGGATGGTGGCCGTGCCGGGGAGCATCATGCCGAGCGCCTCGGAGAGCACCGTCATCGTCGAGGCGGTGCCCATGGTGTTGCACGTGCCGACGCTGCACGAGTAGCACGCCTCGAGCGCCTGCCAGTCGGCCTCGGAGAGCTGGCCGGCGCGGTACTGGTCCAGGTACTTCCACAGGTCGGTGCCGCTGCCGACCTCGGTGCCGCGCCAGCGGCCGGGGGTCTTGGGCCCGGCGCAGACCTGGATGGCCGGCAGGTTGGCGCTGGCGGCCGCCATGAGCTGCGCCGGCGTCGTCTTGTCGCAGCCGCACAGCAGCACGACGCCGTCGATCGGGTAGGCGCGCAGCGTCTCCTCGACCTCCATCGCCATGAGGTTGCGGTAGAGCATGGCGCTGGGCTTCATCAGCTCCTCGCCCAGCGAGATCGTGTTGAACTCCAGCGGCACGCCGCCGGCCGCGATCACCCCGCGCTTCACGGCTTCGGCCAGCGCGCGCAGGCCGAGGTTGCAGTTGTTCAGCTCGCTCCAGCTGTTGGCGATGCCGATCACTGGCTTGCCGGTGAAGAACTCCGGTGTCCAGCCGAGGGTGCGAAGGACCGACCTGCTCTGGGGGCCGATCTCATCGCGGCCTGCGAACCACTCGGCGCTGCGCAGCTTCATGAAGAATCCTTAGCACTACAGCAGAGGGCGGCACGGCCGCGTCACTCGTGTCGGCGAAGCAAATCGTCCCGTCCCGGCGTTGCATACAATGGCGCTTCTCGACGTGTACCGCTTCTTCGCGGGGAGGATGGAGAGGTTGTGCATCATTATAGATTCTTTCGTTTCGAAGTCAAGAGCACCACCCTCCAACCCCGCTCCAGAGCGGAGACGTTTTGTATACAGAACGCACCGCGCTCGCCGCCGACGGCTGCGGCTGGATGCGGGTGCGGCAGCCGGAAAGCGCCGGCTGAAAGTCGCTCGCGCGCATCCCCGTGCGGCGCGCACCCCGCCCCCGGCGCTCCCGCGGCATCCACACGATCGCGGCCTTCCGCCGCGCCGATTTCGCCTCTTGACAAGCGCACCGCTTTTTGTATACTTGTATACAATCTTCACCCTCTACGTAAGGAATTTACCTGTGAGCCTGACCCAGCTTCGGCCGATCACCGCGAGCAGGAGCCCGCGCTTCCGCGAGGCGGCGTACGCGGCGATCAAGGAGGCCATTCTGTCCGGCCAGATCGGGCCGAACCAGCCGCTGGTGGAGGAGCAGCTGGCCGCCTCGCTGCAGATCAGCCGGACGCCGGTGCGCGAGGCGCTGGCGATCCTGGAGCACGAAGGGCTGATCGGGCCACGCGGCAGCCGCGGCCTGTACGTCACCAGCCTGACGCGCGAGGAGTTCGTGGCGATGTTCGTCGCCAACGAGGCGGTCGAGCCCTTCCTGGTGCGGCGCGCCGCGCTGCTGGCCACGCCGGCCCAGCTCGAGGAGCTGCAGGAGACCATCACCCGGGCGCGCGCGGCGACCGCGGAGCGCAACACCAGCGCCTTCCTGCGCGCCTCGCGCGACTTCCACCGCCTGGTGGGCGAGGCCGCCAACAACGAGCCGCTGGCGAAGTTCGTGCTGCGTAACGAGGAGCGCACCGACATGTACCTGATGAGCGTCGACAAGGCGGTGGACCCGGCCAATATGGAGGCCTCCACCCGCGAGCACGCCGCGATCCTCGGCGCCCTGACCCAGCGCGACCCGGAGGCCGCCGCGCGGCTGACGATCTACCACGCCCAGTCGCTGCGCGAGCGCATTGCAGAGCTATTCGAGGGCTAGAAGGAGCGAGCGATGCTCATCGCCCAGCACAACGGCGAGCTCGCGGAGCGAGCGGCGCGAGTCATCCCCGGCGGCGTCAACTCGTCGAACCGCCGCCTGCCCTGGCCGCTCGCCGTCGTCAGCGCGCAGGGCGCCACCTTCACCGACGCCGACGGCACGACCTACCTCGACTACCACGCCGCCTTCGGCCCGCTGATCCTCGGCCACAACCACCCGCGCGTCAACGCCGCCGTGCGCGACGTGATGGAGCGGCTCGACATCATCGGCGCCGGGGTCACCGAGCTCGAGGTGCAGCTGGCCGAGACGCTCTGCCGCCACATCCCCTCCGCCGAGCGCGTGCTGCTCACCAACTCCGGCTCGGAGGCCACCTTCGCCGCCCTGCGCCTCGCCCGCGCCGTCACCGGCCGCAACACGATCGTCAAGTTCCAGGGCACCTACCACGGCTGGCACGACGCGGTGCTCATGAACGTCATCAGCCCGCCGGAGAAGATCGGCCGCAAGGACCCGCTCTCGCTCGGCATGCTCCCCGAGACGATCGAGCACACGCTGGTGCTGCCCTTCAACGACATCGAGGCGCTGCAGACCACCGTCGAGCAGCGCGGCGACGAGATCGCCGCGTTCATCGTCGAGATCATCCCGCACAACATCGGCTGCGTGCTGCCCCGGCCGGAGTTCCTCCGGGCCCTGCGCAGCCTGTGCGACGCGCACGGCATCGTGCTGATCTTCGACGAGGTGATCACCGGCTTCCGCCACAGCCTGGGCGGCTACCAGAAGATCTGCGGCGTGACGCCGGACCTGAGCACGTTCGCCAAGGCGATGGCCAACGGCTACCCGATCGCGGCGCTGGCGGGCCGGGCGGAGCTGATGGAGCGCTACGGGCCGGGCGGCGGGGTGTTCTTCGCCGGGACCTACAACGGCCACCCGGTGGGGGTGGCGGCGGCGCTGGCGACGATCGCCGAGCTGGAGGACGGGAGCGTGCACGCGCACTGCTTCCGGCTGGCGGAGCGGGCGGCCGAGGGGCTGCGGGCGATCGCGCGCGAGCTCGGCATCCCGATGACCGTCGCGCAGTTCGGCTCGGTGTTCGTGCCGTACTTCATCGACCCGGCGAGCGGGCCGATCGAGCGCTACGAGGACCTGCTGCGCAACGACACGGCGCGCGACGTGGCCTTCCGCACCGGGATGTGCGAGCGCGGGATCTTCATGCTGCCGGTGGCCCTCAAGCGCAACCACGTGAGCGCCGCGCACAGCGAGGCCGACATCGACCGGACGCTCGAGGCGGCGCGCGAGGTGCTGCGGGCCCTCTGATCCACGGAGGGCACGGAGGGCGCGGAGGACGATCCACGGAGGGCACGGAGTGCGTCGATGGAGGGGCGCAGCGTGATGCGCCCCAAGAGGCGAAGGATGCAGCGACTGCAAGACAAAGTGGCGATCATCACCGGCGCCGCCTCGGGCATCGGCCGGGGCACCGCCGAGCTGTTCGCCGAGCACGGCGCGCGGCTGGTGCTGGTGGACCGCGACGGGCCCGGGCTGGAGCGGGCGCGGGCCGAGCTGGCCGGCGCCGCGGTCGAGATCTTCACCGGCGACGTGAGCCGGGCCGAGACGGCCGAGGGGGCGGTCGGGCTGGCGATCTCGGCCTTCGGGCGGCTCGACGTGCTCTTCAACAACGCCGGGATCATGCCCACCGGCGACCTGCGCGAGTACCCCGAGTCGACCTGGGACGAGGTGATGGCGGTCAACGTCAAGAGCATGTACCTGCTGACCAAGGCGGCGCTGCCGCACATGCTCGCGCAGGGCTCCGGCTCGATCATCAACACCTCCTCGGTGATGGCGACGCTCACCGAGCCGGGGTACGAGGCGTACACCACCTCGAAGTCGGCGGTGATCGGCTTCACCAAGGCGGTGGCGGTGTCCTACGCCGAGCAGGGCGTGCGCTGCAACTGCATCTGCCCCGGCTGGGTGGACACGCCGCTCAACCGCAAGCTGGCCGAGGAGCTCGGCGGCATGGACAAGCTCTACCCGCTGATCAAGGCGCAGCAGCCGCTCGGCCGCATGGCGAGCACCCGCGAGGTCGCTTACGCCGTGCTGTTCCTGGCCTCCGACGAGTCGAGCGCCGTGACCGGCAGCGCGCTGTACGTGGACGGGGCCGCGAGCGCGGCCATCTGAGCCCACGGAGACCAGGTTTCGTGGGGAGGCCCGGCGTTCCTCCGCGCTCCCCGCAGCCTCCGCGAATCGCCCAGAGTAGCCCCAGGAGCACAAGCATGCCTGCGAACATCGCGATCATCGGCGCCGGCAGCGCGGTCTTCTCGCTCAGCATGGTCCGCGACCTATGCCTGACGCCGAGCCTGCGCGGCAGCCGCGCGACCTTCATGGACATCGACCAGGGCCGGCTGGACAGCATCCACGCCCTCGCCGCGCGCTACGCCGCGGAGGTCGGCATCGCGCTCGATCTGCACAAGACCACCGACCGGCGCGAGGCGCTCGAGGGCGCCGACATCGTCGTCAACGCGGCGCTGGCCGCCGGGCACCACCGGCTGCGCGCCGGGTGGGACGTAGCGCGGCCGCTCGGCTACCGCTGGGGCGGCAGCCTGCACATCATGCACGACGAGGCGTACTGGATCAACTTCTACCAGCTGCGCCTGTTCGAGCAGGTGATCGAAGACGTGCTCGCGATCTGCCCGCACGCCTGGTACATCCAGGTCGCCAACCCGGTCCAGGCCGGCATCACCTACCTGGGGCGGAAGTACCCGCAGGCCAAGATCGTCGGCCTGTGCCACGGCTCGAACGAGGTGTACGCCCTGGCGCGCACGATCGGCCTCGACCCGGACCAGATCAGCTTCGAGGCGCCGGGGGTCAACCACTTCATCTGGCTCACCAAGCTGTTCCACCGGGGCCAGGACGCCATGCCGCTGCTCGACCGCTGGATCGCCGAGGAGGCGGAGCGCGCCTGGGCCGCGGGCACCGGCTACGGCCCGCTCAACCCCAAGAAGGTGGACCTCTACCAGCGCGTCGGCGCCTTCCCGGTGGGCGACCTGGCCGGGGACGGCGGCGGCTCGTGGGGCTGGTGGTACCACCTGGACGACGAGACCGAGCGGCGCTGGAAGCAGAACCCCTGGCGCTTCTGGAACGGCTTCTTCACCGGCGGCGAGCAGGAGGTGGCCGAGATCGCGCGCATTGCCGCCGACCCCAGCGCGCGGGTGACCGAGCGCTTCCCGCCCGAGCCGTCCCACGAGAGCATCATCCCCATGGTCGAGGCGCTCGTGTGCGACACCGAGCGGGTGATCATCAGCAACATCCCGAACGACGGCGAGCTCGTGCCCGGCATCCCGCGCGGCTTCCAGGTGGAGGTGCCGGCGCTCGTCAGCCGCCGCGGCATCCAGGGCATCCGCACCGGGCCGCTGCCGCCGGCCGCGCTGGCCTACACCCTGCGCGACTGCGTCGTCCCGACCGAGCTCGAGCTGGCCGCCTACGAGCGCGGCAGCCGCAAGCTGCTGCTCGAGCTGGTGATGATGGACCCGTGGACGCGAACGCGCGAGCAGGCCGAGCGCCTGCTGGACGCGATCGCCGCGCTGCCGTTTCACCAGGAGCTGCGCGAGCACTACCGGTGATCGACCGCAGGTGCTCGTCGTTGGCCTGATACAGATGTCTCGTAACAAGGAGGGAGACCATGGCGCGCACGATCTCTCGGCGTCGATTTCTCGGAATGATGGGGGCGACAGGGAGCGCCGCGCTGCTCGCGGCCTGCGGCGGCGCAACGCCGGCGTCCACGCCGGCGCCGAGCGGCGAAGGGCCTGCGGCTGAACCCGGTGCGCCGGCCCCGTCCGGCCAGGCGGTAACCCTCAACGTGCTGTGGGAGAACTGGGGCGAGATCTACAACAACCTGATGACCGTGATCGGCGAGCAGTTCACCAGCGAGAACCCCAACATCGCGCTGGAGTGGAACTTCGACCCGGACTGGGTGACGAAGCTCACCACGCTGATCGCCGCCAACACCCTGCCGGACATCACGGTCATGCGCTCCGGCCCGCTGGCGACCATGGCCCCGCGCGGCGCGCTGATGCCGCTGGACGACGTGGTGAAGGAGGCGGGCTTCAAGCGCGAGGACTTCGTGACGCCGCTGTGGGACAGCGCGGTGGTGGACGGCAAGCTGTACGCCCTGCCGGGCGGCGCCGACTACTTCTGCCTGTTCTACAGCAAAGATGTCTACCGCGAGGTCGGGCTGGACCCGGAGCAGCAGCCCCGGACCTTCGACGAGCTGATCGCCCACTCCCGCGAGATCCTGCAGAAGGACGCGTCCGGCGACATCCAGCGCATCGGCTACAACCCGAGCGAGTGGCACTTCCGGCAGTGGGCCTTCATCCACGGCGGGAAGTTCTACGACCCCAACACCGGCAAGATCACCGCCAACGACCCGGCCAACGTGGCGGTGCTGGAGAAGCTGGCGGCCTACGTCAAGGAGCTGGACATCAACAAGCTGGCGGCCTTCAACCAGCGCCCCGGCACCTACGAGGCCGGCAACCCGTTCTCGACGAAGCAGGCGGCCTTCATCTTCGACGGCTTCTGGACCTTCGAGGCGCTCGACCAGCACGCGCCGGACATCGACTACGGCGTGGCCTACTGGCCCACGGTGACCGGCGCCGAGGAGGAGCGCGCCAACTACATGATCGACGGCTGGCAGGTCTCCATCCCGGCCGGCGGGCAGCACGCGGCCGAGGCCGCCCTGTTCATCCGCTACGCCTTCATCGAGAAGTCGGCCGAGATGGGCTACCAGACGCTCAACGGCACCTGCGTGCGCAGCCAGTTCGGCGCCTGGGAGGAGGGCGTCCGCGCCAAGATGGGCGCCGACAACCGCATGGCGCCGCATCTGAGCAAGTTCACCGACACCGGCGGCGTGGCGACCAACTTCTTCCCGGCGCTGCCCGTCACCGCCTTCTACCAGGACGAGCTGAACCGGGTGTACGACCTGGTGATGCGCGGCGAGATGACGCCGCAGGCCGGGCTCGACGAGGTGACCAAGAACGTCCAGGCCGAGCTGGACAAGGCGCTCTCGTCGTGACCGGGTGACGGGGTGGCCATCGACACGGTGGCCGGGCGGCCCGCCGGCAGCGCGCAGCAGCTGGCGAGCCACACCCGCCGCCGTGTCACCGCGTCAGCTTGAGAGGAGACACCGATGGCGACAACCCAGGCGAGCCTGCACAAGCCGCGGCGGGTGAGCCCCGTGACGCTGCGCAACCTCCGCAACGGGCTGCTGTTCATCTCGCCGTGGCTCGTGGGCCTGCTGGTGTTCACCGTGTACCCGATCCTGGCGTCGTTCTACTTCAGCTTCACCCAGTACGACGTCGTCTCGCCGCCGCGCTTCATCGGGCCGGCGAACTACGTGGAGGCGTTCACCGCCGACCACCTGTTCTGGCAGGCGATCGGGAACACGCTGTACTACGGGCTGATCGCCCTGCCGCTCAGCCTGCTGGTGGCGGTGAGCGTCTCGCTGCTGCTCAACATGCAGGTGCGCGGCCTGTCGGTCTTCCGCACGGTGTTCTTTCTGCCGAGCATCGTGCCGGACATCGCCTCGGCGATGCTGTGGGCCTGGATCCTCAACCCGCAGTTCGGCCTGCTCAACGCCCTGCTGAAGGCCGCCGGGCTGCCGGCGCTCGGCTGGCTCTCCGACCCGGCCTGGTCCAAGCCGGCGCTGATCCTGATCGGGCTGTGGGGCTTCGGCGGCAGCATGGTGATCTACCTGGCGGCGCTGCAGGACATCCCGCAGCACCTGTACGAGGCCGCCGACCTGGACGGCGCCGGCACGTGGGCCAAGACCTGGAACGTGACCATCCCGATGCTCACGCCGACGATCTTCTTCAACCTCGTGATGGGGATGATCGGGACCTTCCAGTACTTCACCACCGCCTTCGTCCTCACCGGCGGCGGCGGCGGGCCGGCAGGCTCCACCACCTTCTACGCCATGCTGATCTACAACAACGCCTTCCGCTACTTCAAGATGGGCTACGCCTCGGCGCTGGCATGGCTGCTGTTCGCCGCCGTCTTCCTGATCACCTGGGTGATCTTCAAGACCTCGGGCCGCTGGGTGTACTACGAGGGGGAGAAGAGCTGATGACGAGCAAGACACTCCCCGGCGCCGCCTCCGAGCGCTCCAGCGCGGCGTCGCTGCGCAGCCAGCGGTCGCTCCGCCGCATCCGGCGCATCATCGCCTACGCGGTGCTGATCGCCCTGAGCGTGGTGTTCGCCATCCCGTTCCTCTGGCTGATCTCGACCTCGCTCAAGCCGCCGGAGCAGCTCTTCCGGCTGCCGCCCGAGTGGATCCCGAACCCGGTCACCTGGAGCAACTACCCGCGCGCGATGACGCAGATCCCGTTCGCGCTGTACCTGAAGAACACGCTCTACATCGCGCTGTTCAACGTCGTCGCGTCGGTGGTCTCCTGCTCGCTGGTGGCCTACGGCTTCGCGCGGATCCCGTGGCCGGGCCGCAACTTCATGTTCCTGGTGCTGGTCTCGACGCTGATGATCCCCTTCCCGGTCACGCTGATCCCGACCTTCCTGATCTTCCGCGACCTGGGCTGGATCAACACGCCGCACCCGCTGACGGTGCCGGCGCTCACCGGCAACGCCTTCTTCATCTTCCTGCTGCGGCAGTTCTACCTGACCATCCCGGAGGAGCTCTCCTCCGCGGCGCGGATCGACGGCGCCAGCGAGCTCCAGATCTACCTGCGCATCATCCTGCCGCTGGCGCGGCCGGCGCTGGCGGTGGTGGCGCTGTTCACCTTCATGGCCAACTGGAACGACTTCCTCGGCCCGCTGATCTACCTGAGCGACCGCGAGCAGTACACGCTGGCGATCGGCCTGTACGGCTTCCTGAGCCGGGTGCGGACGGACTGGGGGCCGCTCATGGCCGCCGCGACGACCATGGTCGCGCCGATCGTCGCGCTGTTCTTCCTCACGCAGCGCACGTTCATCCAGGGCATCACGCTGACGGGGATCAAGGGGTGAGGAATGGGAGATGTTGGCATGCAGAGCGCAGACGTCGCGGTGATCGGCGGCGGCATCATCGGCATGAGCTGCGCCTACGAGCTGGCGCGGCAGGGCGCCGGCCGCGTGGTGGTGTTCGACAAGCAGCCGATCGGCGGCGGCACCAGCGGGGGCTCGGCGGGCGTGATCTGCCTGCACGACATGGGCGCGATCTACGCCCAGCTGACGCTCGTCGGCTACGCGCGCGTCCAGGAGCTGCGCCGCAGCTATGACTTCGGCTTCCAGCCCTGGGGGACGCTGCATGTGTTCTACGAGCCCGGGCGCTTCCCGCCCGCCCCCAGCCCCTACGAGCGCCGCTTCGCCAGCGGCGAGGGCAGCATCTACCACCGGGTGCTGCTCAGCCGCGAGGAGCTGCTGGCGCGCTACCCGTGGATCAAGCCGGAGCGCGTGCTCGGCGGCGCGCTCTACCCCAACCAGGGCTACCTCGACCCGTACCGGCTCGTGCAGCTCTACGAGCGCCTGGCGACCGAGACCGGCCGCGTCGAGGTGCAGCGCACCTCGCCCGTGCTGCAGATCCGCACCGAGGGCGACCGGATCGCGACGCTGATCACCCGCCGCGGCGCGTGGCGGGTGGGCAAGGTGCTGAACGCCGCCGGCCCGTGGGGCGCCAAGGTCGCGGCGCTGGCCGGCTCGCAGGTGGCGCTCACGCCGCAGCGCATCCAGGTCTGCGTCGCCACCGGCTTCGAGGACGGCATCGTGGACGCGCCGCTCACCGGCGTGCCCGAGTCGGTCGAGGGCGAGGGGGTCTGGTGCCGGGGCGAGCTGGGCGGCATGCTGCTGTTCGGCCAGCACCACGACGTGACCAAGGCCGGCTTCACGGTGGACCCGGATCACGTCAACCGCATCAACGACGAGCGCCACCCCGAGTCGGTGGCGCGGGTGTACCGCAAGTACTGGCACATGCCGAAGAGCGTGTTCCTCAACGGCTGGTGCTGCGTGTACGGCACCACCGAGGACGGCTTCCCGATCATCGGGCGCGACGAGCGGCTGGAGAACTTCTACCACGCGCTGGGGCTGAACGGCCACGGCATCACGTGCCACGCCGGCGTGGCGCTGGCGGCCGCCGAGCTGGTGCTGCGCGGCGGGACGTCGATCGACCTGGAGCCGCTCACGGGCCTGCGCGAGACGCTGGACTTCTCGGTGCTGGACCCGGGCCGCTTCGCCCGCGGCGAGCTCCTGAAGTTCGAGCTTTAGAAGCGAGACTGGCCGAGCGGCGATGCCGCTCGGCCAGTCTCGCATTTACCCGCAGCAGAGGGCGTGCGACCCTCCACCGCGCATGGTGCTCGCTAGCGGCCGTGCTCCTGCTCGATCGTCCCGCGCCAGGCGCCAGTCTCGCGCCCGCGGGCCTCGATGAACTCCTTGAAGCGCTGGAGGTCGCCCTCGACACGGCGCTCCACGAAGCCGAGCGCCGATCCGACCTGCTCGACCACGCCCTCCGGCTCGTAGTCCATCTGCAGCGTCACGCGCGTCAGGCTGTCGTCCAGCCTGTGGAACGTCACCACGCCGGCGTTCCTCGCGCCGGTCGTGCTGGTCCAGGCCACGCGCTCGTCCGGCAGCTGCTCGGTGATCTCCGCGTCCCACTCCTCGTCCTTGCCGGCGATCTCGGCGTGCCAGTGCAGCCGCTTGTCATCGAGCTGGCGCACCGACTTCACGCCCTCCATGAAGCGCGGGAACTCCTCGAACTGGGTCCACTGGTTATAGGCCGTGCGCACCGGCACGCGCACATCCACATACTTCATCGCGGTCGCCATGGTCACCCTCCTCGCTTGCAGCCCGGCGCGGCCCGCCACCGCGCCGTTAGGCTGCACATCAGTTGCAAGGAAGGTGCCGCCAGATTGCACTAAGAGAGGCGGCACACCGCTGTATGCCACCTCTCTTCCGGGCTAGCGGAACATCAGCGGCATGTACTGGCGATTCAGCGGGAAGGTGGTGTCGACGGTGAAGACCAGCTCGCGCACCGGCCCGTAGTTGCCGGCGGCGTCGACCGCCTGGTACTCGAGCCGGTAGGTGCCGTGCTGGAGCCGCCCGGTGCGCAGCAGCGGCCCGGGCGAGTCCTGCCACTCGCCACCGGCCCAGCGCCAGCGGATGCGCGCCACGCCGCTGCCGCCGGGGTCATCCGCGGCGATCGCGAGGTCGGGCGGCTCCGCGAAGCCCGCGCCGCCCCGCATGGCGCCGCTGCCCAGGCCGTCGATCACCGGCACGAAGCCCAGCGAGCCGGGCAGCTGCACGTCGTAGCCGGCGGAGGCCGAGCTGACGTAGTCGAAGGCGACGAACGTGAGCACGTGCACGCCCGCGCTCAGCCTCACCGCGCCGACCGCCTCGTCCACGCCGTGCAGGCCGCCGTTGGCCACCACCGGCTGGCCGTCCACCAGCAGCCAGGAGCCGTCGTCGCTCACGGTGCGGAAGACGTACTCGCCGCTCACGGGCGCCAGGAAGGTGCGGGTCTGCATCACCACGAAGCGGTCGGTCTGCCCCAGCGGCCCGCCCTCGCCCCAGTCGATGAACGCGCCGGTCCAGGGGAAGCTGCCGACGTAGGCGCCGATCGGCAGGGTGGGAGTGGGGCCCGTTCGCGCCAGCTGGCTCTCCGGCCCGGCGCCGAGCTGGTAGACGTGCGCCAGCGGCCGCAGCTGGGCGTCGTACGCCGCTGCGTCGGGCGCCACGCGCTCCGGCGTCACCGTGATCGTCGTCGGCTTGACGTTCTCCGCGAGGTACTTGACGTACTCCTGCACCACGCCAGCGCGCAGCGTGTACGTCCCCGGCTGACTCATCCGGACGTAGCCGATCACCGTCTGGCGCTGCCCTGGCTCGAGCGGGGCGTTGAGCCCCCAGCGCCAGGGGTAGTCCGAGGTGGCGCCGTTGCAGCGCCCGGCGTTCGCGCTGTCCCAGCCGACTGTCCCGAGCGTCAGGCGGATGCGCTGGGTCTCCTTGGCGAACACCGGGACGAGCCCGCTCGGGTCGCCGGCGAAGCACTCGGTCTGGTCGTAGACGTACCCGTTCTCGGGCGGGCCGAACTCGACCTGCGGCTCCTGGCCGTAGAGCGTCGAGCGGCCGGTGTTCTCCAGCGTGAAGCTGACCTTGAGCAGCTCGCCGGCCGCCAGCGTGAGCTTGTCGTACTGCACGTCCACCAGCGCGACGCTGGCCTCGCTGTCCTCGCGCACCCACTTCACGGCGTCGAAGAACAGCACCCGCCCCGCGCTGAGCGGCTCGCCGGTAATGTCGTACAGCTCGACCGCGCCGGACGTCCCGGCGTCGAAGGTGTAGGCGCCGATGTCCACCCAGCCGCTCGCGCTCCCCTGGTTCACCGCCCGCTGGGCGTCGCCGTCGGCGGAGTGCACGCGGTAGACGGCGTTGGCGGTGGGCTGTCCCACCCCGCACCCCGTCGGCACGTGGACGAAGACGCGGTAGCGGGCGCGCTCGGGGATGTTCGGCCGCCAGGTGGCGCTGTTCGTGCTCTGGGCGGGGTTGTCGGTGCCGAAGGTGTAGTAGGTGTGGCCGCCGACGCCGCAGGCGGCGCTGTACCAGTTCGCCGGGCTGCGGGAGAAGCTGCGCTCCAGCTCGTCGATCTCCAGGTCGCCGTTGTCCGGCCGCTCGTCGGGGACGCCGCCGTCGACGAGCTGCTTCACCCGGTTGCGGATCTCGGCCATGCGCGCCATGGTCGCGTCGCCGGGGCATGTGGTGTGGCCGGGGGTCACCTGGCGGTGGCCGGCGATGTTCGGCACCACGCCGCCGGCGTTGAACGGCTTGCAGTAGCTGGAGATCGTGCAGCCGTAGTACACCGAGCTGCCCAGCGGGTCGATGCCGCGCTGGCTCGCCTTCCAGGCCAGCAGCCGCACCAGCGAGTCGAGCGTCGCCTCCGGGGGCGCGACGCTCTGGAAGGTGCCGAGCATGGCGACGCCCATCGAGCCGTAGTTGGCGGTGTCGTGGAAGGCCACGGCGTCATCGCCGCCCGCGCGCCCCTCGTAGATCGTGCCGAACGGGTCGATCAGGTAGTTGTAGCCGATGTCGCCCCAGCCGCGGGTGATGGCGTGGTAGGACCAGATCGCCCGCACGCGCGCGGCCCAGTTCACCTGGCCGGGGTAGAGCGGGTTGGCCTCGGCGGTGTGGTGGACCACCAGGTGCGTCACGCGGCGGTAGGCCGGGGCCCGCCGGCTGCCCTGGCCGTCCGGGCTGCCCCACGCCGTGCGCGAGACGACGGCGGGCTTGCCGGCGGCCTTCTCGGCCGGGGCCAGCGGCATGTCGGGCGCCGGGTTGGCCGGCCCCCGCGTGGCGTCCAGCGTGTTGACCTCGATGCGGCGGATCACCGGCAGCGACCCGTCCGGCGCGGCGGTGAGCATGCCGCGCACCTGCCAGAAGCGCGCCACGGCGCCGACATCCACCACCTGGCTCCAGAGCACGTCCGGGCCGTCCGCCTCGTCGTACAGGTCGTCGTTGGGGATGATCTCCTCCCAGCGGCTCCAGTCCGTCCCGTCGATCGAGGCGCGCACGAAGAGGGTCAGGGCCGCTCCGGGCGGCACCGCGGCCTCGCGCCGGATCAGCATGTGGCTGAACGGGCGCGGCGCCTCGGTCGGCGGCGAGAGGTACTCCGGCGTGCCGTCGGCGGCGATCACCAGCGACTTCTCCGGCGTCAGCACTTGTTGGTCGGGCACGAGGTCGCCGGCGCTCTCCTGGCCGGCGCTCGGCCGCGCGAAAACTGCGACCAGCACCGCCAGGAACAGGCTGAAAGCGACGCCGGCATATGTGAGGCGAGATCTGGCGCGCATGGGAAAGGGCTCCTGTCGGGCATCATACCTTGTGTCTACACCTCCTATCCTAGAAGTGGCCGCAAGCACATCGCTGAGAGGCTCCTGATAGTGGTATGAGAGACAGCTTACGCCCCGCTGGCGCCGAGGGCAGATAACCGTTTCTGGCGCGACATGTCATCAGCACCTGCTGTAATGTTTTTGTCATGGCCTGTCCCCAGCGGTCGCAGGCGCGCGGCAGGGCGATGGGGCGGCCTCCGGCGCAGCTTCCGCATCCCGCCCGGAACCCCGGCGTGGTACAATACCATCTGTGCATATGTTCGAATACGAAGCGATCTATGGCGGATACAGCGCTCCCTGAAGACTTCACCATTCTGGCGGTCGAGACCTCGTGCGACGAGACGGCCGCGGCGGTTGTGCGCGGCGGCCGCACGATCATCTCAAACGTGGTCGCCTCGCAGATGGACGAGCACCGGCGCTACGGCGGGATCGTCCCCGAGGTCGCCTCGCGCCAGCATATCCTCGCGCTCGACC
This sequence comes from uncultured Roseiflexaceae bacterium, assembly GCA_937974195.1. Lineage (GTDB taxonomy): Bacteria > Chloroflexota > Chloroflexia > Chloroflexales > Roseiflexaceae > CALJIC01. The sequence continues at coordinate 9,676 of CALJIC010000099.1, read as the reverse complement.
CGGTGGTGCGCCAGGCGCTCGCGCCGCTCCCCGGCGGCTGGGCGGACGTGCACGCCGTGGCCGCGACCTACGGGCCGGGGCTCTCGGGCGCGCTGATGACCGGGCTCAACGCGGCCAAGAGCATGGCCTGGATGCGCGACCTGCCGTTCGTGGGCGTGAACCACATCGAGGCGCATATCTACGCCAACTGGCTGCACGCCGAGCGCCCGGACGCCGAGCGCGCGCCCGAGCCGCAGTTCCCGCTGGTGGCGCTCGTGGTGTCCGGCGGCCACACGCTGCTGGCGCTGCTCGAGGGGCACGGCTGCTACCGGCTGCTGGGCCAGACGCGGGACGACGCGGCCGGCGAGGCGTTCGACAAGGCGGCGCGGATCATGGGGCTCGGCTTCCCCGGCGGCCCGGCCATCGAGCGGGCGGCCTCCAACGCGCCGGGCGGCGTCACCCTGCCGCGCGCCTGGCTGCGCGACAGCTACGACTTCTCGTTCAGCGGGCTGAAGACGGCGGTGCTGCACCAGGTGCAGGGCCGGGCGCAGCGCGAGGCGAAGGTCACGCCGAAGAGCGCGGAGCGCCGGACGCAGAGTGCGCGGCAGGCTTCAGCGGCGCCTGAGTCGAGCCGCAGTGCGAAGCCCGAGCATCCGGATCGCTTCATCGCCCAGCTAGCCTTCGCCTTCCAGGAGTCGGTGGTGGACGTGCTGGTGACCAAGACGGTCGACGCGGCGCGGGCCTTCGGGGCGACCGAGGTGCTGCTGGCGGGCGGGGTGGCGGCCAACACCCGGCTGCGCGAAGAGCTGGCCCGCCGGTCGCCGGTGCCGGTGCGCGTGCCGCCGCTGAGCCTGTGCACCGACAACGCCGCCATGATCGCCGCGGCCGCCTTCTACCGCTTCGCCGACGGCCGGCAGGATGGCTGGGACCTGGACGTGGCGCCGGGGCTGAGGCTGGCGTGATGGCCTACCCCACCTTCGCGCACTCGAAGCGCCTGCCCGGCGTGAACGGGTAGATCGCGCCGGTCACGCGCCCCGACTCGTCCAGCAGGAACTCGATCTGGAGCGGGCGCCCCTGGATCGCGAACGTCGCCGCGCCGCAGGGCACGAGCCGGAAGCCGCGCCGGAAGGGCATGTGCAGCAGCAGCCCATCGCCGCCCGCCTCCACGCTGAATGGCCGGCGGTACGGCTCGGGGAAGGAGTCCGGCGGCCGGTACACGCCGACGAACCGGTCGAGCGCAGCAGGCGGTGCGGGCGGCGCCTGCGCCCGTTCGTCCAGCCCGAGCGCGCCGAGCAGCGCGCGCTGGTACGACGGCCAGCGGCGCTCCGTCGTATCGATGGAGAGGACGCGGTGCGGCCAGGCCGCGAGCAGCCCGCGCAGCACGAGCTGGCTCTCGACGAAGAAGCGGACCATGCCATCGATGCCCGCGCGTCCCCGCGCCCGCTGGTACGGGTACCCGGCCACATCGGCCGCGACCGCCTCGGCCCACTGCTCGCCGCGCTCGGCGATCTCCCCGCGCACGATGCGCTCGTCGTCCCCGGTCAGGTGCACGACCAGCGGCTGCAGCGGGGCGAGCAGGCCCGCCAGCTCGCGGTAGACGGCCTCGATCCGGTCGGCCGGCAGCTCGCTAGCCAGCAGGCGCTTGCCGGTGCAGTGGAAGAAGGCGCCGTCCAGGACGAAGACCGCTTCCCCCGCTGCGACATCGCCAGCGAGCGCGCGCCAGCAGCCGAGCAGCGCCGGCACGTAACTGTCGCTCGCCCCGGCATCGAGCGCGCGCTCGAACGGCGCGAGGTACGAGTCGATCAGATCGTGCTCCTCGACCCAGCGCACAGCGCGGCCGTGCGCCCGGAGCTGCTGAGCGGCGTACTGTGAGAGCGAGGACTTGCCAGCGCCGGGGGCGCCCTCGAAGAGCAGGAGCCTGGGGAGCAAGGCGAACCTTCGATGCATAGCGCGGACCGGCCGCGATTATACCAGGGCGCGAACCTTCAGGTAGAATAGCCGCAGTTCCTCATAGCTGAAAGCGAGCCGCCATGTCACCACTCCCGATCTTCGACGGCCACAACGACACCCTGCTGCGCCTGTACCAGGACACGACCGGACAGGACTCGTTCTTCACTGGTGGCCGGGGGCACATCGACCTGGAGCGGGCGCGCGAGGGCGGGTTCGCGGGCGGCTTCTTCGCCGTGTACGTCCCGCCGGACCCGTCGGTCCCGCAGCCGGAGCACGGGGAGGATCTGCCCCCGGCGCTGGACCTGACCTACGCGCAGCGGGTCGCGCTGGGCATGACCGCGCTGCTGTTCCGGCTGGAGGCCGAGTCGGGCGGGCAGCTCAAGGTGACGCGCACGGCCGACGAGATCGAGAGCTGCCTGCGGAGCGGCACGCTGGCGGCCATCCTGCACTTCGAGGGCGCCGAGGCGATCGACACCGGCCTCGACGCGCTGGAGGTGTTCTACCAGGCCGGGCTGCGCTCGCTCGGGCTGACCTGGAGCCGGCCGAACGCCTTCGCCAGCGGCGTGCCGTTTCGCTTCGGCGCCACCCCGGACACCGGGCCGGGGCTGACCGACGCCGGCAAGGAGCTGGTGCGGGCCTGCAACCGGCTCGGGATCATGATCGACCTCTCGCACCTCAACGAGCAGGGGTTCTGGGACGTGGCCCGCATCACGGACGCGCCGCTCGTCGCCACCCACTCCAACGTCCACGCCCTCTGCCCCGTCACCCGCAACCTGACCGACAAGCAGCTCGACGCGATCAAAGAGTCGGACGGCATGGTCGGGCTGAACTTCGCGGTGGCCTTCCTGCGGCGGGACGGCGCGCCGGCCGCCGACACGCCGCTCGAGACGATGGTCGAGCACATCGACTACCTGGTCGAGCGCCTGGGGATCGACCGGGTCGGGCTGGGCTCGGACTTCGACGGCGCCCTGATCCCGCAGGAGATCGGCGACGTCGCCGGGCTGCCGCGGCTGGTAGAGGCGCTGCGCCGCGCCGGCTACGACGACGAGGCGCTGCGCAAGCTGGCGTACGAGAACTGGCTGCGGGTGCTGAGGAAGACGTGGAAGCGATGAGGCGCGGCGCGGATCGTCGCGCGGGCGCAGCGTGCTGCGCCTCTACCTCGTTGATCGCCGTGGAACTGCGGGGCGGGCGCCGGCGTCATGATGCCAGTGTTGCGCTGATGGGGCGGTGAGGGCGGCCCCGACGCCTGATGCGCCCCCGCGCGACTGGCCTCACGTTGCCCGGAGCTGCTATGTCCATCTCACGCGCCTGCGCCGCCCTGCTCCTGCTGCTGCTCGGCGCCTGCGGGACGCTCGCCGCCACTCCCGCCGCCCTCACCCCGTCGCCGAGCGCCATCCCGCCTATCACGCCAGCGACGCCCGTAGAGACAGCCAGCGCCACTCCGGCCGGCCCGCCAACCGAGACGCCAACCAGCGCGCCAGCCGCGGCCGCCCCGTGCGGGTACAGCTGGGCCTACCAGGAGGCGCCCGGCGTCCCCGAGCGGGCGCAGCAGGCGCTCGAGGCCGCCGGCCTGAGCCCGACCAGCGTCTCGGCCCGGGTGTTCGGCGAGAACTGCGTGAACCCCAACGGCAGCGTGCGCGAGTTCCTCGCCATGAGCACGACGGTCGAGGCCGAGCTGCCGGTGGCGGACCTGGGCGACCTGGCGGCGCTCGGCGAGTTGACGGCGCAGGCCACCGGCGCGCTGGCGGGGATCGGCGACACACCGGGCGGCGAGCTGGAGGCGCGCCTGTTCTTCACCAGCGGGGAGGAGCGGCGCGCGCTCTCCTTCTCGGTGCGGATCGCGCAGCAGCACATCGACGCCGGGAACACCGGCGCGCAGCTCCTGGCGCTGCTGGGGTATCAGCCGTGACGGGGCGACGCGGCGACGGGGTGACAGGGAGATGGGGTGACAGGGTGACGGGGTGACGGGGTGACAGGGCGATCACGTTGGCCGTGGTGGGGCGCACGGGTTTGCGGCATCAACGATTTCACCCTGTCACCTGGTCACCTGGTCACCTGGTCACCGGGTCACGTCAGAGTCCCGCGGGCCGCGACCGGCCAGATGACCTCGACCTCGCCGCGGCGGGCGCCGACCACCTGGTTGAACAGGTTGCTCACCACGCAGGCGTGGTTCGGCACGACCGTGACCACCTCGCCGATCTCGGGGGCGCGCTCGCAGGCCGAGAAGTCCACGTGGCCGTGCTCCTCGGAGAAGCCGTAGATCTTAGCCTCGGGGTACTCGAGGATCAGGCCGTACCCCTCCAGGCCGAGCGTGTCCGAGGAGAAGGTCTTGCTGCCGCCGTCCAGGATGCCGCGGGTGGGCGTCGGGCGGCTCACCACCGTGCAGCGGATGGTGAGGGCGCAGTCCTCCAGCCGCATCGCGCCCACCGCCACCATCTTGCGGTCGCCGTAGACATAGGTGCCGGCGCGGTGCTCGGTGAGCTCGCGGCACTCGTGGGCCCGCCACATGCCGGGGGAGCCGCCGCCGCTGACGCGCGCCACCTCGATGCCGTCGGCGGCCAGCAGCGCCTTCGTCTCGCGCACGAACGGGTCGGTGCCGGGGCCGTTGGGGTAGGTCATGAGGCCGCCGAAGCGCAGGCCGGGGGCGGCGGCGATCTGGCGGGCGAGCGCGGCCGCCTCCTCCGGCGACTGCACGCCGCAGCGTCCGCCGCCGGTGTCGCACTCGACGAGCACCTCGAGCTCGAGGCCGGCGGCGTCCATCGCCTCGCTGAGGCCGCGCACCGTCACCGCCGAGTCGGCCGTGACGCTGACCTGGGCGCGGCGCCGCAGCCGGACCAGGCGCTCGAGGCGCTGCGCCCCCAGGAGATTGTAGGTGATCAGGATGTCCCTGATGCCGGCCTGAGCCATCACCTCGGCCTCGCCGAGCTTCTGGCAGGTCACGCCGACCGCGCCGGCGGCGAGCTGCATGTGGGCGATCTCGGGGATCTTGTGGGTCTTGATGTGCGGCCGGTTGGCGATACCATGTTCGCTGAGGTAGGCCTGGAGGCGGGCGATGTTGCTCTCCAGACGGTCCAGGTCGACCACTGCCACCGGGGTCTCTAGGCTCTCGATCAGCATAGGGCCTCCTTGATCTCTGGCACATCTTTTGCTGCGCAGTGCGCGGAGCGACACCCCTGTGCAGCGCAGCATTCAGCATATCAGAAAGCGACGCTATGATCGACACGCAGCCTACCGCTGAGGATCAGGGCGAGACGATTGCACGCCTGCGCAACCGTGTCGCAGAGCAGGAGCAGCAGATCGCGCGGCTCAACCAGATCCGCGCCGCAGGGAAGCTGCCGGATCAGCGCTACCGCACGCTGGCGGACGCCATGCCGCAGATGGTGTGGGCCGCGGACGCCAACGGCTGGCACTTCTACTTCAACCGGCGCTGGTACGAGTACACCGGCCTCACCGAGGCCGAGTCGCTCGGCTTCGGCTTCGCCAGCGCGCTCCACCCCGATGACCGCGAGCGGACGCTCGAGCTCTGGCGGCGCGCCTGGCGCGACGGCGAGAGCTACGAGATCGAGCACCGCTTCCGCCGCTACGACGGCGTCTACCACTGGTTCATCAGCCGCGCCGTGCCGGTCTACGACGACGAGGGCCGGATCGTCGAGTGGGTCGGCACGTCCACCGACATCGACGAGCAGAAGCGGATGATGGAGGCCCAGCGCTTCCTCGCCAAGGCCAGCACCCTGCTGGCCGACACGATGGAGTACGAGCAGGCGCTGGCCCGCATCGCCGAGCTCGCCGTGCCGCACATCGCCGACTGGTGCGCGGTGGACATCCTCGAGCCGGACGGCGAGCTGCGCCGCCTGGCGGTGGCCCACGCCGACCAGAGCAAAGTGACGCTGGCGTGGGAGCTGCACAAGCGCTACCCGTTCGACCCGGACGCCCCCACCGGCATCGCGAAGGTGCTCCGCACCGGCGACTCGGAGCTGATCCCCGAGATCTCGGAGGAGCTCATCCGCACGCACGTGACCGACGAGGGGCTGCGCGAGATCATCCTCGCGCTCGGGCTGCGCTCCTCCATGATCGTGCCGCTTGTGGCGCACGGCCGCACGCTCGGCGCGATCACGATGGCCGTGGCCGAGTCCGGGCGGCGCTTCGACGAGGCGGACCTGCGTCTGGCCGAGGACCTGGGCCGCCGCGCGGGGGTCGCGCTGGACAACGCGCGCCTCTACCGCGAGCTGGACCGCTTCCGCGCGACGCTCGACCAGACGCGCGACTGCGTGTTCATGTTCGACCCGGAGACGCTGAAGTTCTTCTATGTCAACCAGGGGGCGGTCAACCAGGTCGGCTACAGCACCGACGAGCTGCTCGGCATGACCCCGCTCGACATCAAGCCGGAGCTGGACGAGGAGCGCTACCGGGCGATGATCGCGCCGCTGATCTCGGGCGAGCAGGAGCTGCACACCTTCGAGGCCAAGCACCGCCACAAGGACGGCCACCTCATCCCGGTGGAGGTGGTGCTGCAGTACACCGCGCCGCCCGACGAGGAGGGCCGCTTCATCACCATCGTGCGCGACATCACGGAGCGCAAGCGGGCCGAGGACGCGCTGCGGCAGAGCGAGCAGCGCTACCGCGAGCTCGCCGACACGATGCCCCAGGTGGTGTGGCAGGCCCGCGCCGACGGCGCGGTCGAGTACCTCAACCGCCGCTGGTTCGAGTACACCGGCCGGAGCCCCGAGGAGCCGTGGGAGCTGAGCTGGCGCGCGGTGCTGCACCCGGACGACGAGCCGCGCTACACCGAGGTCTGGTCGCGGGCGATCCCGGCCGGCAAGCCGTACGAGGTCGAGGTGCGCCTGCGCCGCCGCGACGGCGTGTACCGCTGGCACCTCATCCGCGCGCGCCCGGTGTACGCGGACGGCCGGGTGGCGTACTGGGTCGGCACCGGCACCGACATCGACGACCAGAAGCGCTCCGAGGAGATGCTGCGCGAGCGCAGCCAGGAGCTCGAGCGCCTGGCCGCCGAGCTCGAGAGCCGCAACCGCGAGCTGGACCAGTTCGCATACGTCACCTCGCACGACCTCAAGGCGCCGCTGCGGGGGATCGGCAACCTGGCGCAGTGGGTGGAGGAGGACCTCGGCGACAACATCCCGGATGAGGTGCGCAACCACCTCGAGCTGCTGCGCGGGCGCGTCGCGCGGATGGAGGGGCTGATCGACGGCATCCTGCAGTACTCGCGCGTCGGGCGCGTGGTGTCCCCCGCCGAGCCGGTGAACGTGCGCGAGCTGGTGGAGGAGGTGGTGGACCTGCTGTCGCCCCCGCCCGGCGTGACGGTCGAGGTCGCGCCGGACCTGCCGGTGCTCGTCACCGCCAAGTTGCCGCTGCAGCAGGTGTTCCAGAACCTGATCGGCAACGCGATCAAGCACGGCGGCCCTGCGGTGCGCATCCGGGTGAGCTGCGAGGCGCGCGGCGGCACCTACGAGTTCGCCGTCGCCGATAATGGGCCGGGGATCGCGCCGCAGTACCACGAGCGCATCTTCGGCATCTTCCAGACGCTCGCCTCGCGCGACAAGGTCGAGGGCAGCGGCCTCGGCCTGGCGCTGGTCAAGAAGATCGTCGAGCACCGCGGCGGCCGCGTCGGGGTGGTGTCCGACGAGGGCCAGGGCGCGACCTTCTTCTTCACCTGGCCGAAGTAGGCGGCTGGGAGCGCCCAAACCCCGGATGTGCTGTAGAATGGCTGCGGGCGGCGGAGCCGCTCGCAGCCATTTTACGGCCGGCGTTCAGGAAGGCGAAGCCTCCCCAAGCCCACCGCCGCGCACGTCCTTTGAGCATAAGGGAGACACCAGTGTTTCGAGTCGCACTCGTCGGATGCGGCCTCATCAGCGAGTCGCACATTCAGGCCTACAAGCAGCACGCGGACCGCGCCCGCATCACCGTCTGCTGCGACATCGACCCCGCCAAGGCGAAGGAGCGGGCCGCGCTGGTGGGTGACGCGCGCGCCGTGACCTCCTTCGACGCCGTGCTCGCCGACCCGGAGGTCGACGCGGTGGAGATCTGCACGCCCCACCACCTGCACACCGAGGCGGTGATCGCCGCGGCGCGGGCCGGCAAGCACATCCTCTGCCAGAAGCCGCTGGCGAAGACGATCGAGGAGTGCGACGCGATGATCGCCGCGGCGCGCGAGGCGGGGGTGGTGCTGTTCTACGGCGAGATCACCCGCACCATGCCGGCCGCCGAGGAGGCCAAGCGCGCGATCGCCGCGGGCCGCATCGGCCAGCTGATCGGCGTGCAGGCCACCTCGGCGCACTGGCAGGGCGGCGCGTACCTCACGACGGCGTGGCGCTACGACCCGAAGATCAGCGGCGGCGGCCAGCTGCTCGACGGCGGCATCCACTACATCGACCTCATGCTGAACATCGGCGGGCCGATCGAGCGCGTCAGCTGCTACGTCACCCGCTTCAGGCCGGAGCTGGGCGGCGAGGACACCGCGGTGGTGAACGTGCGCTACGCCCAGGGGCAGCTCGGGACGCTGTTCTCGACGCAGGCGGCGGGCATCCTGTTCCCGGGCGCCAGCTTCGTCGCCTTCGGGACGGAGGGCGTGCTCACGATCGGCGGCATGTCCGGCGCGCTCACGCTGCACCGCCCCGACCTGCCGGGGCGGCAGGAGGTGCTGCTGGAGCGCGGCGGGGACATCTTCGCGGCGATGATCGGGCGCTACCTGGACACGGTGCTCGACGGCGCGCCGAACCCGGCGCCGGCCACCGTCGGGCGCGAGAACCTGCGGATCGTGCTCGCCGCCTACGAGTCGGCCCGCCGCGGGTGCGAGGTGCGCCTCGACGAGATCGCCCCGCCTGTGCCGGACGCGGCCTGACCGCGCGGCGGAGCTGCGGCCGGGGTACGGGCGGCTATCGACGACAGCGCCTCGTCGCTGCCGCCGGGCGGTGGTAGAATGCGGTTATCGTGTAATCTGACAGCGCGGGTATGACCGACCATGTCTGGCACGACCACCCCCTGCCCCGGCTGCGGGGCACAGCTGCCGCCCGTTGACGGGCCGACCCACCGCTACATCGGCGCGTCCCCGGCGTGCTGGGCGATCTACAGCGCGCTCGGCGTGGGGGAGCCGCCGATCGCGCCGACGCCGCTCGGCGCGATGCTGGTGGACGCCTACGCCGCCCAGCACCCCGGCGTTCCCTCCGACCAGTCGATCCAGTCCGTCGCGGTCCACCTGATCGCGCTCTACGGCGTGCTGGTGCGCGGCCACTCGCCCGACGAGGCGGTCGGGCTGCGCACCAGGCCGCTGCGCGAGCAGACCGGCTCGAAGCGCGGGCGCTTCCACTGGCTCACGCCGCCCGACCTCAGCGGCACGGTGACGGTCGCCGCGATCGCCGCCGCGCCGACCCCGGAGGAGCGCGCCCAGCTCGTCGAGCGCTGCGTCCGCTCGGTGTGGGAGGCCTGGGCGGCCGGCTACGAGCCGACCGTCGCCGCCTGGTACGAGCGCTACGTCCTGCCGAGCCGGCTGTGACGGCTGCGGCGGCCATGCGCGCTCCCAGTGGACCAGCGACACAACCGCCCCGCGCACGCCCTTATAGCTCGGAAAGGGCGCGTGTTTCCCCTGGGGCACAGAGAAGCGCTGCTCAAACTGAGTGGCCGTCACAGAGGCCAGCGGCACCGCCCCATCGCCATCGACCTGGTGGGGTCCGAAAGTCAAAGATCTCGTCGCTCCCGCTCTCCCCGCATTTGACAGCGCCCGCGCCCGTCGGCA
>CALJIC010000098.1 GCA_937974195.1 uncultured Roseiflexaceae bacterium | reverse complement strand
TCGAGCGCCGCGTGCGCCCGACGCTGCTGCACCTGTTCCGCGACGGGACGGCCTACCACGTCGTGCGGGCCTGGCAGACGAGCGGCATCCGGGCGCGCATCGGCACCTGGGACCTGTTCGACGCGCTGGATCTGCTGGGGAGCCTGGGGCGCATCGGCGCGCGGGCGGGGCGGCCGCCGCTGCTGCTCGTCTACGCGGGCCGCGACGCGGTGCTGCGCCGGGGGGCCGACGCGGAGGTGCGCGCGGCGACGGCGGGGTGGGGGCGCTTCCACCTCGTGCGCGGCGCGAGCCACGTCTCGCTCCCGATCGAGCCCGAGACGATCGCCCTGACGGTCGGGTGGCTCGGCGAGGCGCTGGGCGCCGGGCGCGCCGGGGCGGGCGCCCGGGCCGAGCGCGCGGGCCTCAGCGGGGGCGGTTAGGCTCGAGGACGGCGTCGATCAGGCCGTACTCGATGGCCTGCTGGGGGGTGAGGTAGGCGTCGCGGTTGAAGTCCTGCTCGATGCGCTCGATCGGCTGGCCAGTGTGGCGGGACATCAGCTCGCGCATCAGGCGCTGGAGGCGCACCATCTCGCGCACCTGGATCGCCACGTCCGGGGCGTAGCCCTCGGCGCCGCCCCCGGCGGGGTGGGAGTGGATGGTCGCGTGGGGCAGGGCGAAGCGCTTGCCCTTCGCGCCCCCACAGAGCAGGACGGTGGCCATGCTGGCGGAGCGGCCCACGCAGACGGTGCAGACATCGGGGGAGATGAGCTGCATCGTGTCGTAGATCGCGAGGCCGTCGCGGATCGAGCCGCCGGGGCTGTTGATGTACAGCCAGATATCGCGCTCGGGGTCGGTGTGCTGGAGGAAGAGCAGCTGGGCGACGACGAGGGAGGCCAGATCCTCGTCGATCGGGGTGCCGATCATAATCACCCGCTCCTGGAGGAGGCGGGAGAACAGATCCCAAGCGCGCTCGCCGCGGGCGGTGCGCTCGATGATCGTTGGGACGGGGACGGACGGCATAGGGACCTCTTACAGCGGTTCGGGTCTTGCTCCCTCCAGTATAGCACAGCCGCTTTGACGGCGCCCGCCCCGTGGGCTATAATGCCCCGCGGGCCGGTAGCTCAGCGGTAGAGCACCTGACTTTTAATCAGAGGGTCGTGGGTTCGATCCCCACCCGGCCCACCAGCCACGATCCCGCGCCCTGGCTTCGTAGAGCATCTGCTTGGAAGACACGGATAAAAGGTTGTCAGTGACTACTTCTGTCAGGACTATCCCTGTACCGTTTGCCTTCCCAACGCCTAAAATCAATCCTGTTTACGGACAGTGGCGGACTGGATTGGACTGACGCTGACAGGGCAATTGGTACTCAGAATGGTACTCAGCGAGTATGCGTTAGAGAGCAGAAGCTTGAACCTGCTTCCTCCCAGGCTATTACCACGGACGACTTTTCCTCTGGCTTAGTTGTCATACTTTATGTAAATTTAAACCTAACGCGCACGACAGATTGCGAGGTAGCTCCGCCTTGGCCTTGTGGAGCGACGGGGATTCGAACCCCGGACCTCCTGCTTGCAAAGCACAAAAAAGCCGATTGTCACAGCTTGACCTGTCAGGACTTACCTTGACTGATTGCGCTTTACGACGCCTCAAAGTTGCATAGAACTCGGACACCCCTTGACCTGCCCTGACCTGTCTTGACTAGGCCCATTGTGCCCAGAATTGTACGCAGTTTTCGCTGTGAGCCGTGAGGCAGGAGCTCGCTCATTCAGTGGAGGTACCTGCCTGACTGTAGCGGTTTAGCAAACCGAATCGCGCTCTTGTCCTGTCCGCCCTCAACCCGTCTTTCCGCATTCCAATGCAATGTTCGGTAAGTGCAACAGGACTGTGGCGGACTGTGATTGACCGGGCATAACTCACAGCCGCCTCTCAAATTATACGCTTCAGGACGCGATAGATCAGGGAGTGCGGTGCGAGTTCTGGCGATGTAAGCACTCACTCAGCAGCTGCAGTTGCATCCGGGGCATCTACCCGGTTTCCGCAAGGCTTATTATAAGCAGCATGAGTACTAGGGCGTATCTGCAAAGTGTGCCATTTTAGGCATCAGGAAGCGGCGCAAGGCTGTTTTGGATGAAGCCACCTTTCCGGCTCTCCAATGCGGAATACCGAGGAGTTTGCAGATACGCCCTACGGCACAAACTTCTGGATCGTCTCGGCGATCTTTGTAGCCAGCGGGAGCACCGTGGGCAGCACTGTGGCAAGGTTTTGCGCGGCCTGCTTCAGCCCCTCGGCGCTGATCGTGACCAGCGTCTTGTTCGGCTTCTCCTTGGTCGCCTGCTCCACGGCCTGCTTCGCCGTCTCGGCCACCGCCTCGGCTTCCGACGCCTTCTCTGTCGGCGCCTTCTGCAGCTCGGCGCTCAACTGCTCGATCAGTTGCTGGAGCTGGGCCTTCGCCGCCGCGTCGCCGTGGGGAGCCGCGCCGATGCTCTGAGAGACGTTGGACAAGGTGGATTTGATGTTCAGAATGGCGCCGCTGAAGTTACCGGACATGTTGAACTGGTCGCCGCTCACGAAGGTTCCCTTTCGCTTATCGATGTTCCCCTCCGCATAGTCGCCGCCACCCGTGTCGATCTTGCGCCCGATGCTCTGCGCGCCGCGCCCAATCGCGACCCCACTGCTCCCGGTGATGTCTCCGACGTTGATGTTGTCCTTGATGATATCCCGGCCCGCCACATCGCCGATGGTGATGTCACCGAACTGCCCGCCGCTACCGAAGTGGATCCCGCCGCTTTGGCTCGTGCCGCCCTGCTGCGTCACGTTCACATCGCCCTGCACATCGCCGGCCACCGCCGCGCCGATTTGGGCATCGCTGCTGATGCTCTGCTGGTGCTTGCGTGGGGCGAGTTGCTGGAGCATCGCCTTGCTGTAGGCGGGGTTGACCTCGCGCACCGCCGTGCCCTCGGCTGGAGCACCCGAGGCGTCGAACTCGCCCAATGTGGTCGCCCCGCGGTAGAGCGCCACGGCGAAGGGCCCGACGCCCTTGAGTACGGTCAGCTCCGGCTCCTGCTTCGCGCTGTACAGCTGGCGCAGCGCCGCCGGAACCTGCTTTGCCACTGACTCCTCAAGGGCAAAATACAGATGGGTGTAGAGGTCGAAGACGCTGATGTAGCCGCGGTTGCTGCCCACGCCTTTACCTTGTAGACCGTCCACGAGCGCTTGGGTGAAGAGCGTGAGCGGGCCGGGGCCGATGTAGGAGACCTGCCCGTCGCGGCAGGCGGTGATAATCACCCGGCCCTCGCCTGTGGCGAGCAGCGCCGCGGCGGCGTTCGATGGCAGCGGTGTCCCGGTGAAGGGCGCCTCGCCCTGGCCGAGCACAGGCGAGAGCTCGCCGGCGTGGCAGGCGTTGACGATCAGCAGGACGCGCTTGGCTTTGATCGACCGCAGCCGCTCGATCAGCTCGGCCTCGCGAATGCCGCTGCCGCTGACAACCTTGCGGCTCTCGATGCGGGTGTCGTGGGTGGTGAGATAGTAGCTGCCGTCGTCGCCGTACTCGCCGTGGCCTGCGTAGAAGACCAACACTGTGTCGTCTTCGGTGGCCTTGGCTGCAAGAGCCTCGAGTGCAGCCAGAACACTATCGCGGGTCGCTGTCGCATCGAAGAGCAGCCGGACCTGATCGGCAGGGTAGCCGCAGTACGCGGGGTTTCCAAGGATTCCGGCGATGGCCTGCGCATCGGCGACAGTGACCGGGACGTTCATCGCCGGCGCGTGGGCGTAGCTCCCAACGCCGATGAGCAGCGCGTGTCCCTGGGGGAAAGCCATGGTGGAGGCTCCTTCATTTTTCACGCGATTCGCGCCTGCGGCGCGGGCAAGGGGAAGGCCTTCCCCCTTGCATCCCCCTTCGCCTTATCTCCGCTATCCAAGCTTGGCACAACGAGACGGCGTTCCTTACGCCGGAACACAGAACACTTAATGCTTTACACGAGGAGGGTGCCGGGCAAGCCGAAAACCAACGTACTGATCGCGGTCGTCGGGCGTGCGGTGGTAGCGGTCGGCCGCGCGCAGGGAGATCGGGTGAACGAGCCACGAGCCGCCGCTGAGTGTAAATCGTTTTTGCGCCGGGTCGACATTTTCCTCACGCCCATCATCTGGCTCGTACGGATACGGGCGGTACTCCGAGCGCGTCCATTCCAGGATGTTGCCGGCCAGGTCAAACACGCCTTCTGGTGTCGCCCCTGATGGAAAACAGCCTACAGCGGTTGTGCCCTTGTATGCGTTACCGAAGTTCGCCCGCTCGGCATCCGGCTCTGCATCGCCCCAGGGATAGCTGCGCCGTGCGCTCCCGCGCGCCGCGTACTCCCACTCAGCCTCACTCGGCAGCAGGTACTCGTGCCCGTCGTTCAGGTGTTGGGTGAGCCAGCGGCAGAAGGCGGTCGCCTCGTACCAGCTGATACCTACCACCGGGTAGTTCGGACGTGCACTCCCGAGGTTGGCATCGTCCCAGAACTCGGGCTGATCTTTGTGCCTCCGGCGCTGCCACGATTCCAGTCCTTCGGTCGCTGCGTCATCGCGGGCCAGCCAGGCGCGGGCCGCATCGTCCCACCACGGCGCGGCTGGATCGTAGCCGCCGGCTTCCATAAACAAGTGATACTGCGCATTGGTCACCGGGTAGTGCGCTAGCTCAAAAGCCGCCACTTGGATGGGCTGATCATTTACCAATGTGCGCAGATAGTGCTTGA
>CALJIC010000097.1 GCA_937974195.1 uncultured Roseiflexaceae bacterium | reverse complement strand
GCCGCAGTTGGCGGTTTCGTATTTGTGCGGAATAATTACTCGAAGCTCTCAAGAGCCGGTGTGAAACGCTGAGCGGATTGGACGGAGGACGAGCGCCGCCACCGCCATTGCGAACGAATAAGCAGAGAGTACACCCTGCTTTCGTCCTGCGTCGCTCATCACCCCTGGGAGGAGGTGAACATGATGGAGCCGGGGACCGACACAAGCCAATCTCGCCTCGAAGTGCACCAGGCAGGCGATGCCTCGCACGTTCGCGAGCACGCCCACGAGCGCGTGCGCGAGGGCGTCACCATGGCGCTCTATATCAGCCTGTCGCTGCTGGCGGTGCTGGTGGCGCTGCCCTCGTCGCTCGACCCCGGCACCGCTGCGAGTCCGGCACTGACGATCTTTCTCACGTCAGTGGGCCTCATCCTCGCCCACACGCTGGCCTTCCGGCTCTCGACGCGCCTGGTCGACCACGGCCGGCTGTCGAGGGCCAACCTGGAGCTGCTCGGTGCACAGCTCGCCGGCGGGCTGGCCGTCACCGCCGTCGCTGTCATCCCCGTGTTGCTGATCGGCGGCCCGAGCGGCGTGCGCGTCGCCGAGCTGCTGCTGCTCGCGTTCATCGCTGTGGTCGGGTACGCCGCCGCGCGCTCGGTGCCGCTGAGCCGGCCCCGCGCGCTGATCTACGTGGCGATCACCGTGGTGTTCACGCTCGGCGTGCTCTGGGTCAAGAACCTGGTCCACCACTGAGGCTACGCCACCTTAAGACACCCCCTCATGCAATCCGCAAAACACGTGTGTTGTGCAAGGAAGCGATGGAGGACATGTAGATGCTCAGAATCATAAGAATCATCGCTGGGCTTATCCTCGCAGCACTTGGCGTGCTGTGGGTGCTGCAAGGTGCAGATCTCATTCGCATACAGCCGATCCTCTGTTTCGCAAATTGTGAACCGCTCGTCGGCGGCTCACCTACTTGGCTTGCTGTAGGAGTGGTGACCCTCGTGATTGGAGTGCTCTTGCTGCTACCACGTCGCCGCTCAACGAAGTGAAGTAACGCCAGAGCTGAGATGGTTTTCAGCTCAAATGTCGCAGCCCAACCACGCTGTGCAGCCAACACCGCTGGCGCGGCCGGAACCTGGGCGCGATGTACCCGCCAAACTACTACGGCCTTGCGTCGCAACCCAAGTTCCCGCAGGGCTACAGACTCCCCGCGCATTCGAGCTGGTGCCAATCCAGGTCGGCAGCACGCAGTTTGCCTGGTAGGGGCGTGCCTGCCGCCGCGAGTCCCGCTTCAGACACCCGCCAGCGGCGCGGCTGACAGCTAGGCGTTCGGCCACACGGTTTCTGCGTGAGCGACGGCGGGGTAGCACCTGAGCTACATCAAGCACAGGTAGTACGCGCTGGCAAGCCAAGCGCAATGTGCGCTGCTCCACCACGTCGCTCCCCGCCGGCGGCCTCACCGCGAGTTCGCTGCACCATCGCGAGGCCGCCCCCATGGAGGCGATGCGTTTAGGCGCTCGGCGACACGGCCTCGGGCGCAGTTGCGGCGGGCCGGTTCTTGAGGCCGAGGGCGAGCAGCACCAGCACTGCCATCACGCCGCCGCTCACAACATAGGCCAGGCTATAGCCCGCCAGCCCGCCGCCGGCCGAGGCGGCCACCGCGCCGACGAGCGCCCCGCTCAGCAACTGGCCCACTCCCGTGAAGACCGTTACAGCGCCCTGGGCTGCCGCGCGGTCGTCGGGTGGTGCCTCGGTGAGCATAATGTAGCGGATCGGCGCCCCGAGCAGGCAGGAGAGCCCGAGGCCGATCAGCACGCACGCCGTGTAGAAGCTCCAGAGGGCAGCACCCTGGATCCCGAGCAGGAACAGCCCGGCCGCGGCCAGGGTCGTCCCGCCGATCACCACTGAGCGTGCGCCAACCTTATCGAGCAGGCGCCCGGCCAGCGGAGAGCCGACGGCGATGGCGAGCACCACGGGCAGGATCATGTAGCTGGCGCCGCTCTCGCTCACCCCGAAGGCGGCGACGGCGAAGCTCGGCAGAAAGACGATCACGCCCTCGCCAAGCCCGGCGCCAGCGGTGAGCGCGTTCGCCAGCCCGAGCTGGCGTGTGCCGATCAGGCTGGGGCGGAGCAGCGGGTCGGCGGCGCGTCGCTCGACCCAGAGGAAAGCCGGTATCGCCAGCACGGCGACAGCCAGGAAGGGCCAGACCTGGAGCGAGAGCAGGCTGGCGCCAAGCTGCGACACGTCCAGGTTGCTCGTGCCCAGGGTGAGGCCGCCGAGCAACAGGCCGAGCAGCAGCAGGCCCGGCATATCGAAGGGACGCCACTGAGCGGCCCGCGTGTCGGGCAGAGCCAGCCAGCCCAGCAGCATCACCAGCGCGGCCACGGGCAGGTTCACCAAGAAGATCCAGCGCCAGCCGATCTGGAGCAGCAAGGCGCCCAGAATCGGCCCGATGATAAAGGCCAGGCCGAAGACGGCGCCGATCATACCCAGGGCGAAGCCCTTGCGCTCAGGCGGGAAGCTGTCGCCAACCACGGCGCTGGCGACCGGGAAGATGCCGCCCGCCCCCAGCCCCTGGAGCACCCGCCCAACCAGCAGCAGCCAGAAGCTCGGCGCTGCCGCGGCAAGGGCTGAGCCGGCGGCAAAGATCGCCAGCGCCAGCAGGTAGACCGGCCGGCGCCCGAGCCGGTCGCTCAGCTTCGCCAGCGCCGGCGCCCCAAGCAGGTTGAGAAAGACGTAGAGCGTGAAGACCCAGGCCCCTGCGCGGTCGTCCACCGCGAAGTGCGCCCGCAGCGCGGGCAGGGCGGGGCCTACGATGGCGATATCGAGGGCACCCATCAATACACCGAGGAAGAGCACGGTCAGCACCAGCCCAGTGGAGCCGCGGGTGGGTCGAGACATGGACGCCCCCTGTTTTGACGATACGGTCACGAATACGCAGAAAGCAAGAACAGGGCTTCGAGACGCGAGTGGACGTCACCCTGCCGGAAAAGACCGCCTGATTATATATCCTCTCGGTGTGGGCGCCGTCAGCGAGCCACACTGCGGCCCACGACGCTGGATTGGCTCAGCAATGCACGCAGCTCTGCCGAGCGGTTAGAGAGCCTAGCAACAGCAAAAGCCGCCCAGCGCTGGGCGGCTCCGCATAGCACCGGCAGCGAGCTACTCTGACTTCCTCGGCCTGCCGCGCCGCTTGGCGGTGGCCTGGTTCAGCGACGGAACAGCCGGCGTCGGCTCCTGCACGCCGCGCTCCCGGCGCGTGCGCCCCGCGCGCGACAGCTGCCCGTTGGCGCTCGGCTCCTCGACCTTGAAGAGGATCACTTCGCCCCTGGTGCGCAGGAAGGTCAGGGGGAGACCCTTGCGCCTCGCCGCGGCCTTCAGCCTGTTGCGCACCGTCAGCCGCCTCTCGCCAGGCTCCGGGAAGGCCTCTCCGTAGTCCCCTAGTGAGAAGTCCGCCAGGAATCGATCATACTGCTCCTCGATGAGCTTGCGCTGTCCCTTGCCTCGGTCCTCGATGCTGCGGGCTTCCTCGGGTTCGAGCTTGCGTACGTGTGGCATTGGCGGCCTCGCTTGCTGTGAGAATCCACGCTTAGACGCTGAGAAACGATCCGGGCGAGCTGACGCGTATCGTCGACACGGCCAGCCCGAAGGCCGGCGGCGCGGTGCGGCTTGTGCGGCCATGCCGCCCGCCCTCCCCGCAGGGAAGCGAGCCACAGACTCGCACGGGCGGCTTTCCTCCAGCAGGGAGGCGCCGGAGCGGCACCGCCTTCCCTCCACAGGCTCACGCGGTCGTCGGGCGCGGCCCGCGGAGGCATTGCACTGACCTGCAATAACGGAACACCGAGCTGCAACAACGGAACACCGGCCTGCAATAAAGGAACACTGCCCTGCAATAAAGGAACACTGCCCTGCAATAAAGGAACACCGGCCTGCAACAAAGGAACACCGGCCTGCAATAAAGGAACACCGGCCTGCAATAAAGGAACACCGAGCTGCAACAACGGAACACCGGCCTGCAATAAAGGAACACCGAGCTGCAACAACGGAACACGCCCCGCAACGCTCACGCGCGGCCCCACACTCGTGCGGCACACGGCATCGGCGCTTCCCTGCACGGAGGCTTCCTTCGCTCCGCCGCGCTGCGGAGATCGTATCGCAGCGGCAGTATAAGGGAGATCCAGGGGAGGCTCTGCATCCCTAACTCCTCCAGGGGGGCATCACGCCTGGAGACACCGAAAAGGCAGCATATCACGTGCCAGCGTGACACAGACGGGGCCTGGGACTCACGCGCTGTCGGCGGCGATGAAGTGCGAGGTGACCGCCTCCGTCCCCGGCTTGCGCAGGGCCAGCGCGCGCTCCTCCACCGCCCGGTCGGCGACGGTGACGCGCTCGTGCTGGCGGAGGTACTCGGCCCACGACGGGACGAGGAAGGTCTCGATCAGCCGCTCCGGGTCGGCCGCGTCGCGGAAGAGCCGCCAGCGCGTCGCGCCGTCGCGGCGGCGGATCAGCGCCAGCTCGCTCATCACCGCGCAGAAGTCCGCCTGGTTCTCCTGGGCGACCCGGTAGTCGATCATCACCAGCACCGGCCCCTCCTCCGCCGCCGGCTCGCGCTCGAAGTGCGGCGCCGGCCAGTGGTTCGAGGGCCGCAGGTCGAGCGTATCGCCGGGCAGCAGCGGCCAGCGGCGCACGGTGGCCAGCCCGATGATCAGCGCCACGCCGGCGGCAGCCAGCGCCACCGGTGCGCCGAAGCGGTCGGCCACGAGGCCCCACAGCGCGCTGCCCGCCGCGAGCCCGCCCTGCGAGACGAGCAGGTAGATGCCCAGCGCCCGCGCCTGGACCCAGGCCGGCGCGAGCGTCTGCGCCGCGACGTTGAGGAAGGCGTTGACCGACAGCCAGGCGACGCCGGCCAGCACGAGCATGGCGTTCAGCGCCAGCAGGTTGCGCACCCCGGCGAGCGCGAACAGCGCGGCGGCGAAGATCAGCGTCATGCCAACCGCCAGCCTGTCGGTCGACCAGCGGGCGCGCAGGCGCGGCATGAGCGCGGCGCCGCCCACCGCGCCGATGCCCAGGCTGCCCAGCAGCACCCCGTACCCGAACGCGTCGAGCCCCAGCTGCCGCGCGGCGACCACCGGGAGCAGCGACAGCAGCGCGCTCGCCGCGACGATCCAGGCCGCGGTGCGCACCAGGACGGCGCGCAGCGGCGGGGCGTGGCGCGCGAAGCGCAGCCCGGCGGCCACAGCGCTGCGCACCGGCTCGGGCCGCTCGAGCTGCGGCCGCGGCGGCGGGCGCCAGCGGGCCATGACGGCGATGACGGCCAGGAACGACGCCGCGTTCAGCAGGAACACGGCGGCGGGGCCGCTCGCGGCGACGACCAGCCCACCGAGCGCCGGGCCGATCGCCCGCGCCAGGTTGAAGCCGGCGCTGTTGAGCGCGACGGCGGACGGCAGATCGCGGCGCGGCACGAGCTGCGGCACGATCGCCTGCCACGCGGGCGCCCCGAGCGCGCCGCCGAGGCTGATCAGAAACGTCAGCGCGAGCAGCAGCCCCGGCGAGATCCAGCCGAGCAGCGCCACCACGCCGAGCACGCTCGCGACGACGAGCATCCAGATCTGCGTCAGCAGCACTAGGCGCCGCCGGTCCACCACGTCCGCCAGCGCGCCGGCGGGCAGGCCGACCAGGAAGAGCGGCAGGTTAGCCATCGTCGTCAGCAGCGCCACCGGCGCGGGCGACGTGGTCAGGGCGGTCATCAGCCAGGCCGCCGCAACGCCCTGCATCAGCGTGCCGATGTTCGAGGCCAGGGCGGCCAGCCAGACGGCGCGGAAGATCGGCTGCGCCAGCGGCCCCCACGGCGATGAGCTGCGGACGGTTGTGTCGGACGTAGACGACCTCACAGACAAGCGGCGGCGGCTCCCCTAGAGAGCCGCCCGCCGCGGCGAGGACACGCCCTCCATTATATACAGGACTTACGCGGTGGTCTGTCCTGCACCCGGTCGCATTCTCGCAGGCGCTTGTGCAGGCGCTCCGCCCTGCACCCA
>CALJIC010000096.1 GCA_937974195.1 uncultured Roseiflexaceae bacterium | reverse complement strand
TTTTTTCTCGCTGCTCTGTGGCGACGAAGTCGCAGCAGAGCGCCGGAAAGAGAGAGAGCCCGGGGAGGCGAAGCCTCCTCTAAACCAGGGGGTGCGGGGGCGAAGCCACCGCGCTCCTGCTAGGTGAGACGGACACGCGATGAGCCGCAGTGTGCCGACAATCGGGAGCATCGGCGGCGTGCCGGTCCGCGTGCACTGGAGTTGGCCGCTGATCACGCTGGCGCTCTTCGGGCTGCTGGCCCAGGTCTACGCGCTGGACCGGCGGATTGAGTCGCCGCTGGCCGCCGCGCTGCTGGCGACGGTGCTGCTGAGCCTGTCGCTGCTGCTGCACGAGCTGGCGCACGCGCTGGTGGCGCGGATGCTGGGCATGCGCGTCCACGGCATCGCGATGCTCGCGCTCGGGGGCGTGACCGAGATCGCGGACGAGCACTCGTCGGCGGAGCGCGAGCTGGCGGTGGCCTTCGCCGGGCCGGCGCTCAACCTGGCGCTGGGGCTGGTGTTCTCGCTGGCGCTGCGCTTCCAGATCGGCCCGCCGGCGGTGCTCCTGCACCTCGCGCTCGCCAACTGGGCGCTGGCGCTGTTCAACCTGCTGCCGGGCTACCCGCTGGACGGCGGGCGCGCGCTGAAGGCGGTGATCTGGTTTCTGAGCGGCCAGGAGCTCTCGGCGAGCCGCATCGCGGCCTGGACGGGGCGCGTGTGCGGCTGGGCGCTCGTCGCGCTCGGCACGGCGTTCGCGCTCGTCACCGGGGACCTGCTCAACGCGGCCTGGATCGGGGTGGTGGGGCTGTTCCTCAGCTCGCGCGCGATGCACGGCTACCGGCGCCTGCTGCTCCAGCGGGCGCTGCGCGATGTCACCGCCGGCAGCCTGATGCGGCGCACCTTCCGCGCGGTCACGCCCGAGACCCGGCTCGACGAGTTCGCCGGCAACTATCTGCTGGGCGCCGCCGAGCGCGGGTTCCCGGTCGTCCCGCAGCCGGACGCGGAGGCGCCGCAGCGGCTGCTGGGGATGATGACGGTGCGCGACCTGCGGCGCTACTCGCTGAGCAGCTGGGCCCACGTGCGCGTGGCGCAGGCGATGACGCCGGCGCAGCGGGTGCGCTCGCTGGCGCCGGACATGTGCGGCACCGACGCGCTGCAGGTGCTGCTGGAGAGCGGCGAGGACCTGCTCCCGGTGCTGGAGGGGGAGCTGCTGGTCGGGGTGCTGTGGCGCAGCGACGTGGTGGGCTTCATCCAGCGCAAGATCGCCCCGTAGCGGGCGCCGTTCGGCGACGTCCTACCGCCACCCGCGGCTGCTGGCCAGCTCGCTGCCGAGCAGGCCGAGCAGCACGCCCTGCGCCCCGTGGTCCTCGAAGCGCGCCCGCTCGAACCACTGCACCACCACCATCGAGCCGTCCGCGAGCGTCTCGAGCTGCGGCTCGGAGATCGGCTGGCCGAAGAGCGCCAGGCTCTCCTGCAGGCTCTTGCCCGGCCGCCGGTCGAACTCCAGCCCGTTGGCGCGCCAGTAGCTGAGGAACGGCTCGCACAGGCTGTGCCCGGTCTCGACGAAGAACAGGCAGCCTGGCTGCGGGGCGCCCCTGGCGAAGGTGAACCAGTCTCGCCCGCTCTGCTGGAGCAGCGCGTCCCCCAGGCGGCTCAGCTGGACGTTGTAGGGCCGCGGGTTCTCCGGGTGGAGCTCGAGCCGGTGGCGCTCGAAGTACTGGACGATGTAGTCGCGGCCGTCCGGCCCGCGCTCGACGAACTCCTCGCTGATCGGGAAGCCGAAGATCGGCAGGCCCCCGTGGGCGCGCCAGTAGTCGCGGAACTCGCCGCGCAGGGTGTGCCCGGTCTCGGGGAAGAAGGTCGCGTCGCCGGCCGGGCGCTCCGCCGGCGCGAAGTGCTGCGCCGCATCGGGGCCGGCGGCGAAGTTGACCGTGGCGACGCTCAGCGCGGTCCCGCTCAGCGTCACCTGGCGGCCGGCGGGCGCGCCGGGCACGCCGCTGACGCTCACGGTGTAGCTGCCGGCGCCGAGCCCGTCGAAGCTGTAGAAGCCGTTGGCGTCCGGCTTGGTCTGGCGCCCGTCGCTCAGCGTCAGCGTCACCTGCTCGGGCGGCACGCCGGTGACGGTGCCCTGGATGCGCGAGCGGCTGAGCGCGTCCGGCTCGGCGAGGAGCTGCAGCGGGCGCAGCAGGTTCAGGCGGCCGTAGCCGAACGCCGGGTCGCGCCCCGGCTCCCCGCGGTCGTCGGCGCCGAGCAGGAGCAGCTCGGCCACCTGCTGCGGCGCGAGGTCCGGGCGCACGCTGAGCAGCAGCGCCGCCGCCCCCGCCACGTGCGGGCAGGCCGCGGAGGTGCCGTTGGCCGCGCCGTACGTATCGCCCTCGCGCGGCGTCCAGAGGGTGCTCCACACCCCGACGCCGGGCGCGGCGATGTCCACGAAGTCCCCGGTCGTCGAGAAGCTCGTCGGCGAGTCGTTCCGGTCGGTGGCCGAGACCGCCAGGACGGTCGGGTAGGCGGCTGGGTAGTTCGGCAGGTTGCCTTCGGCCTGGCCGTTGCCGGATGCGGCGACCACCAGCACGTTGTGCTCGTGCGCGTAGGCGATCGCCTCGCGCATCACACGGGTATCCTCCGGCCCGCCGAGGCTCATGCTGATCACGCGCGCGCCGCGGTCCACCGCGTAGCGGATCCCGGCCGCGATCGTCGCGTCGTCGCCCCGCCCGCGCCGGTCCAGCACCTTCACCGGCAGGATCGAGCAGCCCCAGCAGATCCCGGCCACGCCAATGCCGTTGTTCCCGCGCGCCGCGGCCACGCCGGCGGTGTAGGTGCCGTGCCCGTCGTCGTCGCCCGCGTCCTCGTCCATGTTGTAGAAGTCGAAGCCGGGGAGCAGGTTGTCCTTCAGGTCGGGGTGGGTGGGGGACACGCCGGTGTCGAGCAGGGCGATCGTCACCCCGCCGCCGGTCGTCAGCTCCCAGGCGTCGAACGCCCGGATGCTCGCCAGCGCCCACTGCTCGGACACCACCTCGTCATGCGGGACGAGCGCCCGGCTGCGGGTGTAGTTCGGCTCGGCGTAGACGACGCCAGGCGTCTCGGTCAGGCGGGCGATGATCGCCGCCAGGTCGGCGCTGGCGGGCAGCTTGAGGCGGTAGGTGTCGCTGCCGGGGCCGAGCGAGCGGGCCGGGCCGGCGCCGGCGCTGCGCAGCACGGCCGCCAGCTCCGCCGCGTGCGGGCCGTTTGGTTCGCCGTTGGCTGAGAGGCGCATGTCGGGGGTGAGCCGCAGCACGAGCTCGCCGGGGAGCGCGCTGGGCGGGAGGGACGGGGCGGTCGAGGCGGAGGCGCGCGCTGGCATCAGCAGGAGGAGCGCGAGCGCCAGAATGCAGGTAAGATGCCGCATAGCTGGGATTATACCACGGCGGCCTCACGCGCCACTTTTTGAAGAAACGGCTGGCGGGGGCTTAGCAGCCCCCGCCGGATGGCCCTTCGCGCCCAAGCGGCATCCACGCTGCAGCCAGTTCGGCTCTGCTGTAGATACACTGCCGTGCCAGCATCAACGTGCGGTGGATGCGGGCGGGCTTGCCGCCCCCCGCGCCCCCCGGCTGGCAGGGGCTTAGCAGCCCCCGCCAGGCCACCCCCGCAAGTGATGCCGCCTCCTCCCTCTCGCCCGTTGTCATGCCCTGAGGCGGCAGCGCGGGCTGCTTCCATTGTCATGCCGGGGTGGCGGCCTCCTGGGCGCGGCGCGAGCAGTGCGCGCAGCCGCTCTCCTCGTGGGCGCGGTGGACCGCGACGATCGCCTGGTCGGCGCTCCAGAAGATGTGGTCCTGGCCGACGAGCTCGGTCAGGCCGGTTCGGGCGAACATCTCGCGCACGGCCGGCTGCACCCCGCTGAAGTAGACGTCGCCGCCGCGCCGGTGCTGCTCCTCGACGATCTGCGTCAGCGCCTGCACCCCCATCACGTCGATCAGCGGCACGCCGCGCATGCTCACCACCAGCGTGCGGTAGTCGCGCGCCGTCTCGAACGACTCGAGCACCGTGTGCACGCTGCCGAAGAACAGCGGGCCGGTCAGGTAGTAGACGTGGACGTCCGGGCAGGGCATCTGGAGGTTGTGGCTCAGGGCGCGGATGCGCTCCAGGCTGACCGGCTCGCGCCGCACCTCGGTGCTCCCGGCCGACTGGCGCAGGTAGATCAGCGCCGAGATCGTGATGCCGATCAGGATGGCCTGCGTCAGGTCGAGCACGACGGTGGCGAGCATCGTCACGAGCACGCCGGCGAGCGCGTGCTTGAGCCGGGTGCGGACGAAGAAGTGGATCGACTCCCACTCGTTCATCCGCCAGGCGGTCACCATCAGCACGCCGCCGAGCGCCGCGAGCGGGATGTGGCCGATCACCGGCCCGAGGACGAAGACGCTCAGCAGCAGCACGCCGGCGTGGACGAAGCTGACCATGCGGGTGGCGCCGCCGCTCTTGATCCCCACGCTGCTGCGCGCGATCGCCGCGGTGGCGGGCACGCCGCCGAAGAACGGGATGATCATGTTGCCGACGCCCTGGCCGATCAGCTCCTGGTTGGCGTCCATCGGCTGGCCGGTCATATTCGCGCCGACCGCGCCGCACAGCAGGGTCTCAATCGCCCCGAGCGCCGCGATCGAGACCGCCGCCGTCAGCAGGTCGTCCAGGCTGCTCCACGGGATGGTCTCCCAGGTGAGGCGCTCCTCCAGCAGGATCGTGCGCGGGATCTCGCCGATCACCGGCACCTCCCAGCCGGCGACGATCGCCGTCAGCGTGGCCAGGGCGATGCCGACCAGCGAGCCGGGCACGGCCTTGGTGATGCGCGGCAGGATCACCATGGTCAGCGCCACGATCCCGGCGATCACCAGCGTGCGCCAGTCCGGCGTGGGCGGCTCGCGGAAGTAGTGCAGCAGCTTCTCCACGCTGCTCTCGGACGGCGGCGAGGTGATGCCGAGCACGTTGTCGATCTGGCCGATCGCGATGATCAGCGCGATGCCGCTCGTGAAGCCGGTGATCACCGGCGACGGGATGAAGGCGATGTAGCGGCCCAAACGGAAGACGCCGAGCAGCACCAGGGCCAGGCCGGCCATGAGGCTGGCTGCCCAGATGCCGGCCAGCCCGTAGCGCTGCGCGAGGACGATCAGCACCGCGGACATCGCGCCGGTGGGGCCGCTGATCTGAAACGGCGCGCCGCCGAGGCCGGCGATCACAAAGCCCGCGAGGATGGCGGTGACCATGCCGGCCGCGGCGTTGGCGCCGGAGGCGACGCCGAAGGCCAGCGCGAGCGGCAGCGCCACCGCGCCCACTGTCAGGCCAGCCAGCAGGTCGCGCCGAAAGATGCTCCAGGAGTAGCCGGCGAACTCACGCCGGTAGATCGTGACGATCGGCAGGCGCAGCAGGGTAGCGAGCATGACGGGATCCTATGGACAAACGAGCGGCATCTTGATGTCTGTATTAAAGAAGGGGCGCAGCAGGGTAGCGAGCATGACAGGATCCTTATGGTGGTCTGTCACGCTAACACGGGCCAATTCTACAATCCTATAGCCAGATCGGCCGGGTGTCAAACGATTTCGTCCGGCGATGCGCGGCTTGATCCCCGGCGTATACTGGTGATACAGGGTCGAAGCGAGGGGGCCGGCGTGCTCATGCGAGTGGCTGCAGTTGGGCTGGCGCTACTCGTCGCAGCGCTTGGAGCTGGGGCGTGGCTGCTCGTGCAGCCGGCGGCCTCGCTGTTCGTCGTCCCCGGCGCGGTGGAGGTGCGTGTGGAGGACCTCCGGGTCGGCGAGCGCCGGATCAGCTACCGCATGGCGCGCCCCGAGGACGGCTGGCAGACGCTGCTGGCGTACAGGCTGCTCCACAGCGGCTGGGAGCGCAAGCAGCTCGAGCCGTGGGGCAACACCGAGAACTTCGTGCCCGCCTACACGCGCACGGCGACGGTCTGGCCCCTCCGGCTGGACGAGGAGGTCGAGCTCGCCGGGAGCCGCGAGTACGCGGTGATCACCGTGACGCGGCGGATGAGGCTCGTGTGGTAGGGCTGCGGGCGCG
>CALJIC010000095.1 GCA_937974195.1 uncultured Roseiflexaceae bacterium | reverse complement strand
CCCGCTTGCCAACCGCATCTCCAAGCGGGAAGCTGCCCTTGCGGCTCTGCGGCCCGTCTCACCTCCCGACAACGGCGGCCGCTGGCCCGCCTTGCCTCCCAGTGGGAAGCTGCCCTTGCGGCTCTGCGGCCCGTCTCACCTCCCGACAACGGCGGCCGCTGGCCCGCCTCACCTCCCGGTGGGAAGTTGCCCTGGAGAGTGTGACGCCACACCTCCCGGCGGCGGCGGCTCTGTCAGATGTCGAGCCGGCGGAGGATCTCGGCGCGCTCGATGCGCAGGCCGGCCGGGAGGCTGCCGGGGACGGGCGCCTCTTCGTCGTCGTCCGCGAGGATCAGCGCGGCGATCGACGGCTCGCGCAGCACGGCGGCGAGGAGCTGGGCCACAGTGAGGCGGCGCAGGCGCGGCGGCCCCCCGCCGTCGCGCCGCACGCTGCGCTGGGCGAAGGCGAGCGCCGCGTCGGGCGAGCGGAAGGCGAGCAGCAGCCGCTCGCGGGGCGGCGCCTCGGGCGGGCTGCCACGGCCGCCGGCGAACCAGAAGATGTAGAAGGAGTCCGCGCCGGCCCGGCCGCGCAGCTCGGCGGCGAGCGACTCCAGCGCCGGGGTGTTGGTGTCGAGGTCCATTGGCGTCTCGTGTCAGCGCAACGCCGGCCCCGCGCACCGCCCCCGCCGCCACCCGAGGCTACGCTGGGGCTGCAGCAGGTTGGAGTCGCGATCGGGGCTCCGGCCGGCAGGGCAGGTCCGAAGCGGGAAGGCGCGCAGGCCGCCCCCGGCATCACTTTCCCAAGATGATCGGGCGCCTCAGGCTGCACCGCGCCCCGCGACCTGCGACGGGCTACGGGCGGTACAGGGCGCGCCCGAGCAGGCCGAGCTGGATCTCGTAGGGCGTGCCAGCGTGCTGCGGGTGGAGCTCGAGCCGGGCGCGCTCGAAGTACTGCACCGTGTGCACCTGGCCGTCGGAGAGGGTCTCCTGCAGCTCGCCGCTGATCGGGTAGCCGAGCACCTCGACGCCGCCGTTCTGCTCCCAGAAGCGCAGGAAGGCGCCCGAGACGCCGTAGCCGGTCTCCGGGAAGAAGCGGGCGCCGGGCTGGCTCGGGAAGGGCGCCGGGCGCGGGAAGGTCTGCCCGGCGGTGTACTCGGCGCCGAGGCGGCCGCCCTGCACCTCGTAGGGCGTGCCGGCGAGCTGCGGGTCGTACTCGAGCCGGGCGCGCTCGAACCACTGGTAGGTGCGGCCGCCCTCGGTGATCAGGGCGCTGATCGGCCGGCCGAAGATCCGCTCGCCGCCGCAGCGCTCGTAGTAGGCGCGCAGCCGGGCGCTGATCTCCGCCGAGGGCGCGAGGCCGACCTGCTGGGCGGCCTTCTCCGCCGCAGCCGGCGGCGAGGCCTCGGCGGCCGCGGCGATGCGCGGCTGGAAGGCGGCCATGGTGCCGAAGGTCATCGGCCAGCCGACATCGCCAAAGCGCAGGATGTCGGTGCGGTCGGTGGCGGCGGCCAGCAGCAGCAGGATGAGCAGGACGAGAAGCAGGACCATGATCGCCGAGAGCGCGGCGCGGCGGGCGCGCAGCTTCTCGTCGTGCCGGCTCTCGCGCGAGGGGTCGTTGCCGAGGAAGTTGTTGCTCATGGTCACGTCCTTGCCAGAGCGGCGCGGATCTGATCCGCCAGAGCGCGCAGCTCGTCCTGGCCGATCTGCTGGTGGGCCCAGGGAGCGATCACGCCGTCGCCCTCCCAGCGCGGGATGAGATGCACGTGGTAGTGGAACACCGTCTGCCCGGCGGCGGCGCCGTTGTTCTGCACGACGTTGAGCCCATCCGGCCTGAGGGCATCGCGCAGGGCGAGCGCCACCCGCTGCACGGTGCGGGCGGTGGCGGCCAGCAGCTCGGGCGGGATGGAGAAGAGGTCGGCGTGCTCCTCCTTGCAGATCACCAGCGTGTGCCCGCGGCTCGCCGGGCTGATATCCATGAAGGCCAGCGTCGCCTCATCCTCGTAGACTTTGAGGGCCGGGATCTCGCCGCTCACGATCTTTGAGAATACCGATGGCATGACCACTCCTGCTGCGTTGCACGTTGGCGGATGCACGTTTCAGGCCGGCGCACCGCGCCCCAGCCACTCCCTGAGCTGCTCCAGGCTCCAGGTGTTGGCGATGTCCTTCGCCTCGGCCCAGCCGCGCCGGGCGGTGAGCACGCCGAGCCGCACCCAGGCGAGGTTCTCGGGGTGGTGCGAGTCGCTGTTGACGGTCAGCTTCGCGCCGAGCTCGAGGGCGCGCCTGGCCGCCTGCGCGTCGAGGTCGAGCCGGTCGGGGCCGCTGTTGATCTCCAGCAGCGTGCCGGTCTCGGCGGCGGCGCGGGCGACCGCGTCCACGTCGATGTCGGCGCCCTCGCGCGAGCCGATCAGCCGGCCGGTCGGGTGGCCGATGATATCGACGTGCGGGTTGCGGATGGCGCGCAGCAGCCGCTCGGTCGCCTTCTCGGGCGGCTGGCGCAGGTTGGAGTGCGGCGAGGCGACGACGATGTCCAGCTCGGCCAGCACCTCGTCCGCCAGCGCCAGGCCGCCGTCGGGCGTGATGTCCACCTCGACGCCGTGCAGGATGCGGAAGGGGTCGCCGGCGGCCTCGTACTCGGCGTTGAGGGCGCGCACCTCCTCGGCCTGGGCGCGCAGGCGCGCGGCGTCGAGCCCGTTGGTCACGCCGAGGTAGGCGCTGTGGTCGGTGATCGCGATATAGCGCAGGCCGCGGGCGCGGGCGGCCTCGGCCATCTCGCGCAGCGAGCCGCGCCCGTCGCTCCAGGTGGTGTGCATGTGCAGGTCGGCGACGATGTCGCTCAGCTCGACGAGCTGCGGCAGGCGGCCGGTGCGGGCGGCCTCGAACTCGCCGGATTCCTCGCGCAGCTCGGGCGGGATCCAGGGCAGGCCGACCGCGGCGTAGACCTCCTCCTCGGTCGCGGGCTCGATGACGCCGGAGCCGTCCAGCTTGCGGAAGCCGTGCTCGCTGAAGCTGAGGCCCTTCGCCAGCGCCAGCTCGCGGAAGCGGATGTTGTGCGCCTTCCCGCCGGTGAAGTGCTGCAGGGCCGAGGCCCACAGCCGCGGCTGCACGGCGATCAGGTCGGCCTGCAGGCCGCTGTGGAGGTGCACGGTGGCCTTCTCGGCGCCCGAGGACTCGACGCGGGCGACGATCGGCAGCTTGGTGAAGGCGCGCACCACGGCGGCCGGGTCATCGGCGGCGGCCAGGATATCGAGGTCGCCGATCGTCGGGCGGGCGCGGCGCAGGCTGCCGGTGAAGCACGCCTCGCGGATGGAGGGCTCGGCGGCGCGGAGCTCGGCGATCAGGCGCTCGGCGGCCTGGAGCGCGTGGTGCAGCAGGGTGCGGTGCTCGGCCTTCTCGGCCTGGGCGATGCCCTGGAGGATGCCCTGGATCGTCTTCTCGCCGAAGCCCTTGATCCCCCTGAGCCTGCCGTCCTCGGCCGCGGCCTTGAGCTCGGCCAGGCTGGTGATGCCGAGCTCCTGGTAGAGCCGCCCGGCGGTGCGCGGCCCGACGTTCGGGATGCGCAGGATCTCGCGCACGCCCTCGGGGACGCGGGCCCTGAGCTTGGAGTAGAACTGCAGCTCGCCCGTGTCGAGCAGCTCCTCGATCTTATCGGTGATCGCCTTGCCGACGCCGGGGATCTGGCCGAGCTCGCCGCGCTCGCGGTACACCGAGAGCGGCTGCGGCAGGTCAGCCAACGCGTCGCCGGCGCGGCGGTAGGCCTGGGTGCGGAAGCGATCCTCGCCCAGGATCTCCATCAGGTCCGCGATAGCGTGGAAGACGTCGGCGATCTCGCGGTTGGTGAGCTGCGCAGCCATACCGCTCCTAGAGTGTAAACCGTTTCTCTGGGCCATTATAGCACGGCGGCGCAAGCGCGCTTGACACCCCCGCCACCGGCTATATCATATACGCGCCTGTCCACTGCTACGAGGAGAGCCCCCCATGACTAACACTCCCGAGACGACCGGCGCTCCCCCGCTGCGCATCGCTATCATCGGCGCCGCCGCGGGCATCGCACTCACCCACCTGCAGGCCATCGCCCGGCTCCCCGGCGCGCAGCTCGTCGGCATGGCCGACATCGCCGCCGAGGCCGGCGCCGCCCGCGCCCAGGAACACGGCTGCCCGTTCTTCACCGACCACCGGACCATGCTGGCCGAGATTCGCCCGGACCTGGCGGTGATCACGACGCCGCACCCGTTCCACGCCTCGATCGCGATCGACTGCTTCGAGGCGGGGTCGCACGTGCTGGTGGAGAAGCCGCTGGCGGTGGAGGTGGCCGAGGCCGACGCGATGGTGGCGGCGGCCGAGCGCGCGGGGAAGCTGCTGGCCGTGAACTACCAGCAGCGCTTCCGCCCGGCGATCGAGCGCGCCAAGGCGCTGGTCGACTCAGGCGAGCTCGGCGAGCTGGTGCGCGTGCTGTGCGTTGAGCCGTGGTTCCGCACCCAGTACTACTACGACTCCGCCGCCTGGCGCGGCACCTGGAAGGGCGAGGGCGGAGGCGTGCTGATGAACCAGGGGCCGCACCCGCTCGACCTGCTCTGCCACCTGGCCGGCCCGCCGAAGAAGGTCTGGGGCTGGATACGGACGCTCGGGCACCGGATGGAGTGCGAGGACTCGGCCCAGGCGATGCTCGAGTACCCCAACGGCGCCCCCGGCTACCTGTACTTCAGCACCGTCGAGGCCGGCGTGCAGCGCCGCATGCAGATCGTCGGCGACCGGGCGGCGGTCGAGCTGGTGGAGGAGACGCTGACGATCTACCGCTTCTCCGAGCCGCTGAGCCAGTACCGCGCCACGAAGCAGGACATGTGGGGCCGGCCGGCGACCGAGGTCGAGACGGTGGCGCTCGCGGGCGACGGCGGCGGGCACCTGGCCGTCTACCAGGACCTGGCGGCCGCGATCGCCGAGGGGCGCCAGCCGCGCTGCAACGGCCGCGAGGGGACGATGTCGCTCGAGCTGGCGAACGCGGTGATCTACTCCAGCCTCACCGAGCGGCCGGTCACGCTGCCGCTCGACCGCGGGGCCTACTCCGAGCTGCTGGCGGACCTGCGCGCCGGCAAGAGGCGGCTTGCTGACGGGGCGACTTCCTGACGGGGCGACTTCCTGACGGGGTGACGAGGTGACTTCCTGACGGGGTGACTTCCTGACGGGGCGACGAGGTGACTTCCTAACGAGTGATAGGGCGTCTCTTCGGCGCGAGATGCCTCTACGCGCACGAAGAAACATCTTCATAACCCCATCACCTGGTCACCCAGTCACCCCGTCACCCGGTCACTGGTCACCCCGTCACAGCCATGCGAGGACCACACCATGTCCAGAGGGACTGACTCGCCACTTGGCTTCGCGATCATCGGCACCGGCATGATCGCCCGCTACCACGCGCAGGCGATCGCCGAGACGCCGGGCGCGCGGC
This sequence comes from uncultured Roseiflexaceae bacterium, assembly GCA_937974195.1. GTDB lineage: Bacteria > Chloroflexota > Chloroflexia > Chloroflexales > Roseiflexaceae > CALJIC01. Next base: position 21,483 of record CALJIC010000095.1, on the reverse strand, counting down.
TGGTCACGCTCTGCGCCTCGGGGCCGGAGCAGGCCGCGGCGGCCGCGGCGCGCTTCGGCGTGCCGTGCGACTCCGACCTGAACGCCGTGCTGCAGCGCCCGGACGTCGACGCGGTGTGCATCTGCACGCCGAGCGGGCTGCACGCCCAGCAGGCGATCGCCGCGGCGCGCGCCGGCAAGCACGTGCTGGTCGAGAAGCCGATCGCGCTCTCGCTCGCCGACGCCGACGCGATGATCGCCGCGGCGCGCGAGGCCGGCGTGCTGCTGGCCGTCGCGCTGCAGCGCCGCACCGACCCGGACTTCATCGCGGTGCGCCAGGCGATCGCCGCCGGCGAGCTGGGGCGCATGGTGCTCGGCACGATCAGCGTGCCCTACGTGCGCCCGCAGAGCTACTACGACTCGGCCGCCTGGCGCGGCACCTGGGCGCTCGACGGCGGCGGGGCGCTCATGAACCAGGGCGTCCACCTGGTCGACCTGCTGCTGTGGTACATGGGCGAGGTGGAGGAGGTGTTCGCGCGCTTCGACACGCTCGCGCACGAGATCGAGGTGGAGGACTGCCTGGCGGCCACGCTGCGCTTCGCGAACGGCGCGCTCGGCAGCATCGTCGCCACGACCGCCGCGGCGCCCGGCTTCCCGCACCGCGTCGAGGTCTACGGGACGCAGGGCGGCGTCCAGATCGAGGGCGAGGCGGTCGTCCGGTGGGACCAGGCGGGCGAGGGCGGCGCAGCGGAGAGCCGGCGCCCCGCCACAGCCGCCACGCCGCAGGCGGCCGGCGCCGGCGCAAGCCCGACCGGCATCAGCGCGGTCGGCCACACCCGGCTGGTCACGGACCTGGTGGAGGCCGTGCGCACCGGCCGCGCCCCGCTCGTCCCCGGCGAGGAGGGGCGCCGCTCGCTGGCGACCGTGCTGGCCGTGTACGAGTCGGCGCGCACCGGGCGGCCAGCGAGGCCCGGCTGATCCACGGAGCACACGGAGGGCACGGAGGGGACAACGGAGAGGCGCAACGTGCCGCGCCTACCACACGAGAAGGGGAGGCCTCATGCGTTTTGGTTGCTGCGTCGCGCCCGAGCAGATCGACGTGATCGCCCGGGCCGGCTTCGACTACTGCGAGCTGCCCGCGCGCGCCGTCCGGCCGCTCGAGGATGACCGGGCCGCCGCTCCGGCGCTCGATGCGATCGCCGCCGCCCCGCTGCGCCCCGAGGCGTTCAACGTGCTCGTGCCGCCTGAGATCCGCATGGTCGGCCCGGAGGCCGACCTGGAGCGGCTGCGCGGCTACCTGCGCCGCGCCTTCGGGCGCATGGCCGCGCTCGGCGGCCGCGCGGTGGTGCTCGGCAGCGGCGGCGCCCGCCGGATCCCCGACGACATGCCCCGCGAGCAGGCGCTGGACCAGCTGGCCGCGTCGCTGGAGGTGGCAGGCGAGGAGGCCGCGCGCGCCGGGATCAGCCTGGCGCTCGAGCACCTGAACCGCGGCGAGTCGAACGTGTTCAACACGGTGGCGGAGTGTCAGGCATTCATCGAGCAGCGCGGCCTCAGCGACGTGCGGCTGCTGGCCGATCTGCACCACCTGGAGCTGGAGCAGGAGCCGTTCGCCAACGTCGTGGCCGCGGCGCCGCTGCTGGTCCACGTCCACGTGGCCGACGGCGGCCGCCGCCACCCGGGGGTCGGCGGGTATGACTACGCCGGCTTCATGCGGGCGCTGCGGCAGGCCGGGTACGACGAGCGCATCTCCGCCGAGTGCTCGTGGGAGAACCTGGAGGAGCAGGCGGCCGGCGCGCTGGCGTTCATGAAGCAGCAGTGGGAGGCTTCGAAATGAGACTGGCTTTCACAACGCTGGCCTGCCCGGGCTGGACGCTGGAGCAGGCGGCCGCGGCCGGGCGCGCCGCCGGCTACGAGGGGCTCGAGCTGCGCCTGCTGGACGGCGAGGTGGTCGGGCCGACGCTGGACGCCGCAGGGCGGCGCCGGGTCCGCGAGGTGTGCGCCGCTGAGGGGCTGGCGCTGGTGTGCCTCGACACCTCGGTGCGCATCGCGCAGCCCGACGCCGGCGAGCGCGAGCAGCAGCTCCGCGACGGGATCGCAATGCTGGAGATGGCCGCCGAGCTCGGCGCGCCGATGATCCGCGTGTTCGCCGGGCCGCCGCAGGGCACCGCGCTCGACGAGGCCGTGCGCGGCGCGGCGGCGTGCCTGGCGCCGCTGGCCGAGAAGGGGCGCGAGCTGGGCGTCGCGGTGGCGCTCGAGACGCACGACGCCTTCTGCGACAGCTCGACCGTGGCGCGTGTGCTGGAGCAGGTGCCGGGCGAGTCGGCCGGCGCGCTGTGGGACCTGCTGCACCCCTACCGGATCGGCGAGTCCCCCGACCTCACCCTGAGCCGGCTGGGCGGCCGGCTGCTGCACGTGCACATCAAGGACGGGCGGCCGCCGGCGGGCGGCGGGTCGAACTGGGACCTGACGCTGCTCGGCGAGGGCGCCGTGCCGACGCGCGAGATCCTGGCGGCGCTGCGGGCGGCCGGGTACGACGGCTGGCTGGCGGTGGAGTGGGAGAAGAAGTGGCACCCCGAGCTGGCCGAGCCGGAGGTGGCGCTGCCGCAGCACGCCGAGAAGCTGCGCGAGTATCTCGCGGCCCTGTAGCTGCGACAAGGCAACGGGGCGACGAAGGGGCTCTTCGTCGCCCCGCCACCTTATCACCCCGTCACCTTATCACCCCGTCACCCTGTCAGCATGGAGAAAGCAGATGGCGGCCACATTCACACTAAGTGCATTCGGCGACGAGATCGCCGACGACCTGGCGACGCAGCTGGATGTGCTGGCCTCGGATGGCGTGCGGCACCTCGAGCTGCGCGGCGCGTGGGGCAAGAACGTGCTGGATCTGGACCGGGAGGAGCTGCGGCGCGCGCGGGCGCTGCTGGACGAGCGCGGCTTCGGCGTCTCGGCGATCGGCAGCCCGATCGGCAAGTCGCACCTCGACCGCCCGCCTGAGTTCGAGCTCGAGCGGCTCGAGCGCGCGGCGCAGGCGTGCGATGCGCTCGGCACGCGCAACATCCGCATCTTCTCCTTCTACGTGCCCGCCGGGCGCGCAGACGAGCACCGCGAAGAGGTCCTGGCGCGGATGGGCAGGCTTGCGAAGCGCGCCGGGGAGCTGGGCGTGCAGCTGCTGCACGAGAACGAGAAGGAGATCTACGGCGACACCGGCGAGCGCTGCCGCGACCTGCTGGAGAGCATCGGCTCGCCGGCGCTGCGCATGGCCTTCGACCCGGCCAACTTCGTGCAGTGCGGCGTCCGGCCGATGGACGACGCCTGGCCGCTGCTCGCCGAGTACGTGACGCACGTCCACATCAAGGACGCCGTGTTCGCCGACGGGAGCGTGCGGCCGGCAGGCCAGGGCGACGGGGCGGTGCCGCAGCTGCTTCACGAGCTGGTCGCGCGCGGCTACCAGGGCTTCCTGACGCTCGAGCCGCACCTGCAGATCGCCGGGCCGGCGGGCGGGTTCAGCGGCGAGACGGGCATGCGGGTGGCGATCGGAGCGCTTCGCAAGCTGCTGACACCCCTGGCGGTCAAGGTGCAGTAACGGCGCCCTGCGTGGCGCGTGCCGGAAGCAGCGTGCCGCACGGCTGTGGTATCATGGCCCCAGGCACGCTGCTTAATTGCGAAGGGCCCCCCATGAGCACCAGACCGCAGAACCTGAAGGGTATGCGCGACCACCTGCCGGAGGCGATGATCCTGCGGCAGCATATCATCCAGACACTGACCAGCGTCTTCGAGCGCTACGGCTTCGAGCCGCTGCAGACGCCGATCGTCGAGTATGCCGCCACGCTGGAGGGCAAGATCGGCGAGGACGAGAAGCTGATCTACCGCTTCGAGACCCACGGCGGCGACCGGGTGGCGCTGCGCTACGACCAGACCGTCCCGCTGGCGCGAGTGGTGGCCCAGTACCAGGGGCAGCTCGTCTTCCCCTGGCGGCGCTACGCGATCGGCCAGAGCTACCGCGGCGAGCGCCAGCAGCGCGGGCGCTACCGGGAGTTCTGGCAGGCCGACGTCGATATCGTCGGCTCCTCCTCGCCGCTGGCCGACGCCGAGATCATCGCCGTGCTCACCGAGGCGCTGTCGGCGCTCGGCTTCACCGGCTTCACGACGCTGCTGAACCACCGCGAGCTGCTCAGCGCGATCGCCCGCACCGCGGGCCTGGACGAGCAGGCGGCCGGCGGCGTGTACCGGGCGATCGATAAGCTGGACAAGATCGGGCCGGACGGGGTGCGCGAGGAGCTGCTGAAGAGCGGCGTGGCCCCGGCCGCCGCCGAGCGCATCCTCGAGCTGGTGCTGCTCGAGGGGAAGCCCGACGACGTGCTCGCGGCGCTCTCGGAGCAGCTCCAGGGCGACGAGCGGGCCGGCCGGGCGCTCGAGAACCTGCGCGCGATCATCTCGTACCTGCCGGCGCTCGGCGTCCCGCAGGAGGCGTTCGCCGTCGCGCCCCGGCTGGCGCGCGGCCTCTCGTACTACACCGGCGCGGTGTTCGAGGCCGTGATCGACTCGCCGCCGATGGGCTCGCTGCTGGGCGGCGGCCGCTACGATGAGCTCATCGGCCAGTTCGCCGGCCGGCCGATACCGACCGTCGGGCTGGCGTTCGGGATCGAGCGGCTCCACGATGTCATGGCCGAGCTGGGAATGGGGCCGCGTCTGCGCACCGTCGCGCAGGCCTTCGTGACGATCTTCAGCCCCGTGCACGCGCCGGCGAGCCTCGAGCTGGCCCGCGACCTGCGCGCGGCCGGCATCAAGGTCGAGCAGGCGCTCGACCCGACCGAGAAGCTCGGCAAGCAGCTGAGGTACGCCGACCGGCGCGGCATTCCGTTCGCGCTGGTGCTCGGCCCGGACGAGCTGGCGAGCGGCACTGTGGTCGTCCGGGACCTTCGCAGCGGGGAGCAGCAGAGCGTCAGGCGCGAGGAAGTAGCGAGAGTCGTCGGTGGCCAGTAGCTAGCGCACCTGCCAGGCAGCGCCGGCGGCGCTCGCCACCGGCAGTGGCTGCTACCCCACACTGACTACCGCGGAGGTGATCCATGAGCGAACAGCTGCTAGATAAGACGCTTGGCACATTCCTGAACGAGCTGGCGAGCGGCGCCCCGACGCCCGGCGGCGGGAGCGTCGCGGCGCTCACCGGCGCGATGGCGGCTGGCCTGATCACGATGGTCTGCGACCTGACGATCGGCAAGAAGGCGTACGCCGAGTTCGAGGCCGAGGCGATGAGCATCCGCGCCCGCGCCGAGGAGCTGCGCGCCGAGCTGCAGCAGCTCGCCCAGGACGATATCACGACGTTCAGCCACCTGTCGGCGGCCTATAAGCTGCCGCGCACCACCGAGGCCGACGCGGCGAGCCGCAAGGCGGCCATCCAGCGGGTGCTGCGCGAGGCGACCGAGGTGCCGCTGCGCACCGCGCGCGCCGTGGTGTCGCTGCTGCCGCTGTGCGCCCCGGTCGCGCGGCACGGCAACCGCAGCGCGGTCAGCGATGTCGCCGCGGCCGCGATCCTGATCCGCGCCGCCGTGCCCGCCGCGCTGCTCAACGTCGAGACCAACCTCATGATGCTCGAGGATCAGCTGTTCGTGCACCAGACCCGCGCGCAGGTCGAGGATCTCACCATCGGCCTGGACGAGGAGGTCGAGGGTGTGCTGGCCCTGGCGCGCGCCCGCATCCAGGGGTAGCGCCGAGGGTCATACGGCGCCGGCGTCCAGCACGAAGGTGAAGGCGCCGGCCTTGCCGTCCGCTGTCTCCTGCAGCTCCATCACCAGCTCCGGCCGGAAGATCCGGTCCCGGTCGTTGCTCGGCTCGCCTGGAAAGTAGAGCTGGGTGGTGAGCACGGGCCGGTTCGGCGCCTGCACCTTCACGTGGATGTGGCGCGTCCGCCCCGGGTAGAGCCCGGGCACGATCGTCTCCAGCGTGTAGCGGCCCTGGTCGTCGGTGAACTGGTGCCCCCGCAGCCGGAACCCCACGTTGTCGTACTGCCCCTGGTCATCCGCCTGCCAGAAGTCCAGCAGCGCGCGCGCCACCGGCCGGCAGTCGGTCGTCAGCACGTACCCCGAGACGACGAGCCTGGTTCCAGTGATGCCGGGCTCCAGCAGCGAGGTGCGCTCCGGCGTGTTCGGCGTGTAGTACGGGCCCTCGGTCTGCTCCGGCGTGACGTCGTCGTCATCATCGCCGCACGGGGGCGTGGGCGGGAGCGCCTGCGCCGCAACCGGCGCGGCCGTCGCCGGCGCTTCCGTCGGGGCGAGGGTCGGCGGAGCTTCAGTTGGGGCGAGGGTCGGCGCGCTCGTCGGCGCGGCCGGCGCCTGGGTCGCCGGGGCCTCGGTGGGGGCGCTGGTGGGCGCCGGCGTCGGGCCGGCAGCAGACTGGCCGGCGCAGGCCGCTAGCACCCAGGCGGTCGGGGCCGCAAGGCAGCTGCGCAGAAAGGCGCGGCGCGCCTGCCGGACTCGCTGCTCGTTCGTCATCATCTTCCTCCGCACTACGAAACATTCATCGCCATGACCTACGCGGTGGCCTCGTCCCCGCGCCCGCTGGAGGCGTTTGGGAAGCGAAGCCTCCCTGCCGATGGCGTGGCTCGCCTGCCGCCGCGTTCGCGCCTCTTCCGGATCACGTCTGCGAAACGTTATAGCAGCGCCGGATGAGAGCGACATGAGAGCGACGTGAGGATCTGGTGGGTGCGGCATGGTGTACTATAGCACCCGCTGCCCGAGGCGCGGCGCGCCGGGGCCGTGATCTGCGCGCCGGGAGGCAGCGCTGGGGGAGAGATGAACCATGAAGCTGCAGTACACACAGGCCGCCCGCGAGTGGACTGAGGCGCTGCCGACCGGCAACGGGCGCCTGGGGGCCATGATCTTCGGCGGCGTGGAGACCGAGCGGCTCCAGCTCAACGAGGACACGCTGTGGTCCGGCGGGCCGAAGGAGTGGGATAACCCGCGCGCCAGGGAGGTGCTCCCCGAGGTGCGGCGGCTGCTGGCGGAGGAGCGCTACCTGGAGGCCAGCGAGCTCTGCAGGCAGATGATGGGGCCCTACACGCAGTCCTACCTGCCGCTCGGCGACCTCCACATCCACTTCGAGCACGGGGCGATAGCACGCCCCTACCATCGCTCGCTGGACCTCTCGACGGGCCTGGCGCGCGTCGAGTACCAGATCGGCGACGTGCGCTACACCCGCGAGCTGTTCGCCTCACACCCGCACCAGGCGATCGTGCTGCGCCTCGAGGCCAGCGCACCGGGCGCGCTCAGCTTCCACGCGCGCCTCTCCAGCCCGCTCCGCTACCACACAGCCCCCGACGGGCAGCAGCTGGTGCTGCGCGGAGTCGCGCCCGAGCACGTCGACCCGAGCTACTACCAGCGCAGCAACCCGATCATCTACGGTGACCCGGAGACGACCGAGGCCATGCGCTTCGAGGTGCGGCTCGGCGTGTCGCACGACGGCGGCACGCTGCGGGTGGATCAGGACGGCCTGCACCTGCTCGGCGCCACCAGCGCCACGCTCTGCCTCAGCGCCGCGACCAGCTTCAACGGCCCGGATCGCTCGCCCGGCAGGCAGGGCAAGGATCTGGCGGGCGCGAAGCGCGACCTCGAGCGCGCGCTCGGCGAGGCGTACGAGGCGCTGCGCGAGGCCCACGTCGCCGACCACCGCGCGCTGTTCGACCGAGTCGAGCTGCACCTGGGGCCGTCCGCGGCGCCGGCGGACCTGCCGACCGACCGCCGGATCGTCGAGTACGGCGCGCGCGACCCGGGGCTGGTCGAGCTGCTGTTCCAGTACGGCCGCTACCTACTGATCGCCAGCTCGCGGCCCGGCACGCAGCCGGCGAACCTGCAGGGGATCTGGAACAAGGAGACCCGGCCGCCCTGGAGCAGCAACTACACGCTCAACATCAACACCGAGATGAACTACTGGCCGGCCGAGACCTGCAACCTGGCCGAGTGCCACCGCCCGCTGCTCGACCTGATCGGCCATCTGGCGCGCAACGGGAGGCGCACCGCAGCGACGAACTACGGCGCGCGCGGCTGGACCGTGCACCACAACACCGACATCTGGTGCCAGACCGCGCCGGTCGGGGACTACGGCCACGGCATGCCGATCTGGGTCATGTGGCCGATGGGCGGCGCCTGGCTCTCGCAGCACCTGTGGGAGCACTTCGCCTTCGGACGCGACCTGGCCTTCCTGCGTGAGACCGCCTACCCGCTTATGAAGGAGGCGGCGCTCTTCTGCCTGGACTGGCTGATCGAAGACGGCGCCGGCCACCTGGTCACCGCCCCGTCCTCCTCGCCCGAGCACCGCTTCCGCACCGAGGCCGGGCTGGGCGAGGTGTGCGTCGCGGCGACGATGGACCTGGAGCTGATCTGGGACCTGTTCACGAACTGTATCGAGGCCGCCGAGGCGCTCGGGACGGACGAGGCGTTCCGCGCCGAGCTGGCGGAGGCGCGCAGCCGGCTCCTTCCCCTGCAGATCGGCAAGTACGGCCAGCTGCAGGAGTGGTCCAAGGACTTCGAGGACGAGGACGTCCACCACCGGCACATATCGCACCTGTTCGGCGTGTACCCCGGCCGCCAGCTGACCGAGCGGACGCCGGAGCTGCTCGCGGCGGCCCGGCGCGCGCTCGAGCGGCGCGGCGACGGCGGCACCGGCTGGAGCCTGGGGTGGAAGGTGGGCCTGTGGGCGCGCTTCGGCGAGGGCGACCGCGCGCTGGCGCTGCTCGGCAACCTGCTCCAGCTCGTGAGCGACAGGGACGCCGAGAACTACCACCGCGGGGGCGTGTACGCCAACCTGTTCGACGCCCACCCGCCGTTCCAGATCGACGGCAACTTCGCCGCCACCGCGGGCATCGCCGAGCTGCTGCTCCAGTCGCACATGGACTACCTGCACCTGCTGCCGGCCCTGCCCGCGGCCTGGCCCGATGGCTCAGTGCGGGGATTGCGGGCGCGCGGCGGGTTCGAGGTGAGCCTCAGCTGGGCGGGCGGCCGGCTCCGTGAGGCGCGGGTGCGCTCGCACGCCGGGGAGCCGTGCTCCGTGCGCGCCGCGGTTCCGCTGGCGGTGTCGCTGGCCGGCGGCGAGCCCATCGCGGCGACGAGCGAGGGCCACCTGATCACATTCCCGACCAGCGCCGGGCAGGAGTACCTGCTCACCGCCGGATAGTTGTGTTGAGCAACTAGCTCACCGGGCCCAGATCACAGAACGGGTCGACTCTTTCGCTTGAAGAGTCGACCCGTTCTGTGATCGAGGCCGTACCCCGCTCGGCCTGGAAGAACCTCAGCCGGCCGCCTGCACCTCGAGGCGCTGCGCCCACGGCCCTACGCCGAAGTACCCGCCGTACGCGGCCCAGAACGCCTGGAACTCCTCGGGCCGCGAGCGGCCAAGGTCGTCCAGATGGCCGCGCAGGCTCCTCGTGAGCAGCCGGCTGGCGCGGTGCAGCGCCCCGACGCGTGCGAGCGCCGCGTCCGGCAGCGCGTCCAGCTCCACCACCCCCGCGACGAAGCCGTACTGCGGCGGCAGGAAGCGCACGCCGAGGTCCGGCGCGAGCGCGCCGCCGACGTAGACCTGCAGCCGGTCGGCGACCGGCAGCCGGCGCGTCGAGACGAACAGCACGGCGCGCAGGCCGGCCTCCTCCACGCGCACGCGCAGCAGCGGCTCGGCGAAGTCGCCGGTGAGGCGCTGGTACAGGTCGAGCTCCCCCTCAGCCGTCAGCCCGGCGATCCTGCTGGGCGCGGCCGGCGCGCCCTGCGATCCGCGCTGCGGCAGCGCCGGGAGCGGCGAGGCGCTCGGGACGGCCTTGGGAGCCCCAGCGCCAGCCCGGGCGCGCCAGCCGAGCCTCACCACCGTGCCGAGCGACAGCGTCAGCGAGATGGCGCTCAGCCAGGGCAGCGCCTGGTTGAGCTCGGCCGAGATGTTCTGCGCGGCGTAGGGCATCACCAGGAACAGGACGGTGTTCGTCAGGCCGTGCGCCAGGGTGACGCCGAGGATCGAGCCGCTCCAGGCCACGATGTAGGCGAACACCATGCCCACGACGAAGACGAAGGCCACGTCCACCAGCGACAGGTAGCCGATGTGCAGCACGGCGAACAGCAGCGAGACGTACACCAGCGCGTAGCGGCCCAGCGCCGGGAAGGCCAGCGTCTGCAGCACGCCGCGGAAGATCAGCTCCTCGGCGAAGCCGGTCGCCACGAGCAGGACCAGCGTGGCGAGCAGGAACGCCGGCCAGGTGAAGGGCACCAGCGGCATCTCGGGCTTCAGGATCATGTACTCGAACACGCCGAGCGAGATGCCGCCGCTGGCGATCATCAGCTGCGAGACGATATCGCCGGTCTGCAGCCCGAGCTGGCGGCGCGAGAGGCGCAGGTAGCGGATGATCAGCCAGGTCGCCAGGAACAGCGGCAGCGAGACGATCGGATACCAGGCGAGCTGGGGGAACCTGATCAGCGGCATCGACAGCGACAGGATGCGGATCAGCGGCGCGAGCGTCAGCGCCAGCGCGATGCGCCCGGCCGCCGTGGGCAGCGCGAGCGCGCCGTGGGCCAGCAGCACGCCGAGCAGCAGCACGTGCGCCAGCTGGCCGACCTGCGGGTTGACGAGCGCGGTGAGCAACTCCGCAGCGGCGGTGAAGATCAGGTAGGCCCAGATCAGCGGCACCGGCTGGAGCAGGCGCCGCCGCACGTACGACACGATTCGGCGGTCGTCGGACATGACCTGGTGCATTAGCTCTCTCCGTGGCTCGAATGCTGGTGCTTCCTGGGTTGCGCCCGCCACGCCTCCGCCCGACAGATCCCGCCAGGCCTCTTCTGAGAGGCGAACGAACCTGCCCCGGCCGGTGGAGGCGCGGGGCAGCGCATCTTCGCTGACATATGCGGATGGGGAGCCATGCGTCACCAGGCGACGATCAGCTGAGGACGTCGAGGACCCGGAAGGCGACGGTGGATGCGAAGACCAGCAGCAGCGGCACGATCGCGATGTTCAGCGCGCGGGCCACCCGCCTGGCGCGCTCGCCCTGGAGCCCGCCGATGATCTCCTTCTGCACCAGCAGCGCGATCAGCGCGAGGATCGCGATCAGAGCGAACGAGCCCGCTGCCAGCGTGGTGACGGTGGTAACTGTGGTGGTTGTTACAGTGGTGACCATTGCTCTCCCTTGTGCCAAATGCAAATAAAGGCATGCCGCGAGGCACACATGAAATGTAATTGAGAAGGTCCCCATGATCAAGGACAAAACCTTGTTATATCGTATCAGTTTTGTCATCCGTTAGCATAATTACTACCCATTTGCGTACGATAGAGCCGCAATTCTTTCAGAATGATCTCAACGACCCTGTTTCCTCATCTCCGCGTATCTACTCATGGATGTAGTAGCGTTTCTCTCAGCGGACACGACCCAAAGCCCTTCCGCGCACCACAGCACACCAGCAATACGACCAGCAATAGTTGTAGTGCAATTTGAAGGCTGAGATGATCACAAAACGACAAAAAAGCTCACTTGATCGTCCTCGGTGCCCAACGTATCCTGTTCGCAGTGCTCGTCCGGGCAACGGCAGCCCGGCCGGGCGCTTCACTTGTAACGATCAGGCGCGGTTCGTCGCAGCTTCGCGGTTATTAGTCAGCAGCTTGAGGTGGCTCACTTGACGCACACAATCACTCCCTCACCGCACAGCAACCGGGAGACACACCCAGCGGGCCACATGATCCCCCTCCCGCCAGGCCGCACCATCGCGCTGATTCCGGCCCACAACGAGGAGCGGTTCATCGGCAGCCTGGTCCTCAGCGCCCGCCAGTACGTCGACCTCGTGATCGTGGTCGACGACGGGTCGAGCGACAGGACGGCGGAGATCGCGACGATGGCTGGGGCGACGGTTGTGCAGCACCAGATCAACCAGGGCAAGGCCGCCGCCGTCAACACCGGCTTCACCTACGCGCGGCAGCTCAACCCCTCCGCCGTGGTCATGCTAGACGGCGACGGGCAGCACAGCGCGCGGGAGATCCCGCAGGTGCTGGAGCCGGTGCTGCAGGGCGAGGCCGACATCGTCGTGGGCTCGCGCTTCCTGCATGTCAAGAGCGACATCCCGGCCTACCGCCAGATCGGCCAGCACGCGCTGACGCTGGCGACCAACGTGGCCTCGGGCGTGCGGGTGAGCGACTCGCAGAGCGGCTACCGGGCCTTCTCGGCCCGGGCGCTGGAGACGCTCTCTTTCGGCCAGAGCGGCTTCTCCGTCGAGTCCGAGATGCAGTTCCAAGCGCGCGAGCACCAGCTGCGCGTGGTGGAGGTGCCGATCTCGGTGATCTACGCCGAGCCGGCCAAGCGCAACCCGTTCACACACGGCATGCAGGTGCTCAACGGCATCCTGCGCCTCGTCGGCCAGACCCGGCCGCTGCTGTTCTTCAGCGGGGCCGGCGTGGTGACACTGGCGCTGGGTATAGCGCTCGGCCTGCACATCATCCAGACCTACGCGCGCACCCAGGAGCTGGGGATCGGCTACGGGCTGGTCACGGTCATGCTGTGCGTGATCGGTGTGCTGCTGTTCTTCGCCGGCGTCATCCTGCACTCGATGCGCGCGATGCTGGCTGAGCTCCGCAGCGTGTTCGAGCGGAGGGCGGCGCAGCGCCTTGGCGAGAATGTCGTGGCGCCGAAGGAGCGCGGCGAAGGGCTGGAGCTAAGCAAGGCATGAGCCGGGATGTTGGGAACGCTGCTATGCGCGCGAGCGTGATCGTCGTCAGCTACAACAGCCGGTTCTACCTTGAGCCATGCATCGACTCGATCCTGCCCCAGCTCGGGGCGCAGGACGAGCTGATCGTGGTCGACAATGGCTCGGCCGACGGCAGCGGCGATCTGGTGCGCTCGCGCTACCCGCAGGTCCGGCTGATCGAGGGCGAGAACCTGGGCTATGCGGGCGGCAACAACCGCGGCGCGGCCCAGGCGGCCGGGAAGTACCTCGTGTTCCTCAACCCCGACACCGTGCTCGAGCCGGGCGCGCTCGAGGCGCTGCTCGCGCCGATCGAGCGGCCCGGCGCAGTGGCGCTGAGCACGGCCCGCATCGTCTACATGCAGCAGCCCGACACGGTCAACACCTGCGGCAACACCATGCACTACAGCGGCCTGACCTACTGCCGCGGCGCCGGCCGCCCGAGGGACGAGCTCGCGACATCGTGCGAGGTCGACGCAGTCTCGGGCGCAGCGTTCGCCATCCGCCGCGAGGTGTTCGAGCAGCTTGGCGGCTTCGACGAGCGCTTCTTCATGTACGTGGAGGACACCGACCTGTCGTGGCGCGCCAGGCTGGCCGGCTACCGCTGCTACTACGCGGCCGACGCGGTCGTGCGGCACGACTACCGGCCCACGTACTCGCCCTCCAAGGCGTTCTACCTGGAGCGCAACCGCCACCTGATGCTGCTGAAGAACCTGCGCCGCTCGACGTATCTGCGCGCGCTGCCCGGGCTGCTGCTGGCCGAGGTGGTGACCTGGGGCTTCACGCTGATCAAGGGGCCGCGCTTCTGGGGCGTCAAGCCGCGCGTGTACAGCTGGCTCTGGCGGCACCGCGCCGAGATCCGGCGGGCCCGCTCGCCGCTCGGCAGCGACCGGGACACGCTGGCGGGCATGACCTACCGCCTGGACTTCGGCCAGCTGGCGAACCGGCTGCTAGCGGGCGCGGCGGCGGCCGTGTTCGACCCGGCGTTCAAGGCAGCGTGGCTGCTGATCAGAGAAGGAAGGATATGAAGATCGGGCTAGTTTGTTCGCACGGCGGGCATCTCACTGAAACGTTGCAGATCCTGCCGGCATTCGAAGGACACGACCTGTTCTTCGCAACTTACCACAGCGCTCGTGATAACGAGGTGCGCGCGATCGCACAGGCCTACTTCACCACGAATATCGGAACCAGTCTCTGGCGCATGTTCCTGGCGCTGTTCTGGTCCCTCCTGGTGCTCTTACGTGAGCGGCCTGACGTAATCCTGAGCTTGGGCGCAGAGATTGCGCTGCCGTTCTTCTTCTGGAGCAAGCTCCTGGGCATCAGAACAATCTTTATCGAGAGCTGGTGCCGAGTCGAGAACTTATCGAAGACAGGCAAGTTAGTTTATCCGATCGCGGACGCTTTCTTAGTTCAGTGGCCACAGCTCTTGAAGGTCTGTGGGCCAAAGGCGCAGTATCAGGGAGCGGTGATTTGATCCTCGTCACTGTCGGAACCCATAATCAGAACTTCGACCGATTGGTGCGGGCAATGGATGAGCTCGCCGCCGAGTTGGACGAGCCGGTACTTATCCAGCGCGGTAGCTCGCATTATCTGCCGCGCCACGCCGAACACTTTGAGTGGGCCAGCAGCCAGCGCATGGAGCAGCTCACACAGCAGGCGCGGGTGATCGTCTCTCACGCTGCCGCCGGCTCGATCCTGCTGGCGCTGTTGCACCATAAGCCACTCGTGGTCGTACCTCGGCTACAGCGCTTTGGCGAGAGCATCGACGATCATCAGCGGCAGCTATCTACTGCCCTCCATGAACAGGGCAAGGCTATTGCCGTCGACCCTCTGTCGAAAGAAGCGCTCCGGCTAGCTATCGACACAGTGACACAGCAGGGTAGCTACATAGAAGGCAGTACACGGTTGGTTCAGGCTGTGCGCCGCCAACTTGGGCTGTGGGACGAAGCTAAGCGTAGGGTCATGCCGGCACGGGAGGATATCTAGTCATGCGCGTCTGCATGATCATGTCAACCCCGCTCCCACCCCGAGAGGGTATCGGCTTCTATGTCTGGAATCTCTCTCGCTACCTCACAGCGAGGGGACACCAGGTTCAGATCATCACTCGTGGCAAGGCGCGCCGGACGATCCGCGAGGAGATCGAGGGCATCACCATCTGGCGTCCTCCATTCGTGCCAGCTTACCCCTTCCACGTGCATCTGCACGGTATCTTCGTGGATCGGCTGGTGCGCCGTCTGGAGAGCGAGATCGATCTATTCCACGTCCACTCTCCGCTGGTCAAGTGGCCGCGCACCCATAAGCCGGTGCTAGCCACGGTACACACCCCAATGAAGGCTGATACCGGCGCCATCCAACCGACGAATCTCTGGAATACGTTGATTAAACTCCAGGCACCAGTGAGCTACCATCTTGAGCAAAATCTGTTCGATCGCGCCAACAAGATCACTGCCGTAGCACAGAGTGTCGCTGACGAGCTCAAAGAATATGCGGTTGATCGACAGCAGGTTTGCGTACTGGGCAATGGCGTCGATACTACCATCTTCTTCCCTTCTACATCGAACAACAACAGCCATGACCCCTACATTTTCACCGCGGGGCGATTGGCTCCGCGTAAAGGGCTAGAGGATCTCATTCGCAGCGCCGAGTACGTCGTACGCGAGCTTCCAAACGTCCGCTTCTTGATTGCTGGCACTGGACCTTTGGAGGCCGAACTTCGCACCATTATCGCGCAACGCAAGCTTGAGGATCGAGTGATCCTGCTGGGGCATATTGAGGATCGCGCGCGGATGCTAGAGCTCTATCAAGGTGCTGCCGCTTATGTGCATGCAGCGCATTACGAAGGGCTGCCCACAGTGTTGCTCGAAGCAATGTCGTGCGGTCGACCTACTATAGCCACTGCGGTGAGTGGTGCACTCGACGTGATTGAGGATGGCTGCAACGGGATACTGGTGCCACCCCGTGATCCTCGCGGAATAGCCACGGCGGTAATATCTGTGCTACGCAACCCTGATCTAGGGAAGCGTTTAGGAGCGGCAGCTCGCAGAACTATCGAAGAGCGGTTTTCTTGGAGCACCATTGGTCAAGCGTACCTCACACAATACAGCTCGTTGTTGCAAGGGGCTGGGGAGTGAGCATGCAGCGCAAATCAATCTGCATGATCGCCGGCGGGCTCACTGAGAAGAATTTCCGGCTACAACCCTGGCGCTATCTCAGTGAGGTCGCACGCCAGCTTGCCAATCAGGGCCACACCGTCACGGTGCTAACCGATGGTGGTGAGGGGAAGCCAGCACAAGATATGGTAGCCGGGGTGCCGGTATGGCGACTGCCTAGCGTGAGTGCCCCTCTCTGGACCAGAAATGAGCCGCTCCGGACAGCGCTCCGCGCGACGTCACCTGACATTATCCTGTGGCACGTCGGCCTGACGAGTTTTCTGCACCAGCAGCTCGAGGGGTGGTCCGAAGCCCCGGTAGTGGGGATCTTCACCAGCCCGGTGTATCGCTTCGGCGAGATAGCGCGGCTGGGTGCGCGTCGGGTGATCGGCGGGTACAAGCTGAGTGCGGTTCACGTGCTAGGTACACTGCTGCCCAAGGTACGGTTGCGGCATATCCTCCGGCACGGCGTTGTAAGACAGTTAGTTGTGCAGAGCCACGCTACGCGCGAACGGTTGCTGGCCCACGGTGTGCGGCCGGAGCAGGCTACGGTCATTGTGCCGGGGATTGACAACATCTGGAGCACTTTCGAAGTCAGCCGCGGCACTGAGATGCGCGCGGTCCTGGGATTCAGTTCAGCTGACACCGTCGTGTTGTATTTCGGCTCACCGGCACCGCTGCGTGGGCTACACAGCCTAATCCGCGCAGTTAAGATCGCCCGCCGCACGGACCCCTCGATCAAGCTGCTGGTGCTCAGCCGGCGACGAGCTGACGAGCTCATGAGAGAGGATGCCGAACTGCGACGCCTCCTGCAAGAGGAGGATGTGAGCGACTATATCAAAGTCGTGAGCGCCTTCCTAGACGAGACAGCACTTGTCAGTCACGCCGCGGCCTGTGATGTCGCCGCGCTGCCATTCGAGATCATACCTTCCGACGCGCCGCTCAGTCTGCTGGAGGCCCAAGCTCTCGGCAAGCCGGTTGTCACCACGACCGTTGGCTGCCTTGGCGAGTTAGTCGACCGGGGTCCAAGCTATCTCGCCGAGCCGGCCAACCCACAGTCACTTGCCAACGCACTGCTGCAAGCAGCGGTCGATCTTCGCGCACACAATGGAGGCTTCACGCGTCCAGTCGCACGAAGCTGGCAGCAGATGGGAGAGGAGTGGTCGACTCTCGTCGAGCAGATGACACAGCACACAGGAGCACAGCATGCTTTCAGTTGAGACGCTGAGGCGCACATTCTACGCTGATTACATCAGCCCATTCAGGCGCTTTACCGAGGAGGCACGTCGCCTGACGCATGCCAACGCAACCGTTCTGCATGCGGGCTGTGGCGCTGATGAGACCATTGAGCTGCGCTCGCTCGCACGTCTGACGATCGGTATCGATCTAGATCCGTGGATCGCCCGCAACACGGATATCGACATCGCGATTCTCGGGAACATCACGGAGCTGCCGATACCGGATCAAAGCGTGGATCTGGTCATCGCGCGATGGGTGCTGGAGCATGTCGAGCATCCTCACGCATTCATGCGTGAGTGCTATCGCGTGCTTCGTCCCGGTGGGCGGGTACTCATCCTGACTCCCAACATGTGGCACTATGCGCCGATCCTGACACGGTTGATACCTCACCGGGTGCAGCAGTGGCTGGTCAAGTGGCTGCTTGGGTTGGTGCCGGAGGAAGTGTTCCCTACCTATTACCGTGCAAACACGGTGGGAACGCTCCGGCGCTTGGCGACCGCAGCCGGCCTGCGTGTGGAGCGCATCGAGACTCAGGAGGGCGCGCCGAATCTCCTGAAGTTCTCGGCACTCACGTACGGGCTCGGAATCATATATGAGCGCCTGACCAACCGCTTCGCGCTGCTCGCGGGATTGCGTTCGGCCATTCTGGCAACGTTCGTCAAGGATACGGCGCTGTGAGCCAGTTCATCTACCTCTCCGGGGCCGATGGCACCGGCAAGAGCACACAGGCGCGCCTGTTGATCGAGAACCTCGCGGCGCACGGCCTTGCGGTGCGACATGTGTGGCTGCGCTTCCCGTTCCTTCTCAGCGTGCCGCTGCTGGCGTTCGCGCGATGGCGTGGCTACAGCTGGCAGGAGGTGCAGCAGGGCGTACGGCACGGTTACTGGGACTTTCGCCGCTCGTGGCTGCTCCGGGCGCTGCTGCCGTGGACGCTGCTGTTCGACGCGTTGATCGCCGCGCTTCGCGAGATCTATCCGCAGCTCTGGCGTGGCCGGACGGTTGTGTGCGAGCGGTTCGTGCTCGACATGCTCGTCGACTTGGCGGTCGCATTCGACGATCCTCAGATCCACCGGCGGTTGCCCGGCAGGCTGTTCCTGCGGCTCATCCCGCGCGGCGCCGCGCTAGCGGTGCTCGACCTGGATGCCCAGACAGCGCGGTCGCGGCGGCCAGATCTGCAGAGTGACCAGCGCTTGGAGGAGCGCCTGCGGATCTTCCGGATGCTCGGCTCAGATCTGTCGCTTCGCGTGTTCTCGAGCGCACAGCCGATCCACGAGCTGAATGACCAGCTGTTGTTAATGAGCAGGCAGGGACGATGAGTGCTGAGAGACCATCTGGATACGCCAAACTGCGCACGTCATGGGTGCAGCAATTCCTTAGGTACCCGCTTGGGGCGTTGGCCTCGCACTGGCTGTTCCAAAGCCTGCTGTACATGGATATGACCGAGCGCCGATTCAAGCTTGGTCTTGACATTGCGCTAGCTCTGTTGGGAACTGTGATCCTGGTGGCTTGGCTGCCCTTGCCAGCAGCGGCTATGCTTGCTCTAGTAGTTGCGCACACGTTGAACTTCCTGCTGAACGGGCACCTGTGGGGAGTGCTGAAGCACTATGGCATGGTGCACAATACTCAGGCCGCGTTCCAGGAGTACGTCGATCGATTCTGGATGCGGGTTGAGCGCGAGCCATCGATCGAGCATGGGTTCATCTGCGGCAGCATATCGCGCGAACAGTGGTCGCCTTCGTCGGATCTCGACGTGCGGTTAATACGCCGACCAGGCTTCTTGAATGGTCTCCGGGCCTGCTGGTTTGTGCTTCTAGAGCGCAGCCGGGCCTTCAGGGCGCGCTTTCCAATTGATATCTATGTGCTCGACAGAGCGAGTTAAGTTTCTCGAAGAATGGGGCAACAGGGGTAATAGCAGATGATTCAGCAGACGACAGTAACGACGCCAGATACTGCGCGCGTGCGAGCAAACGCCGATTCATCTATCGCTGCAGCGCTTGGCGAATTCGCGCTGCTTACCCTATGCACGCTTCCTGGGATGGTCTTTTCATATCAGACGATTCAGGAGCCTTGGACACTGTTCCGGATCGCGCGCGCCAGCATGTCACTCAACGCTCAGCACATTTTGACCTACGCGACCTCAGGCGCTAGCTACCGAAGCGAGCATATCGGCGGTGAAATGCTCCAGGTATTGCTTCTAGCTGCTACCCAGTTGCCACTAGAAGCTGTCAGCCTGTTGCCGGTAGGCTCTCTGCTGTTGGCCATTCTCTTCTACGCTGCGGCTCGAACGATCTCTACTTCGAAGTGGACTGCAGTCGCGATCGCGATATTTGCGAGCTGGTACTACCCTGGGCTCTATAGCCAGTTCGGTACTGAGACCTACGCATGGACGCACTCACTATTTATCGTATTTCTGATTTTGCATATATTGTGGATGCGCAAGCGGAATGCCGTGCTTTCCACCTTGATCATGATCATCTTTACGTCGACATTCCTCCACTACCACACCACTCCACTTTGGATCGTTGTTGCTATTTCAATAACAATATTAGCACATCGATATTTTCTGTCGAAACAAACAAATAATCAGAATTTTTCTTGGTCCATTGCATTATTCTGTTTCGTGGTATATTTCAGCTTCGATACAGTAGTATATGGCAACGGACTTGCAAGATTGCGCTCAGAGGCCACAAGCGAATCGTTCATCCAAAGTTTTCTCAGCAAAATCGTAGGACCACTCTTAGCTCAGTCTCCTGAGTTGAGGCCATTTGAGATCGCAGTAATCAATCCACGTCTCGCCACCTGGAGCACGCTCGCCGCATTATTGCTATTGACAATACCTGTAGGACTGTGGTGCCTCCGCAAAATGCAGATTGCCACCTCCACCCGCCAGATACGCTCACTCATTCAGAATCAGGATGATGTATTTGTTTGGAGCGTGATCGGCGTTGCTCTGGCGCACATGGCTATCTATTCTACATATGGCGCGGTGAGCATTCGAGTCATACCTTTGGCGTTTCCTCTACTTCTACCAATTGTTACACGTGCTTTTCTACCCAGCAAAAAGTGGGAGGTGATTCTTCCTGCATGTCTGGCAGGGTGCGCCGTTGCCGGCTTTTTCAGCATTGCGCCAACGCTACGCCCTGATACTACTGCGTCCGAGACCGGCTTAGTCTCGAACCTGATCATTCCGGATAGCACTGTTCTCGCGGATGCCAATGTATATGGTTCTCTACTGCTAAAGACCGCGGAGCGGGATCAGTTACTAGATTTCGCATGGATCGATTCGGAGATCTATAGTTCTGTGGTCGGCATGTCAACAATCGATTGGAATAATTTCGACTATCTTGTTGTTGACATGTCCGGCAAGCCAATAATATCTTCAAGCTGGGCGTTTTACGAACCCTGGTCTCAGAACTTACCCAAAATAGAAAATAACGAGCAACTCGACAAAATTTACGACAGTGAAAACGTGATACTGTTTCAACGAAGTGGTGCTGATCTGCCGCAGGTCGAGAACCTGTCGCTGGATGATGATAGTAGCGCTAACAATCCGCTGAACAAGTATCTACAACTGCTATTCACTGTCAGTTTGCTGATCCTTCCGGGAGCTGTCATTGTCTCTGTGCTGCACAACACCGCGTCCTTTCAGAAGCTCTCATGGCACGTACAGCTTGGCCTAAGCATCGGCTTAAGTATTACGTTGATTACATTCATCGGGTATGTGGTCAACTTCACGCCGCTCGGTCTCGGCATGCTGATACCGCTTGTCGTAACGACGTCGGTTATCGTAATGCTCGGCCATCTGCTTCTCAATCGGCATCGGCTGCGCGTGAGCTTTGATTCGGTCGTGCGCATGGTATCCATTCTAGCAGTTGCTGTCGTCTGGTCAGTTCTCGCCATCCAAGTCACTGAGGCACGAACCCAGCGTCACGCTGAGTATACGGAGTTCTTCGCGACTCAGAGTACTTCAGGTGCGGGAAGTATCGACCTCCATATTGTCAATCGTCATAAGCGACCAATCGTCTACGAAGTGGTCATCAACCAGCAGGGGAAGATACCTCAGAATATCGGAACACTTCACGTTGATTCTCGCTCGAAAGGGCTGATGACTTGGAGTATTCCCGGGCATCTCGTGGGTCAATCGGTGGAGATTCTTCTCATGCGTGATGGACAGCCAGATCGCAAGCTGATCCTGAGGGACACTAGTAGGTTTTAATCTCGAGGAACAACGAGGATGAGCTTTAGACAGCTAGTGGAATTACTATCCTGGGACATTCGCGTCAATATCGGCCCGAGCCTTGACAGTATACGAGCAGTACTGCTGCTGGTCGAGTTGCGTATTGAGCAATATATTTATCGCAACTGCAAGGCATCACCGGCGAGGAGATATATCTGGTACGCCTTTCGATTCGCAGGATCGATATT
>CALJIC010000094.1 GCA_937974195.1 uncultured Roseiflexaceae bacterium | reverse complement strand
CGGATCAGCTTCGCCGTGTTCAAGACCATGCCCTACTGGAGCATATCGCACAACGCTTCGCCTCATCCGAGCTTGGAAATCAGCCACCCCCTGACAAACGCTGGCATGAGTCAGATGCGAAGCTAGTGACGGAACAGCTCCGTCAGGGTGCTACACAGGTATGGCTAGGAGCGCTTGGGGCTGCACATGTTACGCATCAGCGTCCGCTCTTGGCACTGAAACACGGATCTCCCGGCCGGGAGTGGGAGCTCACAACAGAAGCCGGCCAGACAGTCTATATCACCTACACCCCCCGTGGTGATGCTAGTCGTTCGGAGGTGCGAAGGAGATCAGCAGAGAATGAGGAGAAGTTACAGGCACGCGCCAATTCTCCGATGTCTCAACAGCGAACTCTGAACGATATAGATGATCTGTTCCCAGAACCGATGCCCTCTGATAGTGCCGGATCTGACAGTACCCTAGAGTTGAACCCGGCTGCAGCAGCTGCAACGCTTGAGAAGCTAGCTGAGTTGCTAGGGGATGAGGTTTCTGCTAGATCAGCGCTCTTGCTGGCTACCCACATCCTACGTACACCGCCAATGAGTATTGCCGAGGCGCATGCCTTGGTGGACCGGTATCTGCCCAATCTCACCAACGCACAGCGCAAGGCGTGTCTGAAGGTCGTCGAACGAATTGTGGGATAAGACCTTTGCGCCGAAGTACCTCTACTAGCCTCAGGTGTTGATTGGAAGGCTAAACATACTTTCCTGTGCAGCGGCGGAAATCGTGCGGCCTGAAATTCACGATCCCGACGAGCGCGCCATATAAGCATGGCCCAGCGTCCAGATCCCGGCCTCCGAGATGCGACGCGCCGTCTGCCACGTTTTTATCAGTTAGTGTACTGCGAACCGGTGTAAACACGTAGGCACCCGAGCCTGGCCACGCCCGGAGCCATCCGCGTATCGCCTGCTCGGCGCGAGGTGCCCGCTGCGGGTGACGAGTTGCTCGACTTTTGTTCCGTCGCATCTCTCGTATGGGGTGGCATCCGTTCCTGCGCATCAACAGCCATACGACCTTTCGGCCACACGGCTGTGCGCGCTTCTATCGCATCAGTGAGTTGGTGCCCAATTCGAGGTTCGAGCATTATTCAGTGCGAATGTGGTGGCCATACCGACGTAGATCGTGGAGTGATTTGTGAGGTACTGGCAGCTGGACGTGACGTTCGAGGCGGGCGCTCATCTAGGCATCGAGACCCAACGCCAGTGGTCAGAGAAGACAATCGTGCGCACTAAGCCAGGCTCGTCGGGGTTGTTCTCGCTGATCACGCTGCTGATCTGTCACCTATTGCAGGACCAAGAGTTGTCGGTATGTCAGGCTGCATCGTCTGCATGTGGCTAACAGCTCTCCATTGACCCTATTGGAGTCATCATGGCTAACTGTGTCATCACTCTCGAGAACTTCTACAGGGCTAGTCCTTCCGCTTCTTGTAGGCCTTCCCGGTTAGGAAGCCGAAGAACCCTGAAAATATAGCGGTCAGAGAACCCTTTATCAAGTCCCTGAGGTCAGCTGGCGTCGAGGGATCATAAAGAATGAAGACCCCACCTATTCCCACGCCTACCACGAAACTAATAGCGACCACGAAGACGATGAACTTAATCATTCGTTCAAGGTAAGCGTCGGCAGCCTCTTCACGGAGTCGGGCCTCTATCTCTGCCATCGTCTCTGGCCGCTCCATCACCACCTGCTTGACCAACTGCGGGTTCTCGACAGCCTTTGTTATAAGGTCAGAGGCTGCTGCATTCTGACGGGTTGTCTTGCTCATACTTTCCCCCGTCGTCGTAGCCGCGTTCGCCACCACCTTGGGTGGTCTTGACTCTTTGGCTATGTACCCGCTGCGTAAGGTGTCACTGGCCCGTTCCCAAGTGTCTTCTCAAGCCCACAGGTCGAAGGAGTAGCGAATGGTGGAGCGATATGGGACTTCATGCGGGATCAGGTCCTTTGGCAACCAGTCCGCAGCTTGTGTACCAGTCCGTTCCACACCTCGCACGGATCGACCATTCGTGGTCGACTTGGTCCTTTCTGTTCCCGTTCCAAGATCCGGTGGAGTGCCGTCCACTCCGCATTTGTTACATCACTCACATACACACGTCAGGGCTGTCCTAACATCGTGACTGTCCAGCGGCTCTCCTCACGCTCATGATAGCATGTGGCTCCTTCCAGGCGGCTCCGCATCCGCCATTCCAACCAGAGGCAATCATTGTCATAGGACAAATGGTGCATTGTCATAGGACAAACAAGGCTAGTTCCATTGATGTTGTCACAACGACAACATGCCCTTCTTCCTGAAGAACACGGCATCAGAACGCGACAGCGTTGCGCTTGGCAGATTTGCCTGACAAGCTGAGCCAATCTTTGCGTGCGCTGCCATAGCGCTTCTGGACCTCCTCCGTAAAGCGACGGTTCACTCCTCTAAACAGTCACCCGGTGACGGCTTGTTTGTTGTTCATGAAGCCACACCCTCACATGGGAACCCCTGGCCTTGTCCGTAGTTATCAAGGTTCTGTAGCCCGACGGTCTCTGATCTTCTCCACACCCATCGGTACCTCTCTGATCTTCCACCCCGTCTTGGTTGCACTGCGTCGGGTTGTGCTGAGCTGCGGCTCGTGTGCACCAGATGAAACCAAGACACGGATGGCGTTGGCGAGTCTGCTTCACACCTGGCAGGCGCGCGGTCACAATCCGTGTGCCGAGTGCCTTGTGTTCCTCAGCGCATCTCCGGTTGCCTGAACTTGTTTACCCGAAGCGTGAGCAATTACGGAGCGATCACCTATTGATCGGGCGTCTCACGTGTCGTACGATACGAGTGCAGCAGTGTGGAGTACGCGACGCCGCCCGCCAAGAAGGGATATCAATGAGCACTTACATAGTTCTCGACCCCCGGCTGCAGATCAGCCCGCAGGCCTTCGCTGCGGCCTGGAACGCTGAGCCGAGCTGCCGCGCAGCTGCCGTCGCCGAGGTCCGCCCGGTCCCCACCCCGCAGTTCGACCCGGCCCTCGCGGAGGCCGTCTCCCTCCTCGCTGGCACCGTCGCGGCCGGCATCGCCACCAACGCGCTCTACGACCTCATCACGCTCGCGCTGCTGCGGCAAGGGGTCACCAGGCGCACCCGCATCGAGCTGCTCGAGCGGCCCGATGGCACCCGGCTGATGGCGGTCACGATCGAGGAGGAGTAGCAGCACCCAGACGGAGACACCTCACCATGACACTGATCACGATCCGCGAGCGACGAGACAGCCCGGACGGCACCAACGCCACCCTCAGCTTCGACCACCAGGGCGAGTACCCCATCACCATCACGCCGCCGTTCTCCCCCGAGGACGAGCAGCGCCTCGAGTGGTACTTCGAGCAGCACATCCGCTTCCCCTTCGTGCAGCAGGTGCGCGCCAGGCAGGCCGCCGACAGCATCGCTGCCTACGGCGAGGCCCTCTTCAACCAGGTCTTCGCCGACCGCGAGGCCTTCGCCCGCTACGCCGAGGCCCGCCAGCACAGCCTGCACGCGCTGCGCATCGAGATCGCCGGCTCGCCCGAGTTCCACGCCCTCCACTGGGAGGCGCTCAAGGACCCCAACCTCCCCCGGCCGCTCGCCATCGAGGTGCCCGTCGTGCGCAAGTCCTTGGCGCGCCAGCCGCAGCCCGCCCTGCTCCGCGAGACGCCCACCATCAACCTGCTGGTCGTCACCGCCCGCCCCTCCGGCGCGCAGGACGTCGGCTACCGCACGATCTCCCGCCCGCTCGTCGAGCAGCTGCGCCGGTCGCGTGTGCCAGTGCAGATCGACATCCTCCGCCCAGGCAGCTACGAGGCGCTTAGCAAGCACCTCGACCGCGCCCGCGACGAGCACGGCGCCGGCTTCTACCACGTCATCCACTTCGACCTGCACGGCGCGCTGATGACCTACCAGCAGTTCCAGCAAGGCGTCGAGACCAGCCGCTTCCTGTACCAGGCGCGCTACGGCCGCGATGACATCCAGCCCTACGAGGGGGTGAAAGCCTTCCTGTTCATGGAGGGCCAGCGCGACGGCCAAGCCGACCCGGTGGCGGACGACGAGCTGGGCGAGCTGCTGCAGCTCCACCAGGTGCCGATCGCCATCCTCAACGCCTGCCAGTCCGGCAAGCAGGTCGGTACGGACGAGACCAGCCTCGGTAGCTACCTGATGAAGACGGGCGTGCAGCTCGTGCTGGCGATGCGTTACACGGTCACGGTGAGCGCGGCCGAGATCCTGATGCGCACGCTCTACGAGCAGTTGTTCGACGGGCGCGACCTGGCGACGGCCATCCGGCGCGGGCGGCGCGAGCTGTACGACCGCAAGGGGCGACGGGTCTACTTCAACGAGCAGGTCGACCTCGAGGACTGGCTGCTGCCGGTGGTGTACCAGAACCAGGAGGTGCGGCTGCAGCCGCGGCCGTTCACCCCCGAGGAGATCGCGGCCTTCTACGGCCGGAAGGCGCGGCGCTTCAGCCCGCCCCAGCCGACCTACGGCTTCCACGGGCGCGACCTGGACATCCTGGAGATCGAGCGGCGGCTGCTGATGAGGCGCAACCTGCTGCTGGTGCGCGGCATGGGCGGCGCCGGCAAGACGACGTTGCTGCGCCACCTGGGGAGCTGGTGGCAGCAGACCGGGCTGGTCGAGGAGGTGTTCGCGTTCGGCTACGACGAGCGGGCCTGGACGCGGCAGCAGATCCTGGACGCGATCGGGCGGCGGCTGTGGAGCGAGAGCGACTATCCGCGGCTGCTGCAGCCGATGCCGCTCGAGGTGCAGCAGACCATGATCGCCGAACGGCTGCGGGGCTGGCGCCACCTGCTGATCCTGGACAACCTGGAGTCGATCACGGGGGCCGAGCTGGCGATCCAGCACACGCTGCCGGAGGCGGAGCGCGAGGGGCTGCGGCGCTTCCTGGCGGAGCTGGCGGGCGGGCGAACGCTGGTGCTGCTGGGGTCGCGGAGCGGCGAGGGGTGGCTGGCGCCGGGCACGTTCGAGGAGAATGTGTACGAGCTGGGCGGGCTGGACGAGGAGGCGGCCTCGGCGCTGGCCGACCGGGTGCTGGCGCGACACGAGGCAGCGCAGCACCGCGAGGCGCGCGAGACCGAGCAGATCCTGCGGCTGCTGGCGGGCTACCCGCTGGCGCTCGAGGTGGTGCTGGCGAACCTGGCGACGCAGACGCCGGCGGCGGTGCTCGAGGCGCTCGAGCAGGGGGACATCGCGATCGACCCGCAGGCGAGCAGCCAGGACAAGACCAGGAGCATCCTGCAGTGTATCGCCTACTCGCACAGCAACCTGGCGCCGGAGGCGCAGCAGCTGCTGCTCTGCCTGGCGCCGTTCGTCGGGGCGATTAATCGGGAGTGGCTGCCGCAGTATGTCGAGAAACTGAAGGCGCAGCCGGCGCTGGCCGGCCTGCCGTTCGAGCAGTGGGAGGTGGTGCTGCGGGCGGCCATCAACTGGGGGCTGCTCGCGCCGCACCCCGAGGCGAGGGGCTATCTTAGCATCCAGCCGGTGCTACCGTACTTCCTGCGCAGCCGGCTGGCCAGCCCGAAGCAGGCTGAGGTGAAGCGGGCGATCGAGGCGGCGTTCCGCGCGCACTATCGGGAGACCGGGGGCGCGCTGGCGAACGCAGCGATGGCGAAGGAGGCGGATCGGCGCCAGGCGGCGTTCTTCCTGACGCGCCTGGAATACGAGAACCTGATGCGCGCGGTCGAGCTAGCGCTGGACGCACAGGAGCCAATCACCGGCGCCTACCAGGCGCTCGACGAGTACTGGGATCGCACGCAGGAGCACAGGCGCGCCATCGAGGCCGGCATGCAGATTGCGGCGCGACTGGAGCACTATCCCGAGAGCTTGCTGACCGGGGAGGCCGGGTTCGACCGCCTGCGCGTGCTGGCGGATATCGCGCGGCGGCAGCTATTGACACAGCAGCTCGACGCCAGCGCACAGACCTACCAGCGCTGTCTCGACCTGATCGAGCAGCTGAGCGCCAACGACGAGCGCCAACGCGCACGGTGGCGGGCGGTGGCGTATCACAACCTCGGCACGATCGCCCAGCGCCAGCGGCAGTGGGAGCAGGCCGAACGCCATTTCAAGCAGGCCCTCCAGATCGACATCGAGTTCAACGACCGCTACAGCCAGGCCAGAACCTACCACCACCTCGGCATGGTCGCCCAGGAGCAGCGCCAGTGGGAGCAGGCCGAAGCCTACTACCAGCAGGCCCTCCAGATCTACATCGAGTTCAACGACCGCTACGAGCAGGCCGGAACCTACCACCAGCTCGGCACCGTCGCCCAGGCGCAGCGCCAGTGGGAGCAGGCCGAAGCCTACTACCAGCAGGCCCTCCAGATCTACATCGAGTTCAACGACCGCTACGAGCAGGCCGGAACCTACCACCAGCTCGGCACCGTCGCCCAGGCGCAGCGCCAGTGGGAGCAGGCCGAACGCCATTTCAAGCAGGCCCTCCAGATCTACATCGAGTTCAACGACCGCTACAGCCAGGCCGGAACCTACCACCAGCTCGGCCGCGTCGCCCAGGAGCAGCACCAGTGGGAGCAGGCCGAAGCCTACTATCAGCAGGCGCTGCAACTCTTCGCCGAGTTCAACGACCGCTACAACCAGGCCAGCGCCTACCACTGGCTTGGCATCGTCGCCCAGGAGCAGTGCCAGTGGCAGCGGGCGCGTGAGTACCTCTTGACCGCGCTACAGCTCTGTCATGAGTGCCAGGGCGCTCACAGCAGAGCCATCACCCTCCGCAGCCTGGCCCGCCTCCAGCGCGACAGCGGCGACCCATCGATCGCCGAGGCGGTCGCGAAGATCCTCGGGTCGCCCCAGCCGTTCGCCGAGGTGCAGCGGCAGGTGGCGGAGGAGGGTAATCCGGTGGCCGGGTGAGAGCCGGCAGCCGGGCCATAGCTCGAAGCCGTGGGTACGCCCGTAAGCCACCTCTTACGAGCAAGTGGCACACCGGCTACCCCGTAGCAATCTGTAAGGGTGCTGCGTGCAGCGTCTCAGCCTGCTGCGTGTTACACCCGGCCGCGGTGCAATATCACTATCGTGTAAGGGTGCAGCGTGCCGCAGCCCGGCAGTGCTCGTCAGGAAGGGGAGAGTGCATGAGCGCAGTACCGGACTTGGCCTCACTCTACGAGCAGCAAATCAAGCCTCTCGCACGCCCTGCCTGGCTCTAGTTCCTCGCCCGCATCGCGCAAGCCGATGCGAGCGACGATGACGATCAGCCGCTCAACTGCTTGAGCTAGAGGGGCTCAGCGCCGAGATCTGGCGCGGTGTCGATGTGGAGACGTACATCGACGAGATGCGCAATGAGTGGGACCAGCGCTGATCGCGTTTGACAATGCTCTGGCTGCTGTCACACACCTTTTATACTATGATCACTAGCTCACGCCTTCTGTCTGCTGAACCCTGTGTAGGTCGGCGACCGCCTTCTCGAGATACCCCTGCCTGAGCGGGTCGAGCCGGTCCGCGTGGACATGCGCCCAGCGCAACCATGCTGCTTCCGGGCTGTCGGGTGCGATCGTTCCTCTCTCCGCACACAGCCTGGCCTCGCACGCCTGGAGAAACGTGCGCAGCCTCTGGCTCTTCGACCAGCGCTCGGCCTGCTCCTCGAGCGCGTGCCGGCGCTCTTCCTCTTCGCGCCGGAGCCGCTCGGTCTCGCGTCGCTTGCGCTCGGCCTCCTCGCGTTGGCGCGCTTCCTCCGCCCACACGAGCGCCCGCACCCGGTAGATTTCCGCCGTCTTCATCAGGCCGATCACCACGTCGTTCAGCTGGTCCTCCAGTGGCTTCGTGTCCGAATCGCGCCACTTCTTGATACCGGGGCCGTAGGAGCCACCGATCGTCAGCGTGAGCTGGCCGGTTGGCGTCGAGATCCAGCGCTCGCTCCCCCAGAGGAACTGGTTTGGCTTGGCGTGCTTCGCGCGCTCGGTCTCCTGCCGGTCGACCCTCTCTGCCAGTCGTAGCTCCACTTGCTCATTACCTACGGCGACGTTGGTGTGCCTGGCACCCTCCCCGGCGATCGTGATGGCGTAGCCGCGCGACTCCAGTGCCTTCAGCAGCGCGTTCATCAGCAACAGCGCGCGCGGGAGCACCGCCTTGGAGTCGTTGATGTCGAGGCAGGCATCGTTACGAGGCCTGGGCAGGAGCCCGGTATCATCGGGTTTGACGCGGCTGAGCAGCTGCCGCGTCTGGCGGACGAGCGGGTGTGGGGAGCGGAGGTCATCTGCCACGACGATGCGGTGCTCCGGCGCGCGCTCGTGGGCGATGCGTGCCGCCAGATCAGGGTCGGACGGTGGAACAGGCGCGCGCTTGGGCGGGGGCGGGACAACGAGGATACTCGGCTGGTCGTCGCGCACGGCGCGCAGGCGCGGCCGCGGCGACTTCTGCCCGGTAGCCACGCAGCGCCAGTGCCCGCGCGGGGGTTTCGGGATCTGCAGCTCTCGGCAGAGCTTGCCGAGCATCACATCGGATATCCCGAACTCCTCGGCCAGGGTACGGTCCGGCGTCGACCACAGGCGGGTGTAGAGGTCCTCGCGGGGGATCAGGGTCCACTCGC
Source organism: uncultured Roseiflexaceae bacterium (assembly GCA_937974195.1). Lineage (GTDB taxonomy): Bacteria > Chloroflexota > Chloroflexia > Chloroflexales > Roseiflexaceae > CALJIC01. The sequence goes on along the minus strand of CALJIC010000094.1, from coordinate 2,352 downwards.
TCCGCAGCCATCCTTCGGCTTCGGCCTTGCGCCGCCATTCCTCGTCGATAACAAACGGCTTGTCTCGCATGGCTACTCCTCCGGAGGGGAAGCTCTGCCGTCGGCGGGCCTGGGGACCGAGTCCTCACATGCTGTAGCCGTGGGAGTGTGAGCGGAAGACGTAGAAGAGCGCAAAGATCAGGAATCAGGTCGCTCGCTCCTGATTCCTGGTTCCGCCCACGATCGACTGCGTTCGGTTCTATGCGGTCTTCTTCTTCGGCCGGCCACCGCGGCGCCTCGGCGGGGCATCGGATGAGACCGGTGGAGGTGCCGAGGTCTCAGCCTCTGTGTGCCGCCGCAGCTGTGGTTTCTGTTGCACAGCCTGGCCTCCGTCGACCTGACCATCCCCCGGCTCAACTTTGAAGCGGATCACATTGTCACGTGTCCGCAAGAAGCTGAGGGAGACCTGGCAGCGCTTTGCCGCTGCCTTGAGCCGGTTGCGAATTGTCAGCCGTCTCTCACCCTCATCCGGTATGACTTCTCCATAGTCACCAACGTTAAAGTCAGCAAGGATGCGGTCGTACTCCTCCTCAGTGAGCTTGCGCTTCCCTTTGCCCTTGTTCTCGATCGCACGTACTTCTTCTGGTGGGAGTTTGCGTACCTGGGGCATTCCACACCTCTCTGCGTTGTTGGCCGATGATTGACGCGCATTATACACGAAAAGCAGATTTGCCAACATGCAGCATACAGGAGCCATTTTGTGATGATCTGATACCTCCGTCAGCGAAAGTAGCAGCTTCTCAAAGCACGCTCCGCTTTCACGTGTTCATGCGTCTCTGTATTTCACGCATCGTTCCTCTTTGATGATGCGATATTCTACACTCTAAAGTATCAGACACTGTGTACTTTACTTACATAGCTGACTATCTCGTAGTGTAGCTGAGTTCGATGCCTGGCCTTGCTGGCAGTCAGGGATGCCAGGCGTTTCTGCGTTGGCTGAGTCGGTGCACGTTCCTGCAGCTCGGCGTTCACGGCGCCCGGCGCGGGACACCCTCGGTTGTCCGCCTCTCCTTCCTGCCGAGCCAATCACAAATAACTGTATCGGTTCATGGTAGAATACGCATAGACGATACAGTTATTGCTGGTGTGCCTATGTCCTCATCTCCACCACGGATGGACCCGCGCCTCGCCGAGCGCCTCGCTGAGAAGAAAGCCCTGCTCGACTCGCGCCGCCCGCTCCCGCCCGACACCCTGCGCCGCCTGCACGACGATCTGCGCGTCAGTCTCACCTACCACTCCAACGCCATCGAGGGCAACACCCTCAGTCTACGGGAAACCATGCTCGTCATCGAGCACGGCATCACCATCGGCGAGCACAGCCTCAAGGAGCACCTCGAGGCCCGCAACCACGCCGAGGCCTTCGATTATGTCACCTCACTCGTCGACCGCCAGGCATCGATCGACGAGGACGTGATCCTGACCCTGCACCGCATCGTGATGGACAAGAACCTCGCCTCCGCCGGCGCCTACCGCTCAGGGCCGGTGCGCATCCGCGGCTCAACACTGCAGCCGCCACCTGCCCGCGAGGTGCCGCGCCTGATGCGCGAGTGGGCCGACTGGCTCGCGGGGGAGGGCCAGCAGTCCCCGCCGGTCGTGCGGGCGACGATCGCCCACCACGGTTTCGTCGCGGTCCACCCCTTTGAGGATGGCAACGGCCGCACCGGCCGCCTGCTGCTCAACCTGCTGCTGATGCGCGAGGGCTATCCGCCGGCGCTGCTGCTGCGCGAGTGGCGGGTGGGATACATCGAGGCGCTCGCGGCCGCGGATCGCAGGGTCTACCGGCCGCTGGTCAACCTGGTCGGGCGCGCGGTCGAGCAGGCGCTGGAGCGGTACCTGGAAGCCTGCAATGTCACGCCGGACGACGACTGGCTGCCGCTGAGCGAGCTCGCGGAGGCGAGCGGGCACAGCAGCGAGTATCTGGCGCTGCTCATCCGCAAGGGGCGGCTCGCAGGTATCAAGCGTGGGGCGCGCTGGTACAGCACGCACGCCGCGCTCGAGCGCTACCAGCGCGATGTCGCCGAGGGGCGTTTTCCTGGGGGGCGTCCACGCAAGAGCCGCGGCGCATGAGGGGTTTTCTATTCGACGAGCAGGTGGATCAAGTGGCGCGCTGCGCTCGGCCCAATGGCGCAACAAGGCAGTCTTGCCGGCCCGACATGGCCGTAGAGGGGGAAGAGCTCGCCACGACGCTAGCGCGTGAGGAAGTGCTGGAGCATGGTGTATTCTAGCCCTCCTTGGCTGACAGGAGTTGTCAACTGTTTCGGAAGCGTGTCAGCCAGCGGTGGTTCTCATAAGTAGCCAGCCAACCGATGAGGG
>CALJIC010000093.1 GCA_937974195.1 uncultured Roseiflexaceae bacterium | reverse complement strand
TCAGAGCACGGCCTCAGCGGCCGCGCGGCCCGCCACCCGCCCGGTGAAGAGGCAGCCGCCGAGGAACGAGCCCTCCAGCGAGCGGTAGCCGTGCATGCCGCCCCCGCCGAACCCGGCGATCTCCCCCGCCGCGTACAGCCCCGGCACTGGCTGCCCGTCCGCCCCCAGCACCCGCCCGGACAGGTCCGTCTCCAGCCCGCCCAGCGTCTTGCGCGTCAGGATGTGCAGCCGCACCGCGATCAGCGGCCCCGCCGCCGGATCGAGCAGCCGGTGCGGCCGGGCCGTGCGGACCAGCCGGTCCCCGAGGTAGTTCCGCGACGCGCGGATGTGCGCGATCTGCGAGTCCTTGGAGAACGGGTTGTCCAGCTCGCGGTCGCGCGCTCTGACCTCGCGCTCCACCTCGTCCGGGTCGAGCAGCGGCTCCTCCGTGAGGGCGTTCATGCGCCGTACCAGGTCGGCCAGCCGCGCCTCGACGATGAAGTCTACGCCGTGGCGCTTGAAGGCCTCGACCGGCGCCGGGGCGGTGGGGCCGATCGCCCGGCGCAGCACCTGGCGTATGCTGCGGCCGGTCAGATCCGGGTTCTGCTCGGAGCCTGAGAGCGCGAACTCGCGCCGGATGATGCGCTGGGTCAGGATGAACCAGCTGTGGTCGTAGCCGGTCTGGCGCAGATACTGGAGCGTGCCGAGGGTATCGAAGCCGGGGAAGAGCGGCACCGGCAGCCGCCGTCCGCGCGCGTCGAGCCACAGCGAGGAGGGACCGGGCAGGATGCGGATGCCGTGGCGGCTCCAGATCGGGCTCCAGTTCTGGATGCCCTCGGTGTAGTGCCACATGCGGTCCAGGTTGATGATGCGCCCGCCGGCCGCCGCCGCGATCGCCAGCATGCTCCCGTCCACGTGGTCCGGCACGCCCGAGAGCATGCTGGCGGGCGGCGCGCCGAGCCGCTCGGGCCAGTTGGCGCGCACCAGCTCGTGGTTGCCGCCGATGCCCCCGGCGGCGACGATCACCGCCTGGGCGCTCAGGGCGAAGGTGCCGACCGCCGCGCGCGAGCTCGGCTGGCCGCGCTCGACGCCGCTCGGCTCGAGGATCTCGCCGCGCACCCCGGTCACAACTCCGCCGCTGCGCGTCAGCTCGCGCACGCGGTGGCGGAACCGAAGCTCGACCTGCCCCCGGGCGGCCGCCGCGCGCACGCGCTCGACGAAGGGCGCCAGCACGCCCGGCCCGGTCCCCCAGGTGATGTGGAAGCGCGGGACCGAGTTGCCGGGCCCGAGGGCGCCGTACCCGCCGCGCTCGGCCCAGCCGACCACCGGGAAGAAGCGCAGGCCCAGGGAGTGCAGCCAGGCGCGCTTCTCGCCGGCGGCGAAGGCCAGGTAGGCCTCCGCCCAGCGGCGCGGCCAGGCATCCTCGGCGCGGTCGAACCCCGCGGTCCCCATCCAGTCCTGGTACGCCAGCTCGTACGAGTCGCGGATGCCCATGCGCCGCTGCTCCGGCGAGTCCACCAGGAACAGGCCGCCGAACGACCAGAAGGCCTGGCCGCCCAGGCTCTGCTCGGGCTCCTGGTCCACGATGATCACCCGCCGGCCGGCGTCGGCCAACTCGCAGGCGGCGACGAGGCCGGCCAGGCCGGCGCCGACCACGATCACGTCCGCGTCGCTCCGCGCGCTCACAGCTCCTTGCGTCACTGCTCACCCCCACGCTGCTGCCAGCGGGCCGCGATGCGCGCCGGCCTTCCCCCGCAGGCAACGCATCGCGGCCCTTCCCCTTTCGCTGCCGTGTATTGTATGACGCCCGCGAGGCTGGCCCATCAGCGCAGCACGCCACCGGTGAGCCGGGCGGGCCGGCGCGTGCTGCGCCAGCCCGAGATGGAGGCTCACTCCTCCAGCAGCAGCGGGAACATGAGCTGGAAGGGCGTGACCGTCACCGTGAACGAGGCCGTCTCGGTCACATGATGCGTGCGAAGCGCCCATGTGCTGAACGTTGAGCCAGAGCTTTCACTGATACTCCTTTGCTCTGTGAGCACGATAAAGGCGAGATGGTCCGTGAGCAGGAGCAAGGGAAATCCTTGTGCTGTGTCGTAGGCAGGTTTGCAGGAAGGACCTCTGGCTACATATGGACTCCTTGTGCTGTGTCGTGGGCAGGTTTGCAGGAAGGACCTCTGGCTACAGCAGAGTGCACATACGTAAGGCACTTCGTACGGGGGAGCTGCTCCTGGAGGCGCCTCGCGGCGCGTATTCTACAAGATACTCTAGGGTTTCCTAACGCGGTAGAACGCCTCTTCCTCGAAGGCGCGCTCTGACCGCGCCCGCATCCAGCAGGAAGTGATGGATCGCTGTTCGAAGCCGGCAGCTCAGACGATGTCTCGCGGGGCAGCTCGCGCCCACTGCTCCGCGACGGCCAGCATCTCGCGGCCGCCCGCCAGGCCGACCTTCAGGCAGAGCAGGGCGGTGGACGTCCGCTCGATGAAGCCCCACTGCCAGATCGGCCCCGCCTCGACGCCCGCCAGCCCGGCTAGCATGCGGCAGCGCGCGACCCCGAGCGCGACCGGGTCGCCGGCGAGCAGCTCCGGCGTCCACTCGCGCATCAGGATGCCGAGGTCGTAGGCGCGCTCGATCCAGAGGCCGTCGGGGTCGACGAGCTTGAAGCGCCGCGCCGGCCCGCCGCCGGGGACGAGCAGCGCGTTCCACGGGTGCGCGTCGCCGTGCGCGAGCACCGCCGAGCGCGGGTCGAAGCTCCGCCGCCGCTCCTCGGCGTAGCGCAGCGCGGTGTCGATGACCTGGGCCGAGCACGGCTGCCCCAGCTCCCGCCAGGTCGTCTCGATGAAGTCGCTCAGGCTGCGCGCCTTCTCCGCGCCGGTTGTGAGGCGCGCGCCCGCGGGGGTTACGGCCCACGCCTCGGCCAGCGTCTCGCAGATGGCCGCGATCTGCGCGTCGGGCGGCATGCCCAGCTCGGCGAGCGGCGGGCCGAGCCGCTCGAGGAGCAGCGCCGACCGGGCCTCGTCGTAGGCGTACACTTCGGCGTAGCCGCGCCCGCGCGCCGCCAGCAGCGTCTGCAGCTCGCCGGCGGATAGCATCGCTCCGGGATGGGCGACCTTCAGCACAGCCTGGCGGCCGTCGGCCAGCGTCACTTCTGCCACGAAGGCCTCGGTCCCGCCCGTGAGCGTCCGGCCGACCGTCAGGCCCCACTCGCGCGCCAGCTCGGCCACCGTGCGCTCGAGCCCGGCGAGCCAGGCCGCGCCCGCCTGCCCCGCCGACTGCGCCTTCAGCCGCACCTGCTCCGGGATGTCGTTCGCGTCGTTCACGCTGCGGCCTCTCCTCCAGCGCTTCGCCCGCCGCGGTCGGGCCAGTGCTGCATGGGTTAGCTTCCCGCGGTGGCTGGCGTTTCAGGCGCGTGCTGCGACGATGCCAGCGCCAGCGCCTTCGCGACCGTTCCGGGCCGCAGCCGCCGCCGGGTCAACAAGTAGCGCCAGTCATAGCGGTTGTCGTACATCAGCTGGTAGTAGTAGTAGTTGATCTGCTCCAGCACGGCGCCGCCGAGGATCAGCAGGCCGTAGAGCGTATCGCCGGTCCACAGCGCGCTGGTGAGCCACCACTTGACGAGCAGCACCGCCGGAAACAGTGCGATCAGCGCCCAGTTGAGCTGCTTCAGGCGCTGGAACTGGGCGAGCACGTGCGCCGGCATGATGCGCTCGCCGGCGCGCAGCACCCGCAGCTTCCAGCGCCACCAGATGACTCCCTGGAAGAGAATGCCCACCACAACGGCGAGGCTGTAGGTCCGGGCGATCCAGTTCGTCCAGTCGCTGTCGCGCAGCGCGCCGTTCAGCAGATACGCCGTGAACAGCACGGCTGCTACGGCCTCGCCGACCCACAGGGAGCGGTATCGCTTCGCTAAGGCTTTCGCGTCCATATCTAGACCTCTATCGCCACGCGCCACAGCGGGCGGCTCGCGGAAGCGCCCTGGCATTGTAGCGGAACTCGTACGGCAATCTCAGTCCCCGTACGAAATGACGCTGCCGGGGCGCGGTTTGATGCAGATCTCGCCGCCCGGCCACATTGGGTCTTGACTTATTGTCATTTGTACACTATACTCTTAAGTGTTCGAATGACACTAATCGAGGACGCCAATGGCCCCGACCCTGACAGACCTCATCGCACAGCTCGAGCAGGCCCGCCGGCCGGCCGACATCTTCGGGCCGCTCGGCGACGGCGGGGCCGCCGCGCTGCGCCGCAGCTACCGCCGCCTGGCGGCGTCGCTGCACCCCGACGCCAACCCGGGGCAGGAGGTGGCGGCCGGAGCGGCCTTCCGCGAGCTCCAGGGCTGGTACCGCGCAGCCCAGCAGGAGCTGCGCGCAGGCACCTACGGCGCCCAGCCGCTCTTCACGCTCGAGAGCGCGCGCCAGCGCTACGAGTGCTTCGCGGCGGCCCACAGCGGCGAGCGCTCCGACCTCTACCCCAGCGCCGGATCGGAAGGCCCGCTGCTGCTGAAGGTCGCCCGCGCGCCCCAGGCGAACGCGCTGCTGGAGGCCGAGGTCCAGGCGCTCAGCCAGATCGACCGGGCCATGGCCGGGCAGCCGCTGCGCGCCCACTTCCCGACCCTGGTCGAGCGCTTCCTCGCCGCCGACCCGTCCGGCCGCCGGCGCCAGGTGAACGTGCTGTTGCGCGAGCAGGGCACCCTCAGCCTGGCCGAGGTGCTGCGGGCCGCGCCCGGCGGGCTCCACCCGGCCGACGCGGCCTGGATCTTCAACCGCATACTGGCGGCCCTGGGGGTGACCCACAGCCTCGGCCTCGTCCACGGCGCCGTGCTGCCCCAGCACGTGCTGATCCGCCCGTCCGACCACAACGGCGTGCTGATCGACTGGACTGCCAGCCGGCCGATCGGCGCCCGGCCGAGCGTGATCGCTTCTGCCTGGGCCGGGCTCTACCCGCCCGAGGCGGTCGAGGGGCGCCCGCTCGGCCCGGCGAGCGACCTGTTCATGGCCGCCCGCTGCCTGGCCCTGCTGCTGGGAGGCAGCGGCCCCGCGCCCGAGCCGCCCGCCAGCACGCCCGCCCCGCTGCGGCGCCTGATCGCCACCTGCCTGATCCCGGCGCCGCACCGCCGCGCCGACGACGCCTGGCAGCTGCTCGACGACTTCCGCACAGCCCTGGGCCGGCTCTACGGCCCGCCGACCTTCCGGCCGTTTCCGATCCAGGCGATCGGAGAGAAGGCATAGACCGCATCTCAGAACCGACGCAGCCGCGTCCCAAAGGAGGACACCATGGGGAACTCGAACTGGAGCGACGCCGCCTACCAGGCCCGCCAGCACCACCGCCGCGCCACACACCAGAGCGCCTTCACCTACGACGACGAGGTGCGCCGCAGCGGCGTGGTGAAAGTCCACCCGCTGATGGACCCGTTCGGCAAGATCCGCGAGAGCCGTGACAGCCAGGCCCACCCCGAGTCGGTGGCGATCGGCGTGCTCTTCGACGTGACCGGCTCGATGGGCGAGGTGCCGCGCGTGCTGCAGACCAAGCTCGGCGCCCTGATGCGGCTGCTGGTGCAGCAGGGCGCCATGGCCCACCCGCAGATCCTCTTCGGCGCGATCGGCGACGCCTACTGCGACCGGGTGCCGCTGCAGATCGGCCAGTTCGAGTCGGGCCTGGAGATGGACGATGACCTGGGGAGGATCTTCATCGAGGGCGGCGGCGGCGGCCAGACCCACGAGTCATACGAACTGGGGATGTACTTCATGGCCCGCCACACCGCGATCGACTGCTACGAGCGGCGCGGCCGCAAGGGCTACCTGTTCACGATCGGCGACGAGAAGCCCTACCCGCACCTCAGCCGCGCCCAGGTCGCCGCGGTGATCGGCGACCAGCTGGAGGCCGACATGCCGGTCGAGCAGGTGATCGCCGAGCTGCAGGAGCGCTACGAGTACTTCCACATCATGCCGACCGAGACCTACCACGGGCGCAACCCGGACGTGCAGGGCCGCTGGCGCGAGCTGCTCGGCGAGCGTCTGCTGATGCTCGCGGACGCCGCGGCGGTCTGCGAGACGATCGCGCTGACGATCGGGCTGTGCGAGGGCGCGCTCGACCTGGGCGCCGCCGAGGTCGAGCTGGTGGCCGCCGGCTACGACGCCGCAGCCGCAGGGGCCGCCGCGACGGCGCTGGCCCCGTTCGCCGCCGGGCGCCCTTCCGCCCCGCGCCTGGCCGCCGGGCTCCTGCCCGGAGCCTGATCCGCGCAGGGCCCCGCCCGCACCAGACAGCGAGGTGTGGAGAGCACGCCGCCCTCCACACCTCCTCACCAGACAGCTACGGAGGCGCCCATGGCCACCAATGTGATCCTGACCGTCGACCTGGGCTTCGGCGACGCCGGCAAGGGAACGGTCACCGACTACCTCACGCGCGCCACCGGCGCCCACACCGTCGTCCGCTACAACGGCGGCGCCCAGGCCGCTCACCGCGTCGTCACGCCCGACGGCCGCGAGCACGTCTTCGCCCAGTTCGGGGCGGGGGCGCTGGCCGGCGCGGCGACGTTCCTCTCGCGCTTTATGCTGCTGGAGCCGCTGGCGATGCTGGAGGAGGAGCGCCACCTGCGCGAGCTCGGCCTGCCCGACCCGCTGGCCTCCGCGGCGATCGACGAGCGCGCGCTGCTGATCACGCCCTTCGCGCGGGCGCTCAACCGGCTGCGCGAGCTGGCGCGCGGCGACGCCCGCCACGGCAGCTGCGGCATCGGCGTGGGCGAGACGGTCGACCTGGCCCTGGCCTACCCCGACCAGGCGCCCCGCGCCGGCGACATGGCCCGGCCCGCTGCGCTCGCCGCCAAGCTGAAGTTCCTGCGCCAGCGCGCCCTGGAGCGCCTCGCCGCGCTGCGGCCCGCCCTGCCCGACAGCCCCGCCGCCGCCGCTGAGATCGACCTGCTCACCGACCCGGACCTGATCGACTGGCTGCTGGAGGCCTACGCCGGCTTCGCCCGCCGCGTCACCCTCGCCGGCCCGGAGCACCTCGGGCGCCTGCTCGGCCGGGGCGGCACGGTCATCTTCGAGGGCGCCCAGGGCGTGCTCCTCGACGAGTGGCGCGGCTTCCACCCCCACACCACCTGGAGCACCACCACGCTCGAGAACGCCGACACGCTGCTGGCCGAGGCCGGCTTCTCCGGATCGGTCCGGCGCATCGGGATCACCAGGGCCTACGCGACGCGCCACGGCGCCGGCCCGCTGGTCAGCGAGTGCGCCGCGCTGACAGCCGCCCTGCCCGACCCGCGCAACGGCGACAACCCCTGGCAGCGCGGCTTCCGCGTCGGCTGGCTCGACCTGGTGCTGCTGCGCTACGCCCGCGCCGCCGTGGGGCACCTCGACGAGCTGGCGGTGACCTGTCTCGACCGCCTCAGCGCCCTGCCGGACCTGCAGGTCTGCGCCAGCTACACCCGCGCCGCCGGGCCGCGCGAAAGTGACACGGTGATCGAGCGGCTGCCGCTCTCCGCCGACCCGCGCGACCTGGACCACCAGGCCCGGCTGACGGCGACGCTGGCCGAGTGCGCGCCGCGCCTGGAGCGGCTGGATGGCCCCGGCGAGCTGCTGGCGCGGCTGGCGGACGAGCTGGGCGCCCCGGTGACGCTCACCTCGTGGGGGCCGCGGGCGACCGACAAGCGGGCCGGAGAGCGGGCGCTGCGCTGACGCCCGGGGAGCGCTACGAGCCGCTCGACGGCGGCGCGATCGGCGCGACCAGGAAGGTGAGAACGTCCCACACCGCGTGGCTGACGATCAGCGCGCCCATCGGCGCCCCGAGCGCGTGCAGCCCGCCCCAGAAGGCCCCGGCGACGCTCGCCGCCCCGATCAGCGTGACGTTCCCGGTGACGATGTGCGCGCCGCCGTAGGCCGCCGTGCCGAGCAGCGCGCCCGCAAGCCGCCCGTAGCGCCCGATCAGCCGCTTCTGCACCAGCCCGCGCCAGAACAGCTCCTCCGCCGGGCCGATCACCAGCAGCAGGCGCAGGCCCAGGTCGAGCTTCTCGCCCAGCGTGCCGAGGTCGTAGATCGCGCCAATCTCCTCGCCGCCGCGCGGCAGAATCGCGCGCGCCAGCCGGTCCCCGACCACGAACACGCCGTACAGCGCGGCCGCCGACCCGAGCCCCAGCGCGAGATCCTGCGGCGTCAGGCGGATCGCGTGCAGCTCCTCCTCGCTGATGAGCGCGAGGCCGCCGAGCGCGAGGCCGGTCCCGGTCATCCGGTTCCAGAACTGGCGCTTGGGGCCGCGGAACGTCAGCGCGAAGGCCGTGTAGGCCGCCGCGAGGCCCACCTCCAGCCCGCGCTCGCGCGCCAGCCCGCCGATCCGCCCGATCAGCGCCTGCACCCCGTTGGAATCTGCCATGAGTAGCGCACCCTATATCTTTTCTGCCGCTCTGCGGCGACTGCGTCGCCGCAGAGCGGCAATAAAATAAACTCTGGGGAGGCGAA
>CALJIC010000092.1 GCA_937974195.1 uncultured Roseiflexaceae bacterium | reverse complement strand
GCCGCGGGAAAAAAGTGTCCGTGGCGGGCCTGCGGCCCTCCACACCTCCCCGGAAGGGAAGCAGGCGTCGCAGCGGCCCTCCACACCTCTCTACGGAAAGCTGCCTTGGAAGGCCCGCGGCGCTCCGCACTTCCCCGCAAGGGGAGCGAGCGGCGCAGCAGTCTACGCGCACCCGGCGGGCTTCTTCCAGTGGTCAGTCACCGCCGCCTCCTCATTGGGCGGCGTGCAGGCGCTCCACGGGATGCTGCTCAGGTTGCGGGCGCGGAGCTGGAACGCGCACCCGTCCTCGATCACTTCCAGCCGCAGGACGCCGCCCTCAAGCGACCAGCGGTAGCTCCCCACCATGTCGTGGCAGGTCGGGTCGTTGAACAGCAGCAGGCGGTCCTGCTCGACGGCGTAGGAGCCCAGGCTGCGCCAGCCGGTCACGGCGTGGTACACGCGGAAGATGCCGTTGTCGAAGCTCAGGCGCCAGACGCCGCCCTCGATCTTGTAGTCCGGGCAGCGCCGGCAGGGGGTCGGCGTGCCTTCGATCTGCTCGACCTTGACGTAGATCCCGTCCAGCGCTGTGTCCGCCGACTCCGGGAGCGGCGTGGTGTACGGGTACGGGGTGCGCTCGAACAGCTCGGCCCAGCGGTCGGCGGTGGGGGTGGGGCCGGCGGGCGTCGCCGTGGCTGCCGGCGCGGAAGTCGCCTGGGGCGCGCTGGTTACCACGGTCACGGCGGGCTCAGCCACGGTGGGTTCGGCCACGACAGGCGATGGCTCCGAGGCGCTCGGAGATGAGGGCGCCGCACAGCCGGTGCTGAGAACGGCCACCGCCAGCAACATCACGACGATCTTCTGCCGGGCGTTCTGCATAGGTGCTCCTCCATCACCATGAAGCCGGCGGGTGCCGCACGCGGCCGTGCAGCCGGCGCAATTGTACCGAATGTCTCGTGTGCGCGGCCTGACGACAGAGCCCGCCCCGGTGCACCGGAGCGGGCTCGCGAATCGGGAGACACGTCCGGGCGGAATGCTACTCGGCCTGCCGCTCGAAGCGGATCTCGTCGCCGCCGATGTGCACCGTCGCGGCGGAGGGCGCGCCGCCGGCGGCCCCCTCGAAGACCACCAGCACGTCGCCGCCGCGCACGCGGAACCGGCCGTCCTGCTGGAGGTCCAGCGGCAGCGTGCGGCCGGCGATGTTCAGCCACAGCGCGCCCGCGTCGAGCGTGAGGCTGACGCAGAACCTATCCCTGCAGTAGCGCCCGACGTACGGCTGCAGCTCCGCCGGGTCGACGTCGGTGCGGAGGGGCGGCAGCGGCGGCGGGGGCACTTCGGTCGGGTCGGGCAGCTCCAGCGCCCAGATGTTGCGGAAGCGCACCGGGTTGCCGTGGTCCTGCAGACGGAGCGGCAGCTTATCGGCGTGCGGCGTGTAGGGCAGCGGGCTCAGCCAGCCGGTCGGGCCGACCAGCTCGACGTTGTTCTGGACGCACACCCCGTTGTGGAACAGCGTGATCCGCGCCGGGGACAGGAGCGCGCCGGAGGCGTCGAAGCGCGGGCGCCGGAACACCACGTCGTACGTCTGCCACTCGCCCGGCTGGCGCGTGGCGTTGAAGATCGGCGGGTGCTGGCCGTACACCGCGCCGGCGTACCCGTCGGCGTAGGTCGGGTTGTCGTAGGAGTCCAGCACCTGGATCTCGTAGAGCCCCATCAGGAACACGCCGCTGTTGCCGCGCCCCTGGCTCGCGCCGGTGGCCGGCACGGGCGAGGCCCACTCGATGTGGAGCTGCACATCCCCAAACTGGCGGACGGTCTGGATGTCACCCGTGCGCGGGGCGACCTCCATGTACCCGTCGCGCACCTCCCAGCGCGCCGGGCTGCCGTCCAGCGCCGTCCACTCCTCCAGGCTTGTGCCGTCGAACAGGACCAGCGCGCCCGCTGGCGGCTGCCCCGGCGAGGCGGCCGGGGTTATCGAGGCCGGGCGCGGCCGGCTCATGTCATGCGAGGGCCATGATTGTCGCATTGTGTTGTCTCGCTCTCTCTTAGAGGCCTGGGGCTGCCCAGGCGACGCCGGCGCCGGAGCCGGCGCTGCCCCATTCTAATACAGATACGCCGAATCTTGGACACGCTGGCGCAGCAGCGGCTCGCGGATCGCCGCGGCGTCCAGCTTCTCGGCGCCGAGGAATGTGACGAAGCGGGCGAACCCGCGCGCCAGCGCCTCGGCGAACGCCTCGTCGGCGCCGAGCGCCTCATCCTCCAGCCACAGCCCCAGGATGACGAACGTGCCGGTCGCCCGGTCGAACCTGCTGTCGAAGCGCGCCACGAGCCGGTCGCCCCACAGGACCGGCAGCGTGTAGTAGCCGTACTTGCGCTGCTCCTTCGGCTTGTAGACCTCCCACGCGTAGTCGAAGCCGAACAGCGCCTTGGCCCGCCCGCGCGCGCTGACGTGGTCGAGCGGCGCCAGGAAGACGGCCTCCTCGGCCGTGGTCGTCTCCAGCGGCCTCCAGGCCTCCGGCACCCGCCCGGCGCTCAGCTCCTGCAGCAGGGGGACGTCGCTGCCGAGCGCGTAGTGCACCGCCTTCCAGCCCTCCACCCGCACCTCGACCAGCGTGCCGTCGGCCAGCAGATCCCCGAGCAGCTGCCTCGCGGCGCGGTCCGGCTGGCCGCGCCCGTGAAACGCGTCGGCCTCGCGCTTGAGCCGCGCCAGCCCGGAGAAGCTGACCTCCTTGGTGATCAGGAAGCGGTCGGCCTCGGCCTCGTCGCTCTCGCATATCAGGTGCGCGGGCGCGACCGCCTCCGTGAGGGCGTACACGCGCTCGAAGCGCTCGCGGTGGTGGGTCATCACCTCGCCGGTGCGCCACAGGTAGTACAACGCCAGCGCGCTGTCTTTGCGGCCGCGGTAGTGCTGCGTCCGCGTCCGCGCCGCCATCTCGAAGTCCCGGTTGCTCACCGTGCCGCGCTCGCGCAGGATGGCGCGCATCTCGGCGATCGCATCGGCGTGCTCGCTGGCGATGCTGCGCAGGCGCGCGTCGCTGTCGCGCTCGCGGCGCATCACCACGCGCCAGTGGGGCAGCTCGTCCATCGGCCGGACGGCCAGCCAGCCGCCCCAGTCGAAGAACTTGCGCTGCTGGTAGGCCAGCTCCTCCCACAGGCCGGGCGTGTACCCGAGGACGCGGCTGTGCAGCTGGATGTCCTGGCTGCGCGCGATGACCTGCAGCGGGTCGAGCTGCAGGTACTCCATCGCGCGCATGGCCTGCTCCGTGCCGGCGACGCCGCGCCAGCGCCGGCCGGGCCACAGGCCCTGCTTGCCGAGGATGAAGCGGCGCGCCGTCTCGATGGTGATCGTCAGCATACCTGCCTGCTCCTGAGCGGTCTCACGTGGGGAAATTGTAGTACACCTGTTCAACATGGTCAACGCGCCGGCGCGGGCGGGGTTCGAGGCGGCGCAGCCTGACGAACCGCTCTGCGGCGCACACCGGCAGCGCCCCGAGCTGCTATACTGGGCCGATTTCACATGACAGGAGTTACGCGGTGGCCTCGCCCCGCACCCCGTGGAGGGGGGTGGGGAGGCTTCGCCTCCCCGGAATTTCCCTTCCCGCCGCTCTGCGGCGACGAAGTCGCCGCAGAGCGGCGGGAAAAGAGGATCTCGGAGGGCCTGCGGCCCTCCACACCTCCCCGCGAGAGGCGCCGCAGCACCGCACCGCGTAAGTCCTATCACACGAGGACATGAGAGCACCGAGGAGGCCAGCAATGCGATGGGAGGAGCTCACCAGCGACCAGTTCGTCGAGGCGGTGAAGGCGTGTGACGGCGTGTGCATGGTGGCGCTGTCCGTGGTGGAGCGCCACGGCCACCACCTGCCGCTGGGGACGGATATGTTCGAGGGGCGCGGCATGCTGAGCCGCGTGGCGGCGATCGAGCCGGTGATCGAGTTCCCGGACTATATCTTCACCCAGATCCCCGAGGCGCGCCACCAGCCCGGCACGATCAGCATCGACGGCGATCTGATGATCCGGCTGCTAGACAACGTCTGCCGCGAGATCGCCCGCAACGGCTGCAAGAAGATCGTGCTGCTCAACGCCCACGGCGGCAACTTCGGCCTGCTGGCGCTCTACAACATGCTGCAGCTCTACACGCCGAAGGACTACGTGGTCTACATCGTCAGCCCCTTCAGCGCGCTGGCCGAGCTCGATCTGCCCTGGCCGCGCGAGGAGGACGGGCACGCCGGGCCGGGCGAGACGAGCATGATGCTCGCGCTGCGCCCGGACCTGGTCGACATGTCCAAGGTCCCGACCGACGGCGAGGGGAAGCCGCTCGGCCGGCTGAAGGCGCTGCGCGACGCGGGCGTCCAGACCGGCATCTGGTGGTACGCCGACTTCCCGACCCACTACGGGGGCAACGCGGCGCACGCCACGGCCGAGGCCGGCGAGAAGATGCTGGACGCGATCGCGCAGTCGATCGCGCGGGCGGTGCGGGCGATCAAGGCCGACAACGTCGCCAAGCAGCTGCAGGACGAGTTCTTCGCCGCTTCGCAGGCGCCCGTCTGACGCTGCTGCGCCGCCAGGCTGGCTTTCGGACGGCGTGTGCTTCCTGATGGCGGCCGCGCGGGCCGCTGGCGGATGCTGCCCGGCCTCGCGCGCTGCCGGCGACGCGCGGCGGCTGCCGGGCAGCGCCCGCCGGAGCGAGAGGAGCTTCACATGCAGATCAACCGCTTCAGCCCGGAGCTGAGGGCGTTCGACCCGCACCAGGGCGCCGTGGTCGCCGAGCCGCTCGGGAGCGGCCCCGGGTGGTGGGCCGGGGCGCCCGGCGCCTGCCTCGCCGACGGGCGCATCTACCTCGTCTACCGCCTGCGCCGCCCGCACCCCGTCCGCGGCGGCGACCTGCACATCGCGGTGAGCGACGACGGCGAGCGCTTCGAGACGATCTGGCGCGCGACGAAGGACGCCTTCGGCACGCCGTCGATCGAGCGCTGCGCGATCGTCCGCACGGACGCGGGCGCCTGGCGCCTCTACGTGAGCTTCGTCGACCCGGCGGACGGGCGCTGGCGGATCGACGTGCTCGAGGCGGCCTCCCCCGACGCCTTCGACCCGGCCAGCCGCTCGCCGGCGCTGACCGCGGCGTCCATCGGGGCCGAGGGCGTGAAGGACCCCTGGCTCTGCCGGGTGAACGGCGTCTGGCACATGCTGGCGTCGTTCGTGCCGACCCCGGCGGTGCTCCCGGACGACCCGCGGGCGATGCACGCCACCGCCGACATCTACAACACCGGCTACAGCCGCTCGCTCACCGGCCTCGCCACCAGCGCGGACGGGCTGCGCTGGACGTGGGAGGGGAGCGTGTTCGAGCCGCGCGCGGCCGGCTGGGACGCCTACGCGTCGCGCATCAACACGGCCGTCGCCGCCGGCCCGGTGTGGATCGGCTACTACGACGGGAGCGCCAGCGTCGCGGAGAACTACGAGGAGCGCTGCGGCCTCGCGGTGAGCCGCGACCTGCGCCGCTGGCACCGGCTGAGCGAGGACGGGCCGGCGGTGGGCAGCCACGGCGGCCCGGGCACCGTGCGCTACGTCGAGGCGCTCCAGACGAGCGACTGGACGCGCTACTACTACGAGTACACGCGGCCCGACGGCTCGCACGAGCTGCGCACCAGCCTGGAGCGGCGCCGGTGAGCCCTCAGCGCCGCGCCTCGGCCGGCGGCCACACGGTCTGCCGGTCGAGCGGGTAGATCGGGCGCGGCAGCCGGCGGTACGGCAGCGTCTCCAGGCGCAGGCTGGTCGCGCCCGGGCTGAGGGCCATGATCGCCCGCGCCGCGTGCGCCGCCAGGTCCGGGAAGAGGTAGCCGAGCTTGACGACGACAACCTGGTGCGCCTGGGCTTCGACGCCCGCCACCGCGATCGCCGCCCGGTCGGTGAACGACCGCCGCTCGGCGGTGAGGATCAGCCGCACGCCTGCGGCCCGCACGACCGCGATTGTCGCGCGCTGGGCGCCCGGCTCGCCCGTGACCCGCTCGACGACGACGTCCGCGATCAGCGGCGGCCCGCTGCGCCCGTCGAGCCCCCCGCCGATCCGCAGCCGCAGCGTGGCGCCGGCCCCGGCCTCGGCGCAGGCCTGCACGGCCGCCGGGTCGACGACGCCGGCCACCAGCGCGCTCGGCGCGCGGGCCGCGATCAGCCGCGCCGCGAGCAGCGGGCTGTCCCCCGGCGCGCCGGCGGTCACGTTGTCGCCCGAGTCCGAGATGTACACCGGGCGCGCGGGGCTGCGCAGCGCCTCGGCGACGGCCGCATCGACGTCCAGCGCCTCGACGGCGAAGCCGAACTCACCGCGCCGCTCCCACACCGACGCGGCCAGCCGCGCCGCCTCCTCGCGGGCCAGCGCCGCGTCGGCCTCGGCCACGACGATCGCGCTGACCGTCGCGTAGGGGCTGTCGGTCCAGGCGCAGCCGATCAGCAGCGAGGCGTCGAGCAGCCCGGGCTGCTCGGCGATGCCGGGGAGCTGGGCGTACAGCGAGCGCGCCGGCTCCACATCGGTGACCGCCGCCTCGCCGGGCAGCAGCAGCGGCAGCTTGACCATCGCCGCGGCGGGGCGGGTGCCGCGCTCCAGCGCGCCGGCGAGCAGCTGCAGCGCCCGGCGGCGTGTCTCGCGGTCGTCGCGGTGGGGCGCCGTGCGGTAGGCCGTGAGGATGCCCGCGCCGGCGACGAGCTCCGGGCTGATGTTGCCGTGCAGGTCCAGGCTCACAGCGATCGGCATGTCGTCGCCCACCAGCGCCCGCGCCGCCCGCAGCAGGTCCGTCTCGCCGTCGCCGATCTCCTCCACCTCCATCGCGCCGTGCAGGTCGAGCAGCAGGCCATCCGCCGGCAGCGCCGCGGCGAGCTCCGCGAGCAGCTCGGCCTTAAGCCGCTCGTAGCTGGCGCGCTCGACCAGGCCGCCGGGCAGCGCGCTGGCGACGAAGGTCGGCACCAGCTCGACCGCGTCGAGGGGCGCCAGGGCGCCGGCGCTGTCCGCGTAGCGCTCCAGGCCGCGGCTGAAGATGAAGTCGGCGTACGTCGTCGGGATGGGCGTGAAGCTGTTGGTCTCGTGCATGATGCCGCCGGCGAGGATGCGGAGCGGGCGAGCCATGACAACCTCCTGTGCGCGTGCGGGGCCACGGCAATGATAGCACCTCCGCCGCCCGCGGATGCGCCGGCCTTGACTCCTCGCCGGGTTGAGTCATACTTTGGCGGAGGCAGTGCAGAGAAAGGGGTGGTGTCGATGAACAAGCGCGACAGGGTGCTCAGCCTGGTCCAGGATTCGAACGCGCCCGACTACGTCCCGGCGGCGTTCTTCATGCACTTCGACAGCGCCTACCACCGGGGCCAGGCGGCGATCGACAAGCACCTGGAGTTTTTCCGCGCCACCGACATGGACTTCGTCAAGATCCAGTACGAGCAGAAGCTCCCGCCCGCGCCGCCGATCCGGCGGCCGGAGGACTGGGCCAACCTGACGGTGTACCCGGACGAGTTCTTCGAGGAGCCCGTCCGCGTTGCCGAGGGGCTGGTGAAGGCGGCCAAGTCGGAGGCGCTGGTGATCATGACGCTCTACTCGCCGTTCATGTGGGCGGCGCGGCTGGACCAGGGGGCGCCGCTCGCCGAGCACCTGCAGGAGAACCCGGAGGCCGTCGCCAAAGGCCTGGCGGTCATGACCGAGAACGTGCTGAAGCTCGTCCGGGGCTGCATTCGCGCCGGCGTCGACGGCTTCTACGCCTCGTCGCAGGGCGGCGAGTCCTTCCGACTGAAGGACCGGAGCTTGTTCCAGAAGTACATCAAGCCGACCGACCTGGCGGTGTGGGACGAGATCAAGTCCTGCACCTTCAACATCCTGCACGTCTGCGACTACCACGGCGGGTACGACGACCTGACGCCGTTCCTGGACTATCCCGGCCACGTCGTCAACAGCAGCCTGAAGGTCGGGGAGCGGACCATGACGCCGAAGGAGGCGGCCGAGCTGTTCGGGCGGCCGTTCATGGGCGGCATGGAGCGCAAGGGAGTCATCGCCACGGGCGACCTGCAGGCGATCCGCCGGGAGGCGGCCGACGTGCTCGCGCACGCCCCCGAGCGGTTCATCCTGGCGGCGGACTGCACGGTGCCGAGCGAGACGCCGTGGGAGCACCTGCGGGCCGCGATCGACGTCGCTCACGCGCACCGCAGGCAGCCGGCGGCGTAGGCGCATTCCGAAGCGGTTTGCGCTGGCCTCCCAGAAGGGCTCTGCGGGGGGGAAATAGCGATCGTGGTCCGCCCTGCATCCAGGCGTGTTCCGCAGGCACTTGTGCAGGCGCTCCGCCCTGCACCCGGGCAGGAGGGCCTGCGCAGGCCCTCCTGCACCACCCGCACCAGGGCCTGCGGCCCTGGACCCGCAAGGGAACGAGTGCCGTGCCAGTCTGCCCGTTGTCATGCCCACCTCCACCGATGCCCGTGCCCCAGGTACAGACTGATG
>CALJIC010000091.1 GCA_937974195.1 uncultured Roseiflexaceae bacterium | reverse complement strand
CCTTGTTGATGTTGGTGATACGCAGCTCGCGGTCGAGCATGAAGATCAGGTCGTAGGCGTTGGCGAACAGCTCCCTGTAGCGCTGCTCCGACTGCTTGATCTGCTCGTAGAGGCGGGCGTTCTCGATCGCGATCGCGGCGAAGTCGGCCAGCGTGGCGAGCAGGTACTGGTCGTCCTCCGAGAAGGGGCGGTCGGACGTGCGGTTGTCCACGGCGAGCACGCCGATGACCCGCTTGCCCACCAACAGCGGCACCTGGAGGATGGCCCGCACCAGGAAGTCGGTCTTGACCTTGAGGGCTTCGCCGGACCGCATCTGGTCGAGCCGGACGGGCTTGCCGGTGCGCACCACGCGGCCGGCCAGCGAGTCGTCGACGGGGATGCGCAGGCTCTGGGCGCGCTGCTCGCCGAGGTTCTTGGCCGCCCGCAGGTAGAGCTCCTTCTGCTCGAAGTCGTGCAGCAGCAGGAAGCCCTCCTCGGCCCGGGTGATGTAGACGCCGGCCTCGACGATGCGGGTCAGCAGCTGCTCCTGGTCCATCAGGCCGGCGACCGAGCGGCCGATGTGGTAGAGCACCGTCAGCTCCTGGACGCGCTGCTGGAGCTTGCTGGTGAGGCGCTCTTTTTCGTTGCGCAGGCGGCGCTCTTGCAGCGCTTTGTCGATCGCCGCGCGGGCCTCGGTGTCCGAGAAGGGCTTGATCAGGTAGTTGCGGGCGCCTAGCCGGAACGCCTCGACCGCGATGCTCTCGGAGCCGTGGGCGGTCATCAGGATGACGGGGACGTCGAAGCCTTCCTGGGCGATCAGGCGCAGCAGATCGAGACCGCTGATATCGGGCAGCTGCAGATCGAGGAGGATCAGGTCGGGCAGCTTGGCGCGGAGCCGCTGCAGCCCCTGGCGGCCGGTGTGGGCGATGATGGGGATGTAGCCGAGCTCGGGCAGCACGTAGTTGGCCAATAGGCCCGTGATCTGCTCACTATCGTCAATAATCAGGATCTCTTCCATAGGAGGGCGGCAGGCGCCTGTTCAGGCGCAAACTTGCCGATTATAGTCGTCAATTGTACACTGTCGCGACCAGCACTGGCAAGCTTAGGGCCGCCAGACCTCGCCGCAGTCTCAGCCCAAACGAGTACCCTATGGAGCTAGAGCACCCTCTCGCTATCGCCGTGATCGGCGACCTGAACGCGGATCTGTCCTTCACGATGCCCGCCTTCCCGCGGGAGGGTGACGACGTGCCGGTCAATCATGTGCGCTGGAACAGCGGCGGCGCAGGAGTGAATGTCGCCACGGCCCTGGCCCTGCTCGGGGCGCGCGTGCGCCTGGTTGGCCGGGTCGGCCGCGACCCGGGCGCCGAGGTGGCCGTGGCCGCCGCTAAGCGCGCCGGGGTCGACCTGTCGCATCTGCAGGTCGACCCCGAGGTGGCGACGGGGCTGTGTGGGGTGATGGTCAGCGCGAGCGGCCAGCGCACCTTCGTGAGCTTCAGGGGCGCGAACGTGCGCTGCGACCCGGCCGCGATCGGCGGGCTGCTGCTGGAAGAGTGCGGGATGCTGTTCGTGTGCGGCCACGCCCTGCTGGAGGGGCCCCAGCGCATCGCGGCCCTGCGCGCGATCGCCCTGGCCGTGGCGCGGCGCATCCCCGTGGCGCTCGACCTGTGCCTGCCCACCATCCGGGCGGCGCGCGCGCTGCTGCTCGACCTGGTGCCCCGGCTCTGGCTGCTGACGATGAATGAGGAAGAGCTGCGGGCCCTGCTGCCGGAGTACGGCCTGGCCCAGGCGATCGACCGGCTGGTCGCCGCGGGCGTCTGCCATGTCGCTGTGAAGCGCGGCGCCCAGGGCTGCAGCGTCGCCGAGGGCTCGGCGCGGCTGGCCGTGTTGCCCCCGGCTGTGCCCGTGGCCGACACCAACGGATGCGGCGACGCCTTCTCGGCGGGCTACGCCTGGGCGCTGCTGCGGGGGGCCGACCTGTCGGCCCGGGCGGTCCTGGCGAACCTGATGGGCGCCCTCACGGCCACGCGCACAGGCGCCGCCGACGCCCTGCCGTCCCGCTCGGAGCTCGCCGCGCGTCTGGACTCTAGGCTGCATGACCTAATCGCACCGGCCTGACTATTTGGCATACGGACTCTGCTCATACAAACGCAAAAATGGGCAAAAACGATGCGCCCAGAAGGAGAAATCTCGATGGCACCCGCCTGGAAGCAATATCTCGATAGCCTGCGGATCAAAGATCTGAAGGAGATCTTCCCCGTGGCCAAGCCGGTGATCGGCATGGTCCACTGCTGGCCGCTGCCCGGCGCGCCCGGCTACACGGGCTACGGGATGGATACGATCATCGAGCACGCCGTGCGCGACGCGACGGCCCTCGCCGAGGGCGGCTGCCACGGCCTGATCGTCGAGAATATGTGGGACGTGCCGTTCAGGGCTGGGCCTCACGTGCAGCCCGAGAGCATCGCGGCCCACGCCGTGGTGGCGCGGGCGGTGCGCGACGCCGTGCCCGAGCTGCCCCTCGGCATCAATCTAGTGCACAACGGCGGCGTGGCGCTGCTCGGTATCGCGATCGCGGCGGGCGCGAGCTTCATCAGGGTCTGTATGTTCACGGGCGCCGGGGTCTGGGACGCGGGCAGCTGGGACGAGGGCTGCGCGGCCGATCTGATGCGACGCCGCCAGGAGTTGCACGCGGGCCACATCAAGATCTTCGCCGATGTGGACAAGAAGCACTCGGTGCGCTTCCCGGGGATCGACCTGGCCACCCACATTGAGTGGACGCGCTTCTTCGGCGCCGACGCTATGATCGTCTCGGGCCGCATGACCGGCGACGCGCCGGACCTGGAGAAGGTGCGCGAGGCCAAGCGCCTGGCGGGCGACACGCCGATCCTGCTTGGCTCGGGCACCACCGAGCGCAATGTCGCGGCCTTTATGGAGGTGTCCGACGGCGTGATCGTCGGCAGCAGCATCAAGGTCGACGGCGAGATCACCAACCCGGTGGACGTCGAGCGGGTGCGGCGCTTCGTCCGCGCCGCGGGCATCTGAGCAGACCCAATGGTACTTCATGGGGGCAAGGGCATAGTACCAACGGTCACCCCATGACCATACTCATGAGTGATTGAGAGGGCCCCCTCTAAATGTTATCCTAGCCACGTGAGCGAACGACACACCCAGCAACCCCCCACAGACGCTCACCACTGTCTCGACTGATGGCCGGACTGACTTTCTGGGAGACGCAGCCGCATCGCAGCACCACTCTAGCCGACGTCGCACCACCGTCCCAGCTAGCATCGCAGCACCGTCTCAGCCACCACCGCAGCACCGTCCCAGCTAGCATCGCACCACCACTTTAGCAGGCCCGGTTGCGCCAGGGAGTTAGCGGCACTACTCGACACAAACACCAGTACGTTGCTACGCAAGTGCTCCGGTCATCAGGACGAACAGTGGACAGAGCCCCGGCATTGCCGGGGCTCTGTTATTATGCCCAGCTATGGAGAGAACTATGCGGACGATCCTGGCCTCGACCCACCACGACCCCGACGGGCGGCTGCTAGATCAGGCGGCGCGGGTGCTGCCGGTCCTGGCGGCTCTGTTCGACGGCATAGCCGTGTTCGTCACAGCGCAGACCGTGCCGGAGACCGAGGCGACACTGGCCCGCGGCGGTGCCCGGTGCATCTGGGCTGACCCGGGGATGCCCGTGGGCCACGCGCACCTGGGCCTGTGGCGGCGGGCGGCCCTCGGCGCCGCGCTGAGCGCGTGGCCGGACGGGGAGCTGTACCTGTTCTGCGATCTGGACCGGGCCCTGCACTGGGCCGAGTTCCACCCCGACGAGCTGCGCGAGCGGCTCGCGTTCGCCCGGGCCTACGACTGCACCATCTTCGGGCGGACGCCGCGGGCCTTCGCCAGCCACCCGCGGGCGCAGCGCGACACCGAGGCGATCGCGAACCACGCCTTCGCCCTGGCGAGCGGGCTGCCGTGGGATGTGATGACGGCGTGCCGGGGACTCTCGCGGCGCGCGGCCGAGCTGATCGTGGCGCGCTGCGACGATGACACGGTGGGCAGCGACTGCAGCTGGCCGCTGCTCTGCCGGCGGGCCGGGCTGCGCCTGGCCTACTGCGAGACGGAGGGGATGGAGTTCGAGACCCTGGACCGCTACGGCGACGAGGTGGCGGCCCTCGGCGGGGCGCAGGCCTGGCTGGACCGCTTCGATGCGGACCCGCGGCAGTGGCTGGGGCGGCTAGATCTGGCCAGGGCCGAGGCGGCCTCGGCGATCAGGTACGGGCTGGACGAGGTGTGACAAGTTCGTCACCCTGTCGTCTGTATAGGGTGGGCGGAAGTGTGGTAGAGTCTGGCACTTACGATCCACCCAGCGAACAGTTAGGAGCAAACGATGGCGGAGATCAGAGGCATCATCAGCGCGATGCTGACGCCGTTTACCAGCGACGTGGGCCCGGTCGACTACGAGTGGCTGCCGGGCTATCTGCGTTTTCTCGAGGAAGGCGGGGTCCACGGGGTGCTGGCGCTAGGCACCACGGGCGAGGGCCCTTCGATGAGCACGGCCGAGCGCGAGCGGGTGATCGATATCGTGGTGGCGAACAAGGGCGGCCTGGCGGTGATCGCCGGCACGGGCTGCGCGGCGCTGACCGAGACGATCGCCCTGAGCAACTACGCCTTCAGCCGGGGCGTCGATGCGGTGCTGGTGATGCCGCCGTTCTACATCAAGGGCCCGAGCGAGACCGGCATCATCAACTACTACCGGGCGCTCTGCGACGCCCTGCCCGCCGACGCGAAGGTGCTGCTCTACAACATCCCGCAGGTGACGGGCGTGCCGATCACGCCCGCGATCATCGACGGGTTGCTCGAGAGCCACAGCGCCCAGATCTTCGGCCTGAAGGACAGCAGCGGCAGCTGGGAGAACTCGAAGATGCTGATCGACCGCTACCCGGGGCTGCGGGTCTTCACGGGTAGCGACAAGCTGATCTCGCGGGCCC
>CALJIC010000090.1 GCA_937974195.1 uncultured Roseiflexaceae bacterium | reverse complement strand
GTAGCAAGGCATTGTACCTTTTGTCTTCTTTAGTGCGCATTTGCGCGCTACCCCTGAGCTATGCTAGGGCTACGTACTCGTTCAAGGCGAGGCAAGACGATGAGCTCTGAAGCGGCAACCACCTACATCTCTGGGCTCGACGTCTGCTTCGCATGCTCTGAAGCCGATCTGGCGAACGAAATGAACACCATGCTCAGCAACGAAACACACGGCAGGCTCCTAAATGCCCACCCCAGTTCCAATGCCGAGCGCTTCCTGGCAGCGTTCCGCCGCATCGAAGACTATCTGACCCGCAACGTACCGGACAATAATCGCCATCAGAGGTTCGTGGATAAAGTTAAGCTGCTCGCCAGGAGCGATGCGCTGGTCGACCGCTACCGCGTCGATCTGGAGCAGTTCGCGCGGCTCCGCAACGCGATCAGCCATCAGCAGCGAGGGGATCGTGTTATCGCCGAGCCGAATGATGCGGCGGTGCACGATCTTGAGCGGATCGCTGCCGAGCTCTGGGACCCGCCGCGCCTCCTGCCCGAGTTCCGCAAAGAGGTTCTGTCGCTCCAGGCCGATACCTCCGTCGAACAGGCTCTGGAGATAATGTTCAAGGAGCGCTTCTCGCAGATCCCGATCTACCGGGGAGCAAGCTTCGCGGGCCTCTTGACCGCGAACACTGTGCTTCGCTGGTTGGGCAGCAAAGGGGCACGGGCGTCCGACGATCTGGATACGGCGGTTGTGGGTGAGTTGCTCTCCAGCCGCGAGGATACTGAGCGCTTTCTGTTTATGGCTGGCAGCGCGCCACAACAGTTGGCGCTGAAGCATTTCCGCGACCACGAGCGGCGGGGCCTCCTCCTCACGGCGATTCTTATCACGGACAATGCCTCGGAGCATGAACCGCTGCAGGGCATCATCACTGTGAACGACTTGCCGCTCATCGTGAGCTAACGTCTTTGTACGTTCAGGATTGATATGACACAGAGCAACGTCGAGGCGGCGTTTCACCAGGCGATGCTGGACGGCTACCAGGATCTGGCGAAGCTAGGCTATCGACCGACCTACTTTATGCAGATGGTCCAGGAGTATGGCGGTGTAGAGACAGCGCGCCGCCTCCTGCGCCAGCCGAATATCGCAGATGGGCTGACGAAGCTCTGGGAGATGGGGCGGCTGGATCTCTCGGTCGAGGCGTTTGTGCTGCGGCCTGAGTATAAGGTGCTCTTCACCGATGAAGAGCGGGCCTTGGCGCGACAGCACCTCGCCGATCTGAACTACACCGCCCCTTGGGACGGCCCTGAGGCCGCGGGGCCGTCCTCGGCCGCACCTTCGGGCATGCCGTCGCTCGTCGAGCGCCTGGCCCGCGCGGTGAGTAATACCCAGGGCGGCGCGATGCCGCCGGATGGCGGAGATCCGGCCGGCGGGGGCAACCGGGAGCAGTCCGGCGAAGTGCTGTTCAGCCGTGCGGCTGTGGCGCCCTTGATCGATCGCTTCCGGCAGCGTTACCCGTCGTTCGACGACCAGCGCTACCGCGACGAGGAGCGCTTCTACAAGGAGCACTTCGCCGGGCGCCTGCGCGAACTGCTGAGCCGGGAGCGGCTTGGCGCGCTGATTGAGCAGGGGAACTTCGAGGACGCGAAGACGGCGATCAAGCAGGCCATGTCGGGATCGGTGCTCACACCGACCGGTTTCCGCCAATCGAACAACCTGCTCAACCAATGGGATCGCCTGCCCGTCCTCGATGCTCCAGCGGAGCCGCTGGTTCGGCGGCTCTACGATCTGCTCTATGGCGGGGGCGACTTCGACGCGCGCTTCGATGCCTGGGTCGAGCTGCTGAGCGCGAAGAAGCCGGGCGTCTGGCCGGCCGCGACCTACTTCCTGATGCTCCTCGATCCGGAGAATCACATCTTCGTGAAGCCATCGCCCTGGCAGCTCCTCCTGGGTGAGCTCGGCGACAAGACAGCGTGGCCGACGCGCCCCAACGCGGCCGCCTACAAGCGTCTACAGTCGCTGAGCCGGGTGCTCTTTACGGCTCTCGCCCCGCTCAAGCCCCGCGACATGATCGATGTCCAATCCTTTATCTGGCGGCTGAGCAACCTTGTTGGCAGCGAGACCAGCCGGGCC
>CALJIC010000089.1 GCA_937974195.1 uncultured Roseiflexaceae bacterium | reverse complement strand
GGCGTTGCTGTCGGCTGCACCGGCGCCACGGTCGGCACCAGCGGCGTTGCTGTCGGCTGCACCGGCGCCACGGTCGGCACTTCTGGTGTGGCCGTCGGTAGCACCGGCGTCACATCCGGCACCTCTGGTGTGGCTGTCGGCAGCACCGGCGTTGCTGTCGGCACAGGACACCCAGGGCACGGCACTTGGGTCGGCTTGTGCGGCCGCGGGGTGGCCGTGGGCGTCTTGTGCGGCCGCGGAGTGGCCGTGGGCGTCTTGTGCGGCCGCGGGGTGGCTGTGGGCGTCTTGTGCGACCGCGGCGTCTTGGTCGGGCTCACATGGCCGGGATTGCGGACCCACTTGGTCACATGCCAGCGCTCGAAGCCGTCGCTCGGGCGCACGCAGCGAGCGCTGATCGTCGCCCCGCTGTCATCTGGCTCTTCCCACGTCCCCTTGAGGTTGCGCGCTCTCAGCTCGTAGCCCGCGGGGCAGCTCCCCTCGACGTGCGCGCGCCACCCGGTCTTATCAACGCGATCGACGACGATCGTCAGGCCCGATTGGGCGTGAGCGGCTGTCGCAGCACTCAGCCCTGCGAGCAGGAGCAGCAGGCTAAAGATCGCGGCGAACACCGCGCGCGAGCTGCGGAACATGCTCTGCATATCCACACCTCACTCTCACCAGTAAGCCGCGATTGTTCTGAACCTCCCGATGATCTAGTCGGCTGCGTCTCTCCGGGCCTCCCGGCGAAACGCAGCACCGGACGGCCGCGCCCCTCTGGATCTCCCGGTGGAGCGCGGCTCTGGTGGGCGTACAGGCCCTCCACCCTCCTCGTCGTGGAGGGCGGGTGGAATGACCGTGTAACTCGTGTCAGCTAAGTCCTACTGCAATTTGCTTGCCATGAGCCTGCGCTAGCGGCTCATAAAACGGCGGCGCAGATACTATGACCGCTCTACTCGCATCCTGGGAGGAAGAAGCGGGCAGGAGAGAAGCAAGCGTGAGACCAGAGCGCCGGAACAGCACGAGATAAACCCTTCCGCCGACTATACCGTCCGATATCAGCGGCGGTGAGCTTCGGACGACAGAATGTAGAGTTAATCACCAAGAATAGTGAAAACTCTCTTCGAAATGGACGGAGCGGCCGCGGGCGCACAGAAGGAGACCTTCGCCCGCGACACAGCAGGGATACGGAGGGCGGCCGGCGAAGAGGTGGGCTGAAGCGCGGCATCCACGCGCGAGCGTGATTCCGGCCCGCTTGCGCGCCGGAAGCGCCGGCCGGAGTCCGCTTGTCCGTTCCCGGCGACTAACAGCTTGCCCGCACCGACAGCGCCTTCACGGCGGTCCCCCGCGGTGGTTCTATGGTACTATGCGGAGCATGCTGCCCCTCACACCCCCACAACTCCTGCTGCTGGCGATCGCGGGGACGGCGGTGGCGCTGATCGCCAGCGGGCGGGTGCGGCCGGACCTGGTGGCGCTGCTGACGCTGCTGGCGCTGGGGCTGACCGGCACCGTGACGCCCGAGGAGGCGCTGGCGGGGTTCAGCCAGCCGGCGGTGATCACCATCATCGGGCTGTTCGCGATCAGCGCGGCGCTCGAGCGCACCGGCGTGGTACAGTGGGTGGCCGACCAGCTGATCCACCTGGCCGGCAGGAGCGAGCTGCGCACGATCATGCTCTTCATGGGCGCGGGGGCGCTGCTGTCGCTCGCGATGAACAACATCGCCGCCGGCGCGGTCCTGCTCCCGGCCGCCGTGAGCGTCGCGCGCCACACCGGCATACCGCCATCCCGGCTGCTGATGCCGCTCTCGTACGGGACGCTGCTGGGCGGCATGGCCACCATCTTCACCACCGCCAACATCGTGGTCAGCGGCAGCATGCAGTCGCTCGGGCTGCGCGCGCTGGACATGGGCGACTTTCTCCCGAGCGGCGGGCTGATGCTCGTGGCGGGGATGCTGTACATGGGCCTGGTGGGCCGGCGCCTGCTCCCCACCCGCGAGTCCGTCGGCCGGGCCGCCCTGGCTCGCATCGACCTGACCCAGACCTACCAGCTCGCCGAGCGGCTGTGGGAGGTCAGCGTGCGCCCCGAGTCGCCGCTGGTCGGGCAGCGGCTGGCCGACAGCGTGATCGGCGCGCGGCTCGGGGCGACGGTGGTGGCGATCTGGCGCGGGCGCGAGGCGCGCATCGCCCCGGGGCCGTCCGAGGTCATTCGCTCCGGCGACATGCTGCTGGTGCTCGGGCGCGAGGAGCGCGTGCGCCAGCTCGAGACCCAGCACACGACGATCGGGCGCGACGGGCAGGGCGTAGCGGCCAGGCAGCTCCCCGTCCACCTGACCGAGGTCGTGGTCGCCCCGCGCTCCCCGGCGATCGGCCAGACGCTCAAGGAGCTGCGCTTCCGCTCGAAGTACGGCCTCACCGCCGTCGCGCTCTGGCGCGAGGGGCGCAGCTACCGCACCGATGTCGGCGACTTCGCGCTGCAGGCGGGCGACGCGCTGCTGATGGTCGGCCCGCGCCAGCGCGTGCACGCCCTGGCGCAGGAGCCGGGCTTCATCGTGCTGGACGACCCCGACGAGGGGCTGCCGCCGGTGAGCGGCAAGGCCTGGAGCGCGGCGCTGATCACCGTGGCGGTGCTGGCGGTGTCGGCGGCGGGGTGGATACCGACGGCCGAGGCGGTGCTGGCCGGCACCGTGGCGCTGGTGCTGACGGGCTGCCTCGACATGGAGCAGGTGTACCGGGCGATCGACTGGCGCGTGGTCGTGCTTGTGGCCGGCTTCCTGCCGATCGGCACGGCGCTGATGGAGACCGGGCTGGCCGAGCTGATCGGCCAGGGCTTCGTGGCCACCGTCGGCCCGGCCGGCCCGCTGGCGCTGGTCGCCGGCCTGTGGGTGTTCACCGTCCTGCTCACGCAGGTCATGGGCGGCCAGGTCACGGCGCTGGTGATCGGGCCGATCGCCATCACCGCCGCGCTGCGCGTCGGCGCCGACCCTGCGGCCGCAGCGGTGGCGGTGGCGACCGCGTGCTCGGCGGCGTTCCTGACCCCGATCGCCCACCCGGTGAACGTGCTGATGATGGGGCCGGGCGGCTACACCTTCAGTGACTTCACGCGGCTGGGCGCCGGGCTCACGCTGGTCTGCTTCGCGGCGCTGCTGGCGGCCATGCGGCTGCTGTGGGGCCTGTAGGGCGCCGCCGGCCCGTGCGCCGCACACGCGTGACTCCTGGTATCCTACCTGGTATATAACATGCGACATTCCGGCTGAGCCGGCCTACGCCACGAAAGGAGCTGTCGATGTCATACGAAAACCTCGGCGCGCCGTCCTACATCCGCCACGCCGGACTCATCGCCTGGGTCAAGCAGATGGCCGAGCTCTGCAAGCCAGATGCGATCCACTGGTGCGACGGCTCGCAGGCTGAATATGACCGGCTCTGCGACCAGATGGTCGCATCGGGCACATTCATCCGCCTCAACCCGGAGAAGCGCCCCAACAGCTTCCTGGCCCGCTCGGACCCGAGCGACGTCGCGCGCGTCGAGGACCGCACGTTCATCTGCTCGGTGAGCAAGGCCGACGCGGGCCCGACGAACAACTGGGTCCACCCGCGGCAGATGAAGGAGACGCTCAACGCGCTCTTCGACGGCTGCATGCGCGGGCGGACGATGTACGTCGTGCCCTTCAGCATGGGCCCGCTCGGGTCGCGGATCGCGCAGATCGGCGTGCAGATCACCGACTCGCCGTACGTCGTCGTGAACATGCGGATCATGACCCGCATGGGCAGCGCGGTGTACGACATCCTGGGCGAGAACGGCGACTTCATCCCGTGCATCCACTCGGTGGGCATGCCGCTGGCGCCCGGCCAGAAGGACGTCCCCTGGCCGTGCAATAAGGACACCAAGTACATCGTCCACTTCCCCGAGGAGCGCTCGATCTGGTCGTACGGCTCGGGCTACGGCGGCAACGCGCTGCTCGGCAAGAAGTGCCTGGCGCTGCGCATCGCCTCGGTGATGGCGCGCGACGAGGGCTGGCTGGCCGAGCACATGCTGATCCTCGGGGTCGAGGAGCCGTCGGGGCAGAAGACGTACATCGCGGCCGCCTTCCCCTCGGCGTGCGGCAAGACCAACTTCGCCATGCTCATCCCGCCGGCGCCCTTCCAGCAGGAGGGCTGGAAGGTGACCACCGTCGGCGACGACATCGCCTGGATCAAGCCGGGGGAGGACGGGCAGCTGTACGCGATCAACCCCGAGGCCGGCTTCTTCGGTGTCGCGCCCGGCACGTCGGAGAAGACGAACCCGAACGCGATGGCGACGATACGTGCCAACACCATCTTCACCAACGTCGCGCTCACCGATGACGGCGACGTGTGGTGGGAGGGGATGACGAAGGAGCCGCCCGCCCACCTGATCGACTGGACCGGCCAGGACTGGACGCCCGAGATCGCGCGGGAGACCGGGCGGAAGGCGGCGCACCCGAACGCGCGCTTCACCGCGCCGGCCAGCCAGTGCCCGAGCATCGACCCGGCCTGGGAGGACCCGCGCGGCGTGCCGATCAAGGCCTTCGTCTTCGGCGGGCGCCGGTCCTCGGTGCTGCCGCTGGTGTACCAGGCGTTCAACTGGATGTACGGCGTCTACCTGGCCGCGACGATGGGCTCGGAGACGACCGCGGCGGCCACCGGCAAGATCGGCCAGGTGCGGCGCGACCCGTTCGCGATGCTGCCGTTCTGCGGCTACCACATGGGCGACTACTTCAACCACTGGCTGCGCTTCGGGCGGATGATCCCGAACCCGCCGCGCATCTTCGGCGTCAACTGGTTCCGGCTAGACAAGGACGGGAAGTTCCTGTGGCCGGGCTTCGGCGAGAACATGCGCGTGCTGAAGTGGATCGTCGCGCGCGCCAACGGGCACGCCGTGAGCGTCGAGAGCCCGATCGGCTGGATGCCGCGCTACGAGGACCTGGACTGGCGCGGCCTCGACTTCAGCGAGGAGCAGTTCCAGGAGCTGATGAGCGTGGACCGCGAGGCGTGGAACGGCGAGATCCTCTCGCACGAGGAGCTGTTCATCAGGCTCTATGACCGGCTGCCCAAGGAGCTGGTGAACATCCGCGACCTGACGCTCGCGGCGCTCTGGAACTCGCCCGAGCACTGGGAGATCTGAGGTGCGGGGAGCTGAAGCATCCCCGCACCCCTTCCGGGGAGGTTCGGAGGGCCGTTTGCCCGCGGAAACTAAGAAGCTCCTGGGGAGGCTTCGCCTCCCCAAACCCCTCCGCCGGGCGACACGCCACCGCGCCGCAGAGCGGCGGGTACTAAGAAGCCTCAGAGGCGTCCGCCTCCCCGCAAACCCCTACCGGGGCGCGGACGCGAAAGTGATAGCAGCCGGAGCCAACCGTCACGAAAACCGCCTCGCCCTCCTGCCGGACCGCGCGGATGCCCTCCGCCTCGTCGAGCGCCCGCCCCTGCTCGGCGACATCCTCGACCGATCGCGCGGGCAGGCGGACGACGCCCTCGGTATTGGGCGGGAGCGTCACGGCCAGCGTGAAGTCGCCGCCCTCGAGCCGCCACGCCGCCTCGATCCTGCCGTACATCGACTCGAGGCTGGCGCTGGCGTAGGTCAGCTGGCCGCCGGGCTGGGGCTGGATCAGGACGCGCCTGTAGCCCGGCTCAGCCGGGTCCGCCTCGATCCCCGCCACAACGCGGTACAGCCACTCGCCGATCGCGCCGTACGCGTAGTGGTTGAACGAGTTCATGCTGGCGTCCTGGAAGCTGCCGTCCGGCTTGATGCCGTCCCACCGCTCCCAGATCGTCGTCGCGCCCTGCTTGACGGGGTACAGCCACGAGGGGTAGCTCTCCTGGGTGAGCAGCTTGTAGGCCACATCGGTGTGGCCGTGCCGGCTCAGGACGTGGCACACGTAGGGCGTGCCCACAAAGCCGGTGGTCAGGTGGTAGTTGTTGCGGCGGATCTCGTTCACCAGGCGCTCGACGGCCAGCGGGCGCACGGACTCCGGCAGCAGATCGAAGTGCAGCGCCAGCACGTAGGCCGTCTGGGTGTTGGGGCCGACCCGCCCGGAGGGGGTGACGAACTCTTCGTTGAAGGCGGCCCGCACCTTGGCCGCCAGGTCAGCGTAGCGCTCGGCGTCGCTCGCTCTGCCGAGCACCCGGGCCACCTCGGCCAGCAGCCCGGCGCTGTAGGCGAAGAAGGCGGTGGCGACGAGCTCGGTGTTGGTCACGGGGGCCGGCCTGCGCGGGTCGGTCCCGCGATAGTCGAGCCAGTCGCCGAACTGCGGATCGTCCCGCCAGATGTAGTCGTCGCCCGCCCGGCTGCGCATGAAGTCCACCCAGGCGGCCATGCTCTCGTACTGCTCTTCCAGCAGGCGCGTGTCGCCGTAGCACAGGTAGATCGTCCACGGGCAGATCACGGCCGCGTCGCCCCAGGCGGCCGCGCCCGCGGCGGGGAGCGGGTTCGCCGCGCCGGCGCGCATCTTCGTCAGGACATCCGGCACCACGTAGGGCACGCTGCCGTTCGGCATCTGGTCGGCGCTGAGGTCGCGCAGCCACTTGGTGATAAAGGCGGCGACGTTCATGTTGAAGCAGGCGGTGCGGATGAAGACCTGGGTGTCGCCGGTCCAGCCCAGGCGCTCGTCGCGCTGCGGGCAGTCGGTGGGCACATCCACAAAGTTGCCCTTCTGCCCCCAGAGGATGTTGTGCTGCAGCTGGTTGATGAGCGGGTGGGAGCACTCGAACGCCCCCGTGACCGGCATGTCCGAGTGGAGCACGACGCCGGTGAAGTGATCGGGGGTCGGCTCGCCGGGGAAGCCCTCCACCGCCACATACCGGAAGCCCTGGAAGGTGAAGTGCGGCTCGAACACCTCCTCGCCGTCGGCCTGCCCGCGCAGGGTGTAGCGCGTGGTCTGGTCCGCGGAGCGGAGGTTCTCGGTGTAGAGGTTGCCCTGCCGGTCCAGCACCTCGGCGTGGCGCAGGGTGACGGTGGTGCCGCGCGGGCCGCGGACGCGCATCTGGACCCAGCCGACCATATTCTGGCCGAAGTCGAGGATGGTCTCGCCCTTGGGCGAGCGCAGGATGCGCACCGGCCGGAGCGTCTCCTGGCGGCGGACGAGCGGGCCCACCTGAGCGACGACGCCCTCGCTCGAGCGGTCGAGCCGGCGCACGCCGCACCAGTCGCTATCGTCGTAGCCGGGCTGGTCCCAGCCCGGCTTCTCATCGCGCGCGTCGTAGGTCTCGCCCAGGTAGAGGTCCGACATGTGGATGGGGCCGCGGGCCGCCCGCCAGTCCAGATCGCTGCAGACGACCTGGACTCTGCCGTCGGCGTAGGTGATATGCAGCTGCAGGAGGAGCGCCAGCCGGTCCCCGTACACATTGCGGTGGCCGCGGTGGCCCAGGTAGCCGCGGTACCAGCCGTCGCCGAGCATGGCGCCCACGACGTTCTCGCCCGCGCGCACCAGGTCCGTCACATCGTAGGTCTGGTACTGCAGGCGGCGGTCGTAGCTGGTCCAGCCGGGGGTCAGCACCGCGTCGCCGACGCGCCGGCCGTTCAGCCGCAGCTCGTAGATGCCCAGGCTGGTGGCGTAGATCCGGGCGGCGACGATGTCGCCGGCGGCGTGGAAGGCGCGGCGCAGCAGCGGGGACGGCTGCGGGCGGCTGGTGTCCTCGTCCCAGTCGGGGGTGATCCACGCCGCCTGCCAGCCGCTGCCGAGCAGGCCCGTCTCCCAGAACGCGATCTCGCTCCACGCCGAAGGGGTGCCGTTCTCATCCCACACCCGCACCTGCCAGAAGTAGCGCCGGCGTGGCTGCAGAGCCGGGCCGGCGTAGGGGATGTGCAGCGAGGCATCGGACTCCACTCTGCCCGTATCCCACACGATGCCGCCCTGGCCGCCCTCGAGCGCGGCCAGGCTGTCGCCCACCCGGATGTGGTACGCCGTCTGCCGCGCGCCGCGGCGCTGGGCGCTGAGCTGCCAGCTCAGGCGCGGCTGGCGCACATCCAGGCCAATCGGGTTGACGAGGTATTCACACACGAGCTTGTGTGGGGTGAGCATGTCGCGTTTCCTTTATCCTCTGACAGAGCTTACGCTGTGAGCTGCGCGGTGGCCTCGCGCCCTCTGGAGGGGTGTGGGGAGGCCCCAGAATCTCCCTTTCGCCGCTCTGCGGCGCGGTGGGGTTACAAATTTCCTTCTGCTCTGCGGCTGCTGCGCAGCCGCAGAGCAGAAAAAACATCCGTGGAGGGCTTGC
>CALJIC010000088.1 GCA_937974195.1 uncultured Roseiflexaceae bacterium | reverse complement strand
AGCGGCACACACATCGCCCGCCCGACGGCAGTCGGAAATGAGCCCACGCCACGCGGCCCCAAAGAGCCGCGCAGCGTGCTACAATGCCGCCTATGCACGATACCCTGCGCCTGATCGACACCCACGCCCACATCTGCTCCGAGCAGTTCGCCCAGGACCGCGACGCGGTCCTCGGCCGCGCCGCCGAGGCCGGCGTCGCGCGGATGATCGAGATCGGCTACGACCTGACCTCGTCCCGCGCCGCCGTCGCGCTCGCCGAGGCGCACCCCGCCATCTACGCCGCGGTCGGCGTCCAGCCGAACTACCCGCAGGCTGCCGCCGGCGACTGGCTGGATGAGCTGCGCCGGCTCGCCGCGCACCCCAAGGTGGTGGCGATCGGCGAGATCGGGCTGGACTACCACTGGAACGCCGCGCCGCCCGACGTCCAGGAGCGCATCTTCCGCGAGCAGCTGGCGCTGGCGCGCGAGCTCGGCCTGCCGGTCGTGATCCACAGCCGCGAGGCGGCCGAGGACACGGTGCGCGTGCTGCGCGATGCGGCGCGCGGCCTGGCCGGGGTGATGCACTCGTTCTCCGGCGGCTGGGGCTACGCCGAGGCCTGCCTGGAGATCGGCTTCTCGCTCTCGTTCAGCGGGCCGCTCACGTTCAAGAGCGCCGCCGAGCTGCGCGAGGTGGCCCGCCGCGCGCCGGTCGAGCGCCTGCTGACCGAGACCGACAGCCCGTACCTGGCGCCGCACCCGCTGCGCGGCAGGCGCAACGAGCCGGCCAACGTCCGGCTGGTGGCCGAGCGGCTCGCGGATCTGCGCGAGATGGAGCTCCCCGAGCTCGCCGCGCAGGTGTGGGCCAACGCCGTGGACCTTTTCGCCTTCAGAGAGAGATGAGGCGCCGTGTGCGCTGCGTAGCGCGTGCTCCGGCGCGCAGGGGGGCCGCCGTCTGACGCGGTGCCCCGCGCGGGGCACCGGCGCCGCACACGCGTCGCTCAGCCGCCTATGGTCGCAACAACCGCTCACGAAACCACCGCGCGCCCCTGGCACGCGCGCCTCGAGCTCGGCACGCTGCTGCCCGGCACGCTGCTGGCGGCGGTCGCGCTCTGGTGCGTGTTCCGCAGCATCGCCGACGCCAACTGGGCCGCCGGGCTCGACATCCTGCCCGGCATCGCGCTGCTCGGCCTGCTGGTGGGCGTGATCTTCGCCCGGCTGCACTGGCTGCCCGGCTGGCTGGCCCACCTGCTCGCCGCCGCCCTCGGGGTCGCGCTGGCGGTGCAGCGCACCGGCCCCACGCTGGTCGGCGAGGTCGAGCGCGAGTTCGGCTCCAACGCCGCCGAGCGCCTCACCACCTGGTCCGACCAGGCGTCCGAGATCGCGATCCGGGCCGTGATCTGGCTGCGCATCCTCGGCGCCGGCGGCCGCGGCGAGGACATCGTCCTGTTCGTCGTGACGCTCGCGCTGCTGGCGTGGTCGCTCGGCTACCTCACCGGCTGGCTGCTGTTCCGCGCCCACCGCCCCTGGCTGGCCGTGGCGCTGAGCGGCGCGATCATCCTGATCAACTACACCTTCGCCTTCCCCAAGCCGGACACGCTGTTCTTCGTGTTCCTCGGCGCGGCGCTGCTGCTGCTGGTCTACCAGTACATCGCCGAGCAGCAGCAGCTCTGGCGCGTCGTCCAGGTCGAGTTCCCCGACTACCTGGCGGGGCGCTTCCTGCTCGCGGCCGCGCTGTTCTGCCTGCTGGTCATCACCGGCACGGGGCTGCTGCCGGGCAACGTCACCAGCGAGCAGGCCGCCCGCGTCTGGAACACCATCCGCCGGCCGTTCGCCTCGGCGCGCGAGGCCTGGAACGATGCCTTCAGCACGATCAACGCGCCGCCCGGCACCGGCGGCTCCTTCATGATGCGCGGCGTCGAGGTGGGCGGGCCGCGCCAGCTCGGCGAGGCGGTGGTGATGCGCGTCCAGTCCCCGCGCTACGAGTACTGGCGGGCGGTGGCCTTCGACCGCTACACCGGGCGCCTGTGGCAGAACACCGTCGGCGAGCGCGCCCGCGCCGCCCTGGGCGTCGCCACCGCCGAGGAGGCGCGCTCCCCGATCGGCGCCCGCCGGCCGCTCGACCAGGACGCCCCCGCCGCGCACGAGCTGGTCACGCAGACGATCACCCTCGCGCAGCGCCGCGACGACGGGCTGGTGATGGTCGGCGGCCACCTGAACAGCGTGAGCCTGCCGGTGCGGGTGCAGCACGGCTACATCGAGGAGGGCGGCGAGCAGCTGCCGAACTTCGCCGAGATCGCCTCGGTCACCAGCGACGTGGCGCTCGAGCGGTCGCTGACCTACAGCGTGACCGCCTACGTGTCGCTGGTGGACGAGCAGAGCCTGCGCCAGGCCGGGAGCATCTACCCGGGATGGGTCAGGGGCCCCTACCTGCAGCTGCCGGAGACTCTGCCGGCGCGCGTGGGCGAGCTGGCGCGCCAGGTGGTGGAGGACGCGGGCGCCGAGAACCCCTACGACGCCGCGATGGCCATCCAGCGCTACCTGCGCACCCTGCGGTACGACGAGAGCCGGCCCGCGCCGCCCGAGGGGCGCGACTGGGTGGACTACTTCCTGTTCGAGTCTCGCGCCGGCTACTGCGACGACTTCGCGACCGCGATGGTGGCGATGCTGCGCACGCAGGGCATCCCGGCCCGCTGGGTCCAGGGCTACGCCGGCGGCACGGCCGACCCGGACTCGGGCGACTACGTGGTGCGCGAGAGCGTGGCCCACAGCTGGGTCGAGGTCTACTTCCCCGGCTACGGCTGGCAGCGGTTCGAGCCGACCCCCGCGCCCTACGCCAGCGTCCCGGTCCGCCCGGCGTTCCCCGATCCGAGCGCCGAGGATGAGGAGAGCGGGCCGATCAGCGACAACCTCGGCACAAGCACCGTCGACGACTACCTGCGCCAGCTCGAGGAGCAGATGCAGCAGAGCGGCGCGAGCGACCCCGAGGCGGTGATGCGCGAGCTGGAGGCCATCCGCGCCCGCGAGCGGCTGCGCCAGCTCACGGCGGCCGGCGGCGCGCTGGCGATCCTCATCGGGCTGGCCGGGCTGGCGTGGGTGGCGCTGCAGTGGAACCTGCGGAGCCTGACGCCCGCCCAGGCGGCCTTCGCCCGGCTGACGCGCCTGGCCACGTGGGGCGGGCTGCCCCAGCCGCCCGACGCGACGCCCCACGAGTACGGCGCGACGATCGCCCGCGCGGTGCCGGGGGCCCGCGCGCCGGTCGACAGGATCGTCGGGGCCTACGTGGCCGAGCGCTACAGCCCGCCCGGGCGCAGATCCGCCGACCCCGAGGAGCTGAGCCACGCGTGGCGGTCGGTGCGCCCGTCGCTGCTGCGCCGGCTCCTCACCCGCATTGGGGAGATGCTGCGGCCGTCCGAGGTGCGGCGCGCGCCGCGGCGCTAGCTGCGCGGTGGCCCCGCCCGCCCTCCTTCCGGGGAGGTGGGGCGGGCGGGGCGCCGAGGGCTCCGCCCCTGGACCCCTTTTGCGCTGCTCCTGCGCGCCGTCTCAGTCTCGGCGGCCCT
>CALJIC010000087.1 GCA_937974195.1 uncultured Roseiflexaceae bacterium | reverse complement strand
GCGCATCCTCCCCCTCGCGGGTCAAAGATGCACCACTACTCCCCGGGACTACACACCTAGCCTTTCGCCCGGCTGGCAGCGGATTTCCGCTTCGGCCGGGGTGGAACGCTCTCCTTGAGCTTCCGGGCCGCGTCGCCCAGTACGAAGGACCGGCACACAAACGCTTCGAGGGTATCCATCATGACGCGGAGGTGGTCTGTGTCCGGCCGCCAACCGCGGTGTGCGGCGGCGTTGCCGGCGTCGGTCAGCACCTCCAGGATCTCTCGCTCTTCGGCCCCAATCCTGCCCTGGTCAACCAGTGCCGTCAGCTTCTCATCGAAGTGAAGCGCCGGGTCGACACCCAGGAGTTCGGTAGCCCGGTCGAATGCGGTGCGGATCCCGATCGCCGTGAGCACCCGAAGATCATGGTCCAGGGCGGTGTACACCTCCCGCAGGACGCGAGACAGGACCGCGTCGTCCAGGGTGAGCCCATCCAACCAGTCCGGGCGCTCGCGGCGCGATGGCGCAGGCCAGAAGGTGACCTTGGGCTTGATGTAGGTTTCCCATTCGCCCGTCTGCGGGTCGTATCGCTCGTCTTCGTTATCGAAGCAGAGCTCCTCTTGCTGAAAGTAGACAGCTTCGCAGGCAGAGCACTCGAGGATCCTGTAAGCGACCGTTACACCACATTCGTCGCTCCAATCCCTCTCGCGCTCACAAACGACCGCCGCGTTGCAGTCAGGGCCACAGTTCGGGCAGTGACCCTTCACGGTCTTAGGTGGGTTCATCCAGCCCCCAGTCGCAGCCGCACGCCGGGTCCTCCGTCGCCCTAGCACTACTTTGGCTGTGCTGATGTTACGTTCCTGATGAGCAGACGTTGTCGGCAGTGCGGACAGCGGACGATCGTGTCAGGCGGCCGTTGAAGCATGGCGATGAGTGCGGCGCGGATGGCGGGCAGGCTGGGCGATGGTGGCGGGCCCGGAATGTGGCGCCGCATTTTTCCCCGGCCTCGTCGGGCGCTGCCCGGCGAGGCGGAGGTGCTGCAGGAAGGCCATGGCGATCATCACCATGAGCGCGTGGTGGTGCAGACCGTGCCAGTTCCGTCCCTCGAAGTGGTCGAGGCCGAGTTCCTCCTTCATCTGCTGGTGCGCCTGCTCGCAGACCCAGCGCGCCTTGATCAGGCCAACCAGACGCTCGAGCGGTATTTCGGCGGGCAGATTGGAGAGGTGGTATTTCACTTCGCCCGAGGCGCGGCGCTCGCCGACCAGCCAGACCTCCTCGCCGGGCAGGTGGAGGCCGCCGCGCACCGCCTCGCCATCGGCGACGCGCACCCGCAGGGCGGCGAACTCGGCCACGAGCGGCGCCTTGGTGCCGCGGCGCCAGACGACCGGCCGCCAGGTGGCAGCGGCGAGCAGCGCCTCGGCCGCGACCGGCCGCTCGCTCGGCACCGGTTGGCGGCGCGGCCGCCCGGTCGGCGCCCGGGGCCAGAGCAGGGCGACCTCTGTCCCATAGGCCTGCTGCAGTTTCGGGATGCCGACCGCCCAGGACAGCCCGCGTGCCGAGAGCGCCTGGCGGAACAGCGCACTGTTGCCATAGCCTGCATCCGCCAGCACGCAGCCGAAGCGCAGACCGAGGGCCGTCAGGCGGTCGATCTCGGCCAAGGCGACCTCGCCCTTGGCCCGCGGCGCCCGATGGGCCGCCGGCACGCCGGCCCGCTCGAGCCGGGCCGGATCCGTCACCCACTCGCGCGGCAGGAACAGCCGCAGGGCGACCGGTACCGGCACCTCGTCACGCGCCAGCGTCAGCGAGACCAGGGTCTGGCAGTTGGCGTTCTTGCCGAGCGCCCCTGCATATTGGTGCGCCACGCCAACCGAGGCCGCGCCCTTCTTCGGCAGGGCGGTGTCGTCCACCACCAGCACCGCATCGCCGCCCCCGACCAGCGCGTCCGCCTTGGCCGCCAGCACCGCTTCGAGCGCCTCACCGTCCCAGGCAGGACTGGCGACGAAGTTGTGGAGCTGGTCGTGCGCGGGCAGGCCGAGCCGGGCCGCCATGGGCTGGATGCTCTTGCGCTCGCCCGGCAGCAGCAGCCCGCGCAGGTAGTATGGCGCCCAGTGACGCCGCGCAGGATGATCGAGCGCCTCCAGGAAGGGCGCACTCCAAGCCTGGAGCTCCCGCATCCAATCAGCCTGTCCGCGCGCCGCCATCCT
The DNA here is from genome assembly GCA_937974195.1 of uncultured Roseiflexaceae bacterium. Lineage (GTDB taxonomy): Bacteria > Chloroflexota > Chloroflexia > Chloroflexales > Roseiflexaceae > CALJIC01. Next base: position 1,042 of record CALJIC010000087.1, on the reverse strand, counting down.
CGCCCCCCGCCTCAGCAGATAGGAGGGGAACGGCCAGCAGCCTCAGGCCGTTCCGCAACACCGCCAAAGTAGTGCTAGGCGATGTCGACGAACGCGCCGCCCGCCGCGTGAAATGCTTCTCGGCTTGTCGGTGCCGCCATCAGGAAAGGTGCTCCCAGCGCTATCTCTGAAAGGCCAAGTGCCCGTGCCGGCTCCTCCCGCGTTGTCGCACGATTACGGCTCCTCCGCCGCCATCATGCTCCGGAGCTCCTCCGTGCTGACCAGCAGCACGCGTCGCTTATCGAGGATCTGGGGCGCCTGGTGCTGTAGCGTCTCCCAACGCGCCTCGACGGCATCTAGGGCGGCGTCGAGGGTCTCGAAGCGCTCCTCTTTCGGGCCGGCCGCTCGGTGGCCTGGTGCGACCCCGACGCTGGCCGGCCACCAGCGCAGGAACGTCGGTCCGTCATTCCCCATACCGGATTCCCCCTCGCTCTAGGCCGCGATCTCAGCCTGTCCCAACTGGCTCAATTCCTATCCGGAGCCAACACTTACGACGGACGCGGCGCAGAGCTGCCGGCCTTCCGCAACCGCACCCCCGGCCCGCCGCCGTTCTCCTCGATGAACTCAACGCCGCCCGCCTCTAGCGCAGCGCGGATCGCGGCGAGGGTGCGATCATAGGGCCGGCGAGCTTCCCGCTCGAAATCAACGATGGTCTTCCGTGCGACCTTCGCCGCAGCCTCCAACTGGTCCTGGGACCAGTTCAGCAGGGCGCGGGCGGCTCGACACTGAGCGGGCGTGATCTCCACGTCTTGAGTAACCTTACTCATAATGAGTTGACCGCTCAGGATGAGCGAGGTTACACAATACGTGTAATGCGGTGCTGCCGCAACACAGAGCGGCCGGACAGGGTGTTGGCACCACCCTGCCCGGCCTGACCGCAACCCGAGCTTCACGGAGCCCGGATTATGGCTGCTGCCTACCCTACTACCGCCCGTGGCGAGGGCGATCCCCCCGCCGCCTCACGTCGCACCCTGCTCGCCGCCATCGGCGTCGCTGTGCCCGC
>CALJIC010000086.1 GCA_937974195.1 uncultured Roseiflexaceae bacterium | reverse complement strand
TACCATAGTACCATGTACATAGGGGAGAACGGCCGCTGCGACATTCCGGGCTTCCGATGTGACCAGATAGAGCCAGTAGTTTGGAACTGGATTGACCACGAAGTCTTGAACGAAGCACACATCCGCGAGCGCGCTGCTCTGCGAGGTGACACAGTGCTCGAAGAGCGCAATCGTCTGGAGGGGGAGCGTGCTGTGTATCTGAGTCAGGTCGCTCAGCTTGATAGTCAGCTCGCACGTCTCGTGCAGCTCTACACTGCCGGACTCTTCCAAATGGAAGAGATTGCTGCTCAGAAGGGACAACTCGATGCCGCACGCACGAGCTGTCAGAAGGAGATAGAGCGGCTGGACGCAATCCTCGTGGGTATGAGTTCGCTCGCAGAGCGTGTGGACGAGTTGAGTGTCCTCGTGCGGGCTATTCGGGCAAAAGTCGAGGCAGGACTTTCCGAGGAGACCAAGCGAACAATTATTGACCTGCTCGATGTCGAGGTACTCATTACGACCGAAGGGGACACGAAGTACGCCGACGTGACGTGTCACCTCGTGCTCGACAAGGCGCGTCTACTGGTGGCCGGAGTAGAGGATTTAAATGCGGCCACTACCGGCACGCGAAGCGGCACGCGTTCGTCTGCAGGACCTTGAACAGCCGCGTCGAGCCGCCGCCCTCCTGCGCCGCGTTGTAGATGAAGCCGGTCGGGTGGGTGATGCCCTGCCTGATGCTCTGCGTGGCGGGCACATCGGTCACTTCGTCGGAGGCCTCGCGCCCGAGGATCTCCAGCTTCTGCTGGATATCCGGCTCCATGATGATCGCCGTGCCCATCGCACACCTCCGGCTCGCTCAGCGGGTGTGCTGCCATTATAGCACGGATGTGCAAGTGCCTGGCCTCCAGCGCGGCGCCTGAGGCGGCTGCCCGGGCCACCCTCGGGTGCTATAATACTGCCCCGATATGGACAGACACCTGCGGGCCGCGCGCCCGCCCATCCTGGAGGAACGTGCCTGTGAGCCAGTCCACTCGTGCTAGGAAAGGGCCCGAGGCCCCGCAGCAGAGCAGCCCGCTCGGCGCGCTCGCGGCGGTGGCGGTGGTCGCCCTCTTTGTCGTCCTCGGCCTGATGCTCGCCCGCCCGGCGGCCCAGCCCACCGCGGGGGAGGCCACCCCGCTCCCGTTCGAGGCCGTCACCCCCGCGCCGGCCGAAGCGACCGCCGCGCCCGCCCCTACGGCTGAGGCTGCCGCAGCTGCGGGCGACGTGGCCGCGCGCAACAACCGCTACAGCGCGCCGCCGCCGATGACGATCGACGTCAACAAGCGCTACACGGCGACGATCACCACGCCGCGCGGCGATATCGTGATCCGGCTGCGGCCGGACCTGGCGCCGCAGACGGTGAACAGCTTCGTCTTCCTGGCGCGCGAGGGCTTCTACGACGGTACCACCTGGCACCGCGTGCTGGAGAACTTCATGGCGCAGGGCGGCGACCCGACCGGCACTGGCACCGGCGGGCCGGGCTACACGGTGCCTGCCGAGTTCAACGATCAGATGAAGTTCGACCGGCCGGGCCTGGTGGCGATGGCCCGCAGCGCCGACCCGGACAGCGCCGGCTCGCAGTTCTTCATCACCACCGCCCCCGCCCCCTGGCTGGACGGCCAGTATACGATCTTCGGCGAGGTGATCGAGGGCCAGGAGATCGTCGACGGCATCCCGCTGCGCGACCCGGAGCAGAACCCGACCGAGCCGGGCGAGCCGATGCTGAAGGTGACGATCACCGAGGAGTAGCTGCGGGCAAACAAAAGAGCACGAGGGAACTCCCTCGTGCTCTTTTGTGTCTGCCGCCTTGATCGTCGCTACCAGCGGTTCTGGCGCTGCTGGCGGAAGCAATCCGAGCAGTACACCGGCTTGTCGCCGCGCGGCACGAACGGCACCTGCGCCTCGTTGCCGCACGACGCGCACGTCGTGGTGTACATCTGGCGCTCGCCGCTGTAGCCGCCGCCGCTGCTGAAGCTGTTACGCTGACCGTAGCTGCCGCCGCCGCCGTTCCGGGCGCCGGCCTTGTGCGCCTGGCGGCACGGAGGGCAGCGCGATGGCTCGTTGGTGAAACCCTTCTGCGCGTAGAACTCCTGCTCGCCTGCCGTGAAGATGAAATCCGTCCCGCAGTCCCGACACGTGAGCGTCTTGTTCGCGAAGCTCATCGCTCGCCTACTCCTTTTGGTCCACGTCTGATGATAAGGCTGTCCATCGGCTTGGGACGTCGAGCGGGGAGCACACGCCAGGCGGCAAGGGGTGTGCAGAGGCTACGTACGCGTGGAAACCAAACCTCTTGGAACACGCTCACACTATACCACGTGCGCCACACGATTGCAATACCCTTTTTTCTGCGCTCTACGGCGATGTATCGCGGCAAAGCGGCGGAAAAGCGGGGGCGCCGCGCGCGAGTCCAGAGAGACCGCGTCGCACCTGGCCGTTCGGTGGTATGCTGTTGTCGCGCCCGGACGAGCGGGGCCCGGCACGACTTGTGCTCCTCGCGCCGAGTGGCTTCGAGGCTGTCTAGAAATATGGGGACCATGCCAACGCAACCAACCGCAGCGGGCTGGGACGACGCGACCCTCGACGCGCTGCGATCCGAGGGCGACCCGCTCGCCGACAGGGTGATCGACACGATCTTCGCGCAGGGCCAGGTCGGCGCGGTGAACCGGCTGCTCGGCCAGCTCATCCGCAACGACGCGCACACGCCCGAGGAGATGCCGGCCCCGGCGCGCGCCTTCTTCGAGGAGACCTGCGCGCTGCCCGCCTGGGCCGACCACCGGCTGATCGACCGCAGCGCCGCGCTCTTCGGGCGCCACGCCGGGCGGGCCATGCTCATCCTGGGGCACTACGCGCTGCCGGCCTGCTACGCCGCGCGCAAGGGCGTCCAGGTGCTGCACATGACAGCGCGCCTTTCGAAGAACCCGCGCCCGCGCCTGCTGGAGACCGCCCAGTTCATCTTCGACGTTATGGCCCCCGGCGGCCTGCGGCCCGGCGGCGCCGGCGTGCGCTCGGCGCAGAAGGTCCGCCTAATGCACGCCGCCGTCCGCCATCTGATCCTGCAGCACGGCTGGAACCCGGAGTTCGACCTGCCGCTCAACCAGGAGGACATGCTCGGCACGCTGCTGACGTTCAGCTACGTCACGCTCGACGGCCTGCGCAAGCTGGGCTTCGAGGTGGCCGAGGCGGACGCCGAGGCCTACCTGCACGCCTGGAACGTCGTCGGGGTGCTGATGGGCATGCGCGAGGACATGCTCCCGGCCGACATCGCCGCCGCCGGCCGGCTGCTGCTGGCCATCCAGCGGCGTCACTTCGCACCCAGCCCCGAGGGCCGCCAGCTGGCCGCCGCGCTGGTCCAGATGCTGAAGGACCCTGGCGGCGGCCCGCTCGCCAACATGCCGGTGACCATGATGCGCTTCTTCCTCGGCGATGTGACGGCGGACATGCTCGGGCTGCCGCCCGCCGACTGGACGCGCGAGCTGATGGCGCCGATGCGGCTGCTCGGCTGGCTCACGGGCACGGCCTACGACCGCCTGCCGCTGCTCGCCCGGCTCTCCGAGAGCTACGGCGCCGCGATGGTCGCGCGGCTGATGCGTGTGGAGCGCCCCGGCCGCCGCGCCCAGTTCCGCATTCCCGACGCGCTGCGCCCGGCGCCGCGGGCGGCCGACTGAGGCATTTCGGAGCCAGATGGGCTCACCACATGCTTCCGGCCGTGAACCCGCCGTCCACAAAGACCGTCTGGCCGGTCATGAAGTCGGACGCGCGCGAGGCCAGGAAGATCGCCATGCCGACCAGGTCGTCGGGGGTGCCCGGGCGCCCGAGCGGCGTCCGCTCGAGGATCCACGCCCGCCGGCGCTGGTTGGCGAACAGCGGCACGGTCAGCTCGGTGGCGATGAACCCCGGGCAGAGGCAGTTGACCTGGATGTTGTGCTGCGCCCACTCGACCGCCATCGTCTTGGTCAGCTGCGCGAGCGCGCTCTTGGTCATGCCGTACACCGACACATCCGCGAGGCCGACGGCGACGGTGAGCGAGCCGATGTTGATGATCTTGCCGCCGCCCTGCGCGATGAGGTGCGGCAGCGCGGCCTGGCTCAGGAAGTAGGCCGAGCGCAGGTTGGCGTCCATGATCGCGGCGTAGTTCGCGGCCGTCACCTCGGCGATTGGCTGGCGGCGGTTCATGCCGGCGCAGTTCACCAGCACGTCGATCCGCCCCATCTGCTGCGCCACCCGCTCCGCCAGCGCGGCCGGCGCCTCGGGCTCGGAGAGATCGGCAGGAAAGACGGCGGCGGTGCCGCCCGCGTCCGCGATCGCCGCGCGCGTCCGCTCCAGCTTCTCGGGGGACCGCCCGCTCAGCGCGACTGTCGCGCCGGCGGCCGCGAGCCCCTGCGCCAGCGCCCGGCCGATGTCGCCGCTGGCGCCGGTGACCAGCGCGACCTTGCCCTCCAGCGAGAAGAGCTCAAGCAATCGAGATGTCTGCATATGTGCCTCAGCTGGTACGATCGGGCTCGAGGGTAGCACGGCGCCACAGACGTGTCAATCACAAGGGCTGCGCGGTGCGGCGCTGCAGCCCCTCCTCATAAGGTGGGCCGGGCGGCGGATGTGGAACGCCATTCCAGCGTAATTGAAGGAGCACTCGTATGACCACTCGTCTCCGGGTGAGCGACAACCGGCGCTTTCTGGTTCGGGAAGACGGCTCGCCGTTCTTCTACCTGGGCGACACGGCCTGGGAGCTGTTCCACCGCCTCACGCGCGAGGAGGCCGACGTCTACCTGCGCGACCGGGCCGCCAAGCGCTTCAGCGTCATCCAGGCGGTGGCGCTGGCCGAGTACGATGGCCTGCACACCCCGAACCCGTACGGCGCGCGCCCGCTGCGCGACGACGACCCGACCCAGCCCGACGAGCCCTACTGGGAGCACGTGGACTGGATCGTGCGCCGCGCCAACCAGCTCGGCCTGTTCATCGGCATGCTCCCCACCTGGGGCGACAAGTGGAACAAGCGCTGGGGCATCGGGCCGGAGATCTTCACCCCGGCCAACGCCGCCGTCTACGGCGAGTGGCTCGCCCGCCGCTACCGCGACGCCGACGTGATCTGGATCCTCGGTGGCGACCGCGTCCCCGAGACGCCGGAGCACTTCGCGATCATCCGCGCGATGGCCGCCGGCATCCGGCGCGGCGACGGGGGCGCCCACCTGATCAGCTTCCACCCCATGGGCCAGCACTCCTCGGCCGCCTACTTCCACGACGACGACTGGCTGGACTTCAACATGCTCCAGTCCGGCCACACGCGCGACCGCGACAACGACCGCATGGTGGGCGAGGACTACGCCCGGACGCCGGCCAAGCCCTGCATGGACGCCGAGCCCGGCTACGAGGACCACCCCAACGCCTTCAAGCAGGAGAACGGCTACCTCGACGAGGCGGACGTGCGCAAGTCCGCCTACTGGGCGCTGCTCGCCGGCGCGCACGGCCACACCTACGGCTGCCACGACATCTGGCAGTTCTACGCGCCCGGCCGCGACCCGATCACCTTCGCGCGGACCTACTGGACCGAGGCGATCCACCTGCCGGGCTCGGGCCAGATGACGCACGCCCGCGCGCTGCTCGAGTCCCGGCCGAGGCTCGGCCGCGTGCCGGATCAGGCGCTGATCGCGTCCGATCCGGCGCCGGGCCCCTTCCACATCCGGGCCGCGCGCGACGAGGCCGGGAGCTACGCTTTTGTCTACATCCCCGACGGCCGTGAGGTGACGGTCGATCTGACGCGGCTCGCCGGCCCGCGCGCCACGGCGGCCTGGTTCGACCCGCGGACCGGCGCGACGCGCGAGATCGGGGTGTTCGAGATCGCCCCCGCGCAGGTGTTCACGCCGCCGAGCGGCGGCCGCGGCAACGACTGGGTGCTGGTGCTCGACTCGGTGACGGGGTGACTTGGTGAGGGGGTGACGGGGTGACAGGGTGACTCTTTGCGGCGAGAGGCCCGTACCGCGCCACGAGCCATCTCGCTCCTGTGTCACCCTGTCACCTTATCACCCTGTCACCCCGTCACCTCGGGGATGACTCGTTGAGGCGAGAAGCCCGTACCGCACCAGAGCCATCTCGCTCTCGTGTCACCCGGTCACCAAGTCACCCCGTTACCTGGTCCTCCGGTCACTATGGGGTAGCGTATCGGGCTTGAGATGCCATTGCCGCGCGCCGAGAGGTGTGCTAGGATCGGATTCATGCAGGATCTCCAGATTGAGCTTCAGCGCGCCAGGGAGCAGCTGGCGGCCGCCTCCAGGCGCGTCGCCGAGCTCGAGGCGCAGGTCGAGGCGCTGCGCCGCACGCAGGGGAGCAGCGCGGGCAACCGCCTGAGCGCCCTTCTGATGATCTGCGCCGCCCTGCTTGTGACCAGGGAGGTCGAGCAGATCCTCAGGATGGTCGTGCAGAAGGCGGTCGACCTGTTCCCGGGGACGAGCGGCGCGCTGCTGTACCTCACCGATGACGATGGCCAGGCGCTGCGCCTGCGGGCCGCCAGCTCCGGCGTGCCCGCCGCGGTGACTGTGCAGCCGGGCCGCGGCGTGGCCGGCCGCGCCTACCTCGCCCCGCGCGCCATGCTGATGGTCGGCCCCGAGCTGGACATAGCCCTCGCCGACCTCAGCCCGGAGCAGGTCGAGCGGCTCGCGCGGACCATCAAGTCCTGGCCGCCCAACAGCGCCCTGCTGGCGCCCATGCGCATCGAGAGCCAGCGCATGGGCGCCCTGGTGCTGTATGGCAGCACCCACGCCCACCTGTTCCACCCGCGCGACCTGCCCTTCGTCCAGGCGCTCGCCGACCTGGCCGCCGTCGCGATCGCTGAGAACCGCCACCGCAGCCGCGCCGCCCGGCTCCAGTCCGACCTGCACCTGACCCGGTCGCTCCACGCCCAGGCCCAGGCGCGCCTCGACGCCGCCCAGGCGCAGCTGCTCCAGAGCGCGAAGCTCGCTGCGGTTGGCGAGCTGGCGGCCTCGGTGGCCCACGAGATCAACAACCCGCTGTACGCCGCCCGCAACAGCCTCTACCTGGTCGAGCAGGATCTGCCCCCCGGCTCGCAGCCGCACCAGTTCCTGCAGATCGCGCAGAATGAGCTGGGGCGCATCGCCAAGATCGTCACCCGCATGCGCGATTTCTACCGGCCCTCCCGCGATGAGCTGGAGCCGGTGGAGGTCAACAGGCTGCTGATCGAGACGAGCGAGCTGGTGCAGACCCACCTGCGCCACGGGCACGTGAGCATCGCCACCGACCTCTCGCCCAACCTGCCGCCGGTCACGGGGCACAGCGACCAGCTGCGCCAGGTGTTCCTCAACCTCCTGCTCAACGCCTGCGACGCGATGCCGAACGGCGGGTCGCTTTCGATCACGACGACCCTGCTCGACTCCGAGAACGGCGCCCCCATGGTGGCCGTCCAGGTCAGCGATACCGGCGTCGGGATACCGGAGGAGCATCTGCCGCACCTGTTCGAGCCGTTCTACACCACCAAGCCCGAGGGCACGGGCCTGGGGCTGGCGATCAGCCTGCACATCGTGACGCAGCACGGCGGCTCGATCAGCGTCTCCAGCCGCGCCGGCGCCGGCACCACGTTCACGATCACGCTCCCGGCGGCGCACCAGCCGGCAGAGGAGCCCCACTCCGACGACTTCGGGAACTAGACGAATCGCGCAAATGCCACCCTTTCGACTCTATTCCGCGGCCATTGTTCCCCACGCCGGTGTTATACTCGCCGCACGGCCGGCAGGTGGGAAGACTGCTTGCTGCCGTGCCACCGGCTGTCCTTCTCCCTCTACCCGCCGTGTACTCCGCACCTGTGCGCGGCGCCAGGCCACGGAGGTGTCGCGATGACGGCGCGCAAAGGCACCGTGCTCGTTGTAGACGACAACGAGATCAACCGCCTGCTGCTCGCCAGGCAGCTCGAGCAGGAGGGGTACGCGGCGGTGGCCGCCGAGCACGGCCGGCAGGCGCTGGAGCGGCTCTACGAGCAGCCCTGCGACGTGGTGCTGCTCGACCTGCTGATGCCGGAGATGGATGGCTTCCAGGTGCTCGCCCATCTGAAGGCCGACCTCAACCTGCGCCACCTGCCGGTGATCGTCGTCTCCGCGGTGGACGAGATGCAGAGCGTGGTGCGCTGCATCGAGATGGGAGCCACCGACCACCTCACCAAGCCGGTTGACCCCGTGCTGCTGCGCGCCCGGCTGAACGCCTCGCTGGCGACCAAGCGCATGTACGAGCAGGAGGCCGAGTACCGGCGCAGCGTCACCTACCTGACCGACGCCGCAGCCAGCATCGAGGCTGGAAGGTTCGACCCGGCGAGCCTCGACCCGCTGGCCGAGCGCACCGACGCCCTGGGCCGGCTGGCGCGCGTGCTCCAGCGCATGGCGCGCGAGATCTCGATGCGCGAGCAGTCCCTCAAGCAGCAGAGCCAGTCCAAGACCGCCCTGCTCGGCAAGATCTCGCACGAGCTGCGCAGCCCGTTCGTCGCCGCCGAGCTCTCGGTGCAGCTGCTGCAGCGCTACGTCGAGCACAACATGATGGACGAGCTGCGCCAGCAGATCGGCCAGCTGGCGATTCAGCTGGCGGACGGCCGGCGCATGATCGACAGCGTGATCTCGTTCGCCGCGCTGGTCGGCAAGCAGACCGAGCTGCACCGCGAGGACACCGACATCGCGCAGCTGACCCACGAGGTGGTGGCGCCCCTGCGGCGCATGGTCGCCACGCGCAAGCTCTCGCTCACCTACGAGTTCGCGCAGTCCCTGCCCCTGGTGTGCGTCGACCGCGAGCAGATGGGCGAGGCCATCCACCACCTGGTCCTCAACGCGATCAAGTTCAACCGCGAGGGCGGCAGCATTCAGATCGTGTGCCACGAGTCCGGCTCACACCTCGTCTTCCTGGTCGAGGATACCGGCGTTGGCATCCCGGAGGATAAGCTGGGTGCGATCTGGGAGCCGTTCGTCCAGAGCGCGGACGATGTCCGGCGCGGGATCGAGGGGATGGGCCTCGGGCTTCCGCTGGTGAAGTATGTGGTCGAGGCCCACCGCGGCGAGGTGATCGCCCGCACCAAACCCGACGAAGGCAGCATCGTGGGTTTCCGCATCCCGCTGGCCTGAAATGCACTACGCGACGCTGGTTCTCGCCGCCGCCGTCGTCAGCGCCCTGCTCGCTGCGGTCGGATGGCGGCACCGCCACACCCAGGGCGCCTTCGCGTTCACCATCCTGATGGTGGCGAGCGCGCTTTGGGCGCTCGGTGCTGCCCTGGAGCTGGCCAGCTCCACCCTGCCCGCCAAAGTGCTCTGGGTGAAGGTGGAGTACATCGGGATCGTGGCCGTCCCCGTGGCCTGGCTGGCCTTCGCCGTCGAGTACACCGGGCACGATCAGTGGATCACGCGCCGCCGGCTCGCGCTGGCCTCGGTGCCGTCGCTTGCCACCCTGCTGCTGGCGTGGACGAACGAGGCGCACGGCCTGATCTGGCGCACCATCAGCCTGGTCCCGCACGCGGAGTTCGTCGGCTGGCGGGCGACGTACGGCGCGGCGTTCTGGCTGTTCACCGCCTACGCCTACCTGCTGCTCCTGTTCGGCTCGGCGCTGCTGCTGTGGGTGGTGCTGCGGCGGCCGCACCTGTACCGCGGCCAGGCGGCGGCGATCCTGGCCGGCACCGTCGCACCGTGGCTCATGAACCTGGTCGACAACTTGGGCATCGGGCCGCTGCCGGGGGTCGAGCTGGCGCCGATGGCGTTCACCGTCAGCGGCGTGGCGCTCGGCTGGGGGCTCCTCCGCGTCCGCCTGCTCGACCTGGCGCCCGTCGCGCACGATGTGGTGTTCGAGAGCATCAGCGACGGGGTGGCCGTCCTCGACCTGCGCGGGCGGATCGTGGACATCAACGGCGCCGCGTGCGCGATCGTCGGCCGGGACCGCCACGCGTGCATCGGCCTGCCGCTCGCCCAGGTCTTCGAGGCGCTGGCCGCGCTGCTCGACCGCCACCGGGCGACGGCCGAGGTCAGCGAGGAGCTCGCCGTCGGCGAGGGCGAGCAGGCGCAGGTCTACCACCTGCGGATCTCGCCGCTCCGCCGGCGCTCCGGGCAGGTGGGCGGCCGGCTGGTCGTGCTGCGGGACATCACCCCGCTCAAGCGCATCGAGGCCGACCTGCGGCGGGCCCGCGACGCGGCGGAGGCGGCCAACCGCGCCAAGAGCAGCTTCCTGGCGATGATGAGCCACGAGATCCGCACGCCCATGAACGGCGTGCTGGGCATGGCCGAGCTGCTGCAGGAGACCGGCCTGACGCCGGAGCAGCGCGAGCTGGCCCAGATCATCCGCGACAGCGGCGACGCGCTGCTCAAGATCCTCAACGGGATCCTGGACTTCTCGAAGATCGAGGCCGGCCGCCTCGAGCTCGATCCGCAGCCCTTCGACCTGCGCGCGTGCATCCGGGGGGCGCTCGACCTCGTGATGCCGCAGGCGGCCGAGAAGCGCCTCAGGCTGGCGTACACGATCGAGCCGGAGGTCCCGCCCGCGGTGATCGCCGACCCGACGCGCCTGCGCCAGATCCTCGTCAACCTGCTCGCCAACGCGGTCAAGTTCACTGAGTACGGCGAGGTTGCGGTGCAGGTGTCGGTCGCCCCGGTGAGCGACGGCGCTGCGGCGCCCGATCAGCCGGATGCCGATGGGCAGGAGCGGGAGCTGTACGAGCTGCACTTCGCCGTGCGCGACACCGGCCCCGGCATCCCGGCCAAGCACGCCGAGCGCCTGTTCCAGTCGTTCAGCCAGGGCGACGCCACGATCGCGCGCAGGTACGGCGGGACCGGCCTCGGGCTGGCGATCAGCAAGGGGCTCGTCGAGCTGATGGGCGGCACCATGTGGCTCGAGAGCAGCGTCGGCGCCGGCTCAGTGTTTCACTTCACGATTCGCGCTGCGCCCGGGCACGCCGAGGTGCTCGAGCGCGCTGAGGAGCGACAGGTGCACTTTGACACGACGATGAGCGCGCGGCGGCCGCTTCGCATCCTGCTAGCCGACGACAACCGGGTGAGCCAGAACCTCATCCTGCGCATGCTGGCGCGCCTCGGCTACCGGGCCGATGTGGTCGAGAGCGGGCATGAGGCACTGGCGGCGCTCCAGCGCGACGTGTACGACCTCGTGCTGATGGACGTGCAGATGCCGGACGTTGATGGCCTGGAGATCACCCGCCGCATCCGAAGCACACTTCCGCCCGAGCGGCAGCCGTGGATCGTCGCGGTCACCGCCGGCGCGGTGCAGGGCGAGCGCGAGGAGTGCCTGGCGGCCGGCATGGACGACTACATCAGCAAGCCGATCGTCGCCCAGGCGCTGATAGCGGCGCTCGAGCGCAGCGCGCCGCGCACTGTGGCGCGGGGTGGCCAGCCCGCGGCGCCGGGCCAGGCCGGGGCCACGGAGATGCCGGTGCTCGAAGCGCGGGCGGTGGAGCAACTGCTGGCGCTGCTCGGCGACCAGGTCGCATCCACGCTGCCCTCGCTCGTCTCGCTCTACTTCGCCGACGCCGAGAAGCTGTGCGGGCGGGCGCGGGCGGCGCTCGAACGGCGCGACGCGGAGGAGATCTGCCAGGCGATGCACACCCTCAAGTCGAACAGCGAGGTCTTCGGCGCGTCCAGGCTCGCCGCCCTCTGCCGCAGCCTGGAGTGGAAGGGCGCGGTCGGTTCGCTGGATGGTGCGGGCGAGCTGCTCGCGCAGATCGAGGCGGAGTACAGGCGGGCGGCCGAGGCGCTCCGCGAGCTGCTCGCGCGCGAGGCCCCGGCGGGCGCACACAGCCAGCCGGCGGGTGAGCCCGCTGCCTCGTAGCGTGTGGCGGCGGACGCGTGCCCCCGGCGCCGTCGTCCGGCCGGCGGGCTAGAGGGAGACCGCCTGCGGCCCGGCCTGGTCGTCCGGCGCGCTGCCGCCGGGCTGCTCCTGCCGCTCCTCGCCGCGCACCACCGACATGTCGGGCGATGCCCCCTCCGCCAGCTCGCGCTTGAAGATGTAGTAGGCCTGGCCGGGCATCGTGGGCTGGATGCCCGCCAGCTCCCAGCCCTCCACGCCCAGGCCGTTCAGGAAGCGCCGGGCGAACCCGCTCGAGCGCTCGTTCTCCTCCGGATACGTCTCCCGGCCCTCGACCGACGCCCGCCGCCAGCTGTCGACGAACACCACCCTGTACTCCCACTGGCCCATCGCCCGCCTCGCTTTCAGGCTACCTGCAGCACGATCTTGCCGGCGTTGAGGTTCTCCTCCATACGCTGGTGCGCGGACGCCGCGCTGCTGATCGGCATCACCGTATCGATCACCGGCCGCAGCTCGCCGCGCTCGAAGCGCTCCAGCGCGAACGCCGCGAACGCCTCGTTGAGCGCGATCTTCTTCGGCAGCGGCGTGCGCCGCAGAGTCGTCCCGGTCACCGTCAGGCTCTTGTTCATCACCGGCCCCAGGTCGAGCGTGCCGCGCGAGCCGCCCAGGAAGCCGATCAGCATGAGCCGGCCGTAGGGCGCCAGGGCGGCCATGTTCGCCTCCCAGTTCGGCGCGCCCACGAAGTCGAGCACCACGTCCACCCCGCGCCCGTCGGTGGCCGCGCGCACCCTCTCCGCGAACGGCTCGGTCCGGTAGTCGAACGCCTCCGTCGCCCCCAGCTCGCGGCACAGCGCCAGCTTGCCCGCCGATGCCGTGGCGAAGACGCGCGCCTGGGCGGCCTTCGCCAGCTGAATCGCCGCCGACCCGACGCCGCTCGCGCCGGCGTGGACCAGCACCGCCTCGCCGGCCTGCAGCCGCCCGAGGGTGAAGAGGTTGAGGTACGCCGTCAGAAAGGCCTCCGGCACGGCCGCGGCCTCCTCGAACGACATCCCCTCCGGGATGCGGAGCGCCATGCCGGCCGGCACGACCGCCAGCTCGGCGTAGCTGCCGCCGGTGACCACCGCCATGACACGGTCGCCCTCGCGCCAGGGGCCGGCGGCCTTCACCACCTCGCCCGCCAGCTCGAGCCCGAGGATCGGCGAGGCGCCCGGAGGCGGCGGGTACCTGCCCCGCCGCTGGAGAAGGTCGGCCCGGTTGACCGCCGTCGCGCGCACGCGCACCAGCAGCTCGTCTGGGCCGGGCACTGGGTCGGGCGCATCGCCGTAGCGCAGCACCTCGGGCCCGCCCGGCTGGTCGAAGATAATGGCTTTCATCGTTGCTGTTACTCCCGCTTCGAGATGTCAGCCGCCTGTCACGAGGGCGGCTCTTCCAGCGGCTCCTCCAGCGCCTCGCCCCAGGCCAGGTCCTGCACGCGGCGGTAGGCGTCGCGGTGACGCTTCAGCGCGCGGTGCCGCACGATCCCCTCGCGGGCCGAGATGAACGCCTCGGCGTAGGCCTTGTTGCTCATCGGCTCGCGGATCACCCGCCCCCAGATCGGCCGCGCGGCGGCGAAGCGCGCCATCGCCGCGTACGAGTACTTGCTCTCCTCCCAGGGCGAGAGCGCCCCGCGCGCCCGGCGCTGGAACTCCGGCCGCCAGATGCGCTGCGGGAAGTGGCACCAGTCGTTCTCCAGCGGGCAGGGCGCGTCGTGCGCGCAGGGGGCGATGGTGTGCGCGCCGGCCTCCAGCAGGAGGTTCCGCGCCGCCCGCACCACCTCGAAGGCGGCCGGCGTCCCCGGCTCGACGATCAGCAGCAGCCCGGCGGTCAGCTCCCACGCCGCCGCCACGACCGCCGGCCGCACGTCGGGGTCCAGCTCGTTCAGCACGTGCCCCAGCACCACCAGGTCGTAGCGTGTGCGCGGCGCGCTCTTGAAGCGCGAGCCCGCGAGCTGGGCGGTGAGGTTGACGCGGCGCCACTCGCTCCCGCGCACTGCCCCGGACTCGCTCCCGGCGGCCAGGCTCCTGCCGACCGCGATAAAGGCCGGCTCGCGCTCCCAGGCCTCGCAGCGCCGCAGCGAGGGCCACTGGTCCACAGCGGCCCAGAGCGCGGTGCCCGGCCCGCTGCCGAGGTCGAGCAGCGTCTCGGGCGCCCAGCTGGGGATGCGCGCGGCCGCCGCAGCCATCGCGCCGCGCAGCTGCGCGTAGGTGGCGGGGAGGCTGATCGCCAGGTAGCCGAGGACATCGGCGTGGCTGTGGGCGAGCGGCTGCTCTCCTCCCGCCCGCGGCTGCCGGTAGCGCTCGCTGAGCTGCTGCGCCGCGCGGGTCCAGCGGGCGGCGGGCGCCTGGGCGAGCGCGCGCTCGACGCCCGCCCGCAGATCCTCGGGGAGCCTCAGGGTGCGCGGGATGCCCGGTTGCTCACGCTCAGTGCTCATAGCTTCACGCTGTATGTGGCGGCCGTGCCCTCGGCTCGCGCGGGCGGCGGAACGGGGGACGTGGAGAGCCCGCTTCCACACCTCCCGGCGGAGCGCGTACGCGGCGCCGGTGCCGAGCGGGCGTGCGGTAGACGCCCCTGCCGCCGAACCCCGCTGCCGGGTGCGATCGGCCAACCTACGGCGCGGCGGTCGGCGCCACCGTCGGCTCCGGGGTGGGCTCGACGGTCGGCTCGGCGGCCACCTCGGTGGTCGGCTCCGCTGTGGGCTCGGTCGTCGGCTGGGCGGTCGGCGAGACCGTTGCGGTGGCGGTCGGCGTCGCCGTCGGATCGGTTGCGGGCGCTGCGGTCGAGTCGGCGGTCGGCGAGACCGTTGCGGCGGTTGTGGTGACCGTCGGCGCCTCGGTGGGCCCGGTCGAGGGATCGGTAGGCGTTCTGGGCACGAGCCCAGGGTTGTTGGCGGCCTCGGTCGGCGTCTCGACCGGCGTCTCAGTCGGAGCCTCGGTTGGCGCTTCGGTCGGAGCCTCGGTCGGCGCTTCGGTCGGCTCGACGGTCGGCTCGACAGTTGGCTCGACGGTCGGCTCGACGGTCGGTTCGACAGTTGGCTCGTCAGTCGGCTCGACAGTCGGTTCGACAGTTGGCTCGTCAGTCGGCTCGACGGGCGCTGGGGGCGCGGTGGGCTGGACCACCGGCGGCGCGGGAGGCGGCGGCGGTGGCGGCGTTGGCGTGTCGGGCGGGAACGTCTCCTTCGTGCCGACTGTGGCGACCGTCGGCGCTTCGGTCGGCGTCTCGGTGGGCGTGGACGTGGCGACCTCGGGTGTCAGCGGGAGGGCGGCCGTCGGCGGCGCAGCCGTGCCGAGGATCGTCGCGCCCGGCGTGTTGTTGACCGTCGGGCGGTTGGTCCCAAAGACGCCCGACAGCAGGGCGCCGAGCAGCAGGGCCGCGGCCCCGGCCCCCGCGACGCCGTAGAGGACTCCGGCGCGCGCCCTTCCTGCGCGCGGCTGCACGGCGCCGCCGTTCTGCACGAGCGGCGGGCGGACTGCGCTGCCGAGGCCTGGGGTAAGCGTGGGCGCCAGATCCTGCTCGCTCCTGCCGGGGGAGCTGAGGGTTGCGTCCGCCACCGGCGCGGGGTCGAGCAGCGCCGCGGGCACCTGCCCGTCTCGGGCGAGGCGGGTCGGCGTGTCGAGGTGCTGCGCGGCGCCCGCCGCGACCGCGACGGGGTGCCGGACCGTGTGCCCCTTCCCGCGGACGGTGGTCTGCGGAAGCACAAGCTCGGCGATCTGCTCGGGGGTGGCCGGCTCGATGCCGTACTTCCGCGCGACGATGCGCAGCGCCTCGACGAAGGCCGCGCCGCTGCCGAAGCGCTGCTCCGGCCGCTTCGCGAGCGCGCGCGCCAGCACCAGGTCGAGCTCAGGCGGCTGATCCGGGTCCACCTCGGACGGCGGAGGCGGCGGCTTCTGCACGTGGGCGACGATCAGCTGCGGCGTGGCGCCCGAGAACGGGACCATGCCGGTGATGACTTCGTAGGTGGCGATGCCGAGCGAGTACAGGTCGCTGCGGCCGTCCACGCGCTGGGCCGACGCCTGCTCCGGCGAGATATACTCCGGGGTGCCCATGAAGATGCCGGTGCGGGTCAGCCGCTCGCCCGCCGAGGCGTCGGTGGCCTGCGCGATGCCGAAGTCGGTCAGCAGCACCCGCCCCTCGACGTCGATCAGGATGTTCTGCGGCTTCACGTCGCGGTGGACCGAGCCCTGGGCGTGGGCGTAGTCCAGCGCGGCCGCCACGGGCGCGATGATCCCGATCGCGTAGCCGAGGCCGAGCGCGCCGCGCTCCTTGATGATCGCGTGCAACGTCCGGCCGCGGACATACGTCATGGAGATGTAGTGCAGCCCGTTGGCCTCGCCGACGTCGTGGACGGTGACGATGTTGGGGTGGTTGAAGCGGGCCGCGGTCACCGCCTCGCGCTCGAAACGGCGCAGAAACTCCTGGTCCAGCGCTAGCTGCGGCGCAAGCACCTTCAAGGCGACCTGGCGCTGCAGCGTGGTGTCGAAGGCGCGGTACACCCGCGCCATCCCGCCGCGCCCGATCTCCTCCTGGATGCGGTAGCGCCCGAGTTGCTGGCCGATGAGCGTGGTCATAGCAGGCAACAGATGACAGGTTGCAGGTAACAGAAACAGACGACGGGGCGGCGGCGGGCGAGCTCATCCGCGGCGGCCGGTCAGCGCGGCAGGTGGCGGATACGCTGCTGGACCTGCGTCGTAGCGCGCCGAGTCCGCCCCGCTACCTGTTACCTGTTGCCTGGTACCTATCTGGTATTTTCGGGACCCTGATGGTATAATCCCTTACAGTACTGAACGATTGTACCATACTGGGCCGCGGATTCAAAGCCACTGCGCTGGCGCACATTTCTGGAGGAACGCACCATGCAGTCGGGCCCTGCCCCTCTTCTTATCGTCCGCCGTCAGGACGCGAGTCCGACCCAGATTGAGTGGAGCCAGCCCGCGCTCACGATCGGCCGCGACGGCGCGAACGATATCATTATTGACCATCCTCTAGCCTCTCGTCGCCACGCACGCCTCGAGCGTGACGACAACGGATACCTGGTGCGCGACCTGGACAGCACCAACGGCACCTATGTGAACGGCGATCGCATCGAGGGCGCCCGCCCTCTCCATAACCAGGATCGCATCTGGGTGGCCGACACCGAGATCATCTTCAACGATCCCGAGGCGACCCAGAAGGGGCCGCTGCCGCTAGAGATCCTGCGCCGCGTGCGCGCCGCCGACGAGGCCCTTCGCATCGACAGCCGGGCGAAAGAGGTCTACATCCACGGCCGGCTCCTTGACCCGCCGCTGACTGTCAAGGAGTTCCAGCTGCTCGAGCTGCTCTACACGCACAAGGGCCAGGTGATCAGCAAAGATGAGATTGCGAAGAACGTGTGGGACTACGAGGTCTACGACTACAACGCGATCGACGCGCTGATCTACCGCCTGCGCCAGCGGATCGAGCTCGACCCCAGCAGCCCGAAGTTCATCGTGACGGTGCGCGGGTTCGGCTACAAGCTCGTCGTTCAGCCGGACTAGTGTGAGACGCACAACAATGCGTGGCGGTGTGTGGAAGTCCATGCTGCCGGCGAAGCGGGCGGCACGCGCGCCCACACCCTTCTCTTGTGAGCCAATCTGATGCAGATACGAACGGTCACAGCGCCGCGTTCGCTGCGCGGCACGATCGAGATCCCCGGCGACAAGTCGATCTCCCACCGCGCGGTGATGTTCAACGCGCTGGCCGACGGCGAGGCGCGCATCACCCACTTCCTGCCGGGGGCGGACTGCCGCTCGACGATCGCCTGCATGCGCGCGCTCGGCGTGCCGATCGACCACGATGGCGAGACGGTCGTCGTGCGCGGCGTCGGGCTGGGCGGGCTGAGCGAGCCCGCCGACGTGCTGGACTGCGGCAACTCCGGCACAACGCTGCGCCTGCTGACGGGCCTGCTGGCGGGCCAGCCGGGCATGTTCGCGGTGCTCACCGGCGACGCCTCGCTCCGCTCGCGGCCGCAGAAGCGGATCGTCGCGCCCCTGCGCGCCCTCGGCGCCACCCTCGACGGCCGCCAGCAGGGGGACCGGGCGCCGCTCGCCGTGCGCGGGGCCGCTCTGCACGGCGGCAGCTACGAGCTGCCGGTCGCCTCGGCGCAGGTGAAGAGCGCCCTGCTGCTCGCCGCCCTCTCCGGCGACGGCCCGCTGACGCTCACCGGGCGCACGGACGGCCGCGATCACACCGAGCGCATGCTCTCGGCCATGGGGGCCGATATCGTCACCGAGGGGCGCACGATCACCCTCCACCCGCCGTCCGCGCGCGGCGCCAGGGCCTTACGGGCAGTGTCGCTGCGCGTGCCGGGCGACCCGTCGTCGGCGGCGTTCTGGTGGGTGGCGGCGGCGATCCACCCCGACGCGGAGCTGACCACGGTCGGCGTCGGCCTCAACCCGACGCGCACGGGCGCGCTCGACGCGCTGCGCATGATGGGCGCCGACATCGAGATCGCGAACGAGCGGCTGGAGGGGAGCGAGCCGGTCGGCGACGTGACCGTTCGCTCATCGGAGCTGCGCGGGGTTGAGATCGGCGGCGAGCTCATCCCCCGGCTGATCGACGAGCTGCCGGTGCTGGCGGTGGCGGCCGCCTGCGCCCGCGGCGACACGCTGATCCGCGACGCGCAGGAGCTGCGGGCGAAGGAGACCGACCGGATCGAGACGGTCGCGACCGGCCTCGACGCGCTGGGTGTCACGGTCGAGCCGACTTCCGACGGTATGGGGATCACTGGTGGGCGCGGGCTGCGCGGCGCCGCTCTGCACAGCCACGGCGACCACCGGCTGGCCATGGCCTGGGCGATCGCCGGGCTTGTCGCCACGGGCCAGACGGTCGTCCACGATGCTGATGCGGTCGATGTATCGTACCCGGGATTCTGGGAAACCCTTGACACAGTGACGCGGTGACGGGGCGGCCGCCGTTGATCGCGTCGCTGGGTCACTCATCAGAGGACGCTGCCGTGACAGAGGTGTATACCCACCGCATCGAGATCTACACCAGCAGCATGGTGATGTCCGGGGCGTACGACCTGCCGCTCTACCGCCGTGTGAGCGACGCGATCAACGGCGAGCAGCGCCGCTACCTGCCGCTGCGCAACGCGACGATCGCCCCGCTGCTGCGCGGCCAGCAGGCGCAGAGCGTCCCGCACCTGCTGGTGGACCGCAGCGAGGCGCTGCTGGTCGCCACCATCGCCGAGGCGCCGCCGCCGCCGGCCTACCCGCGCGAGGAGCAGCTGCGCGGCGTCGTGCCGGTGACGGCGGTGTTCTTCACCGAGGCGTTTGTCGTGCGCGGCACGTTCTACCGCCGCCCGAACCACTCGCTGGTCGAGGCGCTGGAGTGGACGACGGATGACTTCCTGCCGCTGCGGCACGTGCACATCTATCCGCTGAGCGGCGGCGGCGCTCCGCTCAGCCGCGACTTCGCCGCGCTCGCCCGCTCGCGGATCGTCGCGCTGTACAAGGCCGCCGATAGCAGCGCGGAGCACTCCGCTTCCCAGGCTGCTCCCGCTTCCCAGGCTGCTCCTGCTTCTCAGGCTGCTCCCGCCGCGGTGGCGAATGATCCGGCGGCAGAGGACGGCGCGCCGAAGGAGGCGCTCTAGAAGCGCCCCCTCCCGATCACGGCCGCCTCCTCCGGCTGCTCGACCGCCCCGAGCGCCTTGAGCGCCGCCCGCTGCGCCTCGGTGATCCCGTCCACGCCGGCGATGTTCATCCCCGCGTACGGCCGCGGCGGCCGCACGATGGCCAGGCTGGCGCCGTCGCCTTCGGCCGTGATATCCCACAGCCTGATCGCCTCGTCGTAGCTCGCGCTCGCCAGCACGCGGCCGTCGGGGTGGAAGGCCACCTGCTCGACGCTCTGGCTGTGCCCGTGCAGCTCGCAGATCAGCTGCCCTGTCTGGAGATTCACCAGGCGAACGGTGCCATCGTGCCCGCCGGCCGCCAGGAGCGGCTGCGCCGGATGGACGGCGATCGAATAGTAGGCGGCGCCGTGCACCGGCCAGCGCGCGTGCAGCGCGCCGGTCTCCACGTCCCACAGGCACACGGTGTGATCGAAGCCGCTGCTGATCGCCAGGCGCCCGTCGGGCGAGAAGTCCACCGCTATGACGATGTTGGTGTGCTGGCGCAGCGTGTGGCAGAGCATCCCCGTGCCCACGTCCCACAGCCGGACGGTCCGGTCCATGCTGCCGGTCGCCAGCCACCTGCCGTCCTTGCTGAACGCGCAGGAGTTGACCACGTTCGTGTGCCCCCGGAGCGTGTGAGTCGGCCGGCCGCTCCGCACCTCCCACAGTCGAACCGTCCCGTCAGCCCCGGCGCTCGCCAGGATCGTCCCGTCCGGGCTCATCGCGAGCTCCCGAACCCGCCTCTGGTGCGTGTCGAGGGCGCGGCTCGTGCGGCTGCGGAAGTCCCAGAGCAGGATCTTCCCGCCGGGGTCGCCGCTGGCGACGGTCGCGCCATCCGAGCTGAAGACGATGCTTTCGACCCGCTGCGTGTGGCCCTGCAGGCGGGCGGTGAGGCGCGGGGCGGCCAGGGCGGTGACGTCCCAGACGTAGATGGCCGAGTCGACGCCGCCCGACACGAGCGACCGGCCATCGGGGCTGAACACGATCGCTTTGGTCCCGTTGCTGTGCATCCGGTAGAAGTCGAGCCGCTGCCCGCTCTCGACTTCCCACTGGTGAATCGTGTCGTTGACGTCGAGCGCGGCCACCGACCGGCCGTCGGCGCTCACGGCGATGTGGAAGCACGGCGCCCCGTGGTCCGCCAGGATGTGGAGCGGCTCCCCCGTCTGCGTATCCCACAGCGCGATGAAGTTGTCGCCGCCCGCCGTCGCCAGGTAGCGCCCGCTCTGGTCCGCGGCCATAGCGCGCACCGGCTCGGTGTGCCGCCGCAGCTCGTGCGTGAGGTCGCCGCTCGCGGTGGACCACAGGCGCACGGTGTGGTCGTGGCTGCCGGTGGCGAGCAGCTCCCCCTCTGAGACGAACGCGATCGCCGCGACCTCCTGGTCGTGCGCCTGCCAGCTGCGCAGCAGCCGGCCGCTGCGCACATCCCACAGGCAGACGCTGCCGTCCACCGATGCGCTCGCCAGCCTGTCGCCTTCAGGCGAAAAGGCCAGCGTCGGGATGGGCTGCGTGTGCCCGGCCAAGGTCCGCAGGAGGCGGCCGCGCTCGAGATCCCACAGGCGCACCTGCCCGGTGCCATCTCCGCTGGCGGCGAGCCGCCCGTCCGGGCTGAAGACCAGGCGCCAGAGATCGCTCGAGTGGCCTTCCAGGGTGTGCCGCACGCTCCCGTCGGCCATGTCGACGATCACGATCTGGTACTCTGGGCCGCCCTGGGCCGCGATGCCGCTCTCGGCGTGGAAGCAGACGTAGTTGTTGGTGAGGTCGCGCGGCGGAGCGGTGTGGAGCAGCACCCCCTCCCGCACGTCCCACACGCAGGCCATCCCATCCTTGAGGCCGACCGCGAGCAGCGCGCCGTCGGGGCCGAACTGCAGCCCCTGGATCTGGCCGAGGATGTGGGTGAAGGACGCGCCCGTGAGGTCGGAGTTGGCGAAGCTGATGCCCGGCACATACGCGCCGCGCAGGTACGCCTGCCAGACGCAGAGCTGCGAGAAGTCGTAGCCGCTGACGTCGATGCCCAGGTGCAGGAGCATGTTGAGGATGTTGCCTGCCGCGTAGCCCGGCGCGAGCGGCGCGGTGGCGCGGAGCCAGTCGAGCAGCTCGCGGGCGCGCTCCGCCAGCGCCTCCGTGCCCATCGTCTTCACCAGCCGCCCGGCGACCTGGCCGAGCACGAGGCGGATCTGGCTGCGGCGGACATACTCGGCGGCCTGCGCCTTGAGCAGCGCGTGGCTGTTGAACAGGTTCAGCGATCGGTACTCGACCTCGCGGCAGCACTGCTCCACCACACGCTCGGTCACGTACTCCATCACCACATTCTGCAGCGTGAAGCCGGCGTCGGTCTTCTCGAGCAGCGAGCGCCGCTGGAGCGCCCGCAGCGCCTCGAGCAGGTCGCGGCGCGAGGGCGGCCGCACGAAGTTCGCGGCGAGCTGCTGGATCGACGCGGCCTCGCGCTCGATCGCCAGCCAGATCAGGATCTCGCGCTCGAGCTCCGACAGGCGCATGAACTGCTGGTCCAGCACGGTGCGGATGTCGTCGAAGACCGGGAGCTCGTCGCTCAGAAACGCGCCGATGTCGCTGTCGAACAGCTCCTGGATGGTGCGGGCGACGAGCTTCAGCGCCAGCGGGTTGCCGGAGTAGTGCGACACCAGGGTGGCGGCGCGGCTGTCGCTGTCGTCCAGGCCGCGCGTCTTGAGCAGCGCCTGGGCGGCCTGCTGCTCCAGCCCGGCCAACTGCATGATGCGCACCCGCCCGGTCTCCTCCTCCAGCCGGGCCATGCCGTGCGGCCGCTCGCGGCTGGTGAGCATCAGGCAGCTGCGGTGGTCCGTCTGCACCAGGTGCTCGATCAGCCGGCCGTAGTCCTCGTAGCCCGGCCGGTACCTGCCCACCTGCTGGGCGTCGAGGATCGTCTCCAGGTTGTCGAGCACCAGCAGGCAGCGCCGCTGCCGCAGGTGGCTGTCGAGCAGCGCGAGCTGTTCGCTGAGGCTCTCGGGCAGGTCGGTGAGCTGCTGGCGGGTGAGCAGCTGCAGGCAGGAGCGCAGCACCTCGGGCAGCGGCGGCGCGTTGAGCAGCGAGCGCCAGAAGACCGCATCGAACTGCTCGGCGAGCGTCCGGGCCGCCTTCGTCACCAGCGTCGTCTTGCCCATCCCGCCGATGCTGAACACGGCGATGACCCGGATGCCCTCCTCGAGCGCCCAGGTCGAGAGGGTGGCCAGCTCGGTCTGCCGGCCGAAGAAGTAGCTCGTGATCGGCGCCTCCCCCCAGTCCTGCAGGGAGCCCCTGGCGGCGGGGGCGGGCGGCGGGCCGGCCGGCCTGTCTGCGGCGCGCTGCGGCCGCGCGGCGGGCGCCAGCGCCCCGTCGCGGATCTGCTCGTACAGCGCCACCGTCTCCGGGTCCGGATCGACGCCCAGCTCTTCGGCGAGGACATCGCGGCAGCGCCGGAACTGCGCGAGCGCGGCGCTGCGCTGGCCGCTGAGCGCCAGCGCGCGCATCAGCTGCCGGTACGCCTCTTCGCGCCACGGCTCCAGCTCGATCTGGCGCCAGGCGTACTGGCGCGCCTGCTCGTGGTCGCCGCGCTCCTCGTGGTACGAGGCCAGCGTGTAGCAGGCCTCCAGCGCCTGGCGGTGCAGCTGCTCGCGCTGCATCACCACCCACTCGTCGAAGATCTCGCTGTCCGGGATGTCGAGGCCGGCCAGGAACGGCCCGCGGTACAGGGCCGCGGCCTGGGTGTAGCGCTCGATGCAGGCGGCGCAGCTCTCCAGGGAGGAGTGCGGGCAGCGCTCGCACTCGGCGAGCAGCCCTGTGAAGCGGGTGACATCGACGGTGTAGGCGCCGGCGGGGTCGAGCTGGATGGTCTGCTGGTTGGCCAGGAGGAGCGCTGGCGCCGAGCCGTCGTCGATCGACAGGCGCAGCTGGCGCAGCACGTGGCGCAGATTGGTGCGCGCCGCCTCTTCGGCGTGGTCCGGCCAGAGCAGGCCCGCCAGGGCCGAGCGCTGGTGCGGCCGGTCGGCCTCAACCGCCAGGTACGCCAGCAGCGCGCGCACCTTGTTGGACTCAAAGGCGGTGATCGGAGTGCCGTCCCGCTCCACGTGGAAGCCGCCAAGCAACGAGAGCGAAAGGAACGCCACGCTGAATCCCTTCTCTTTGCCCGTGTGCAGCGTGTGCCGCGGGTGGCGGAGCTGGAAAGCCTGTCTCACCACTGCATGGGGAGGCATCTGATTCGATTATACGGTCGGAAAGAATGGAAGGTCAACCTTACGTAGCACACTCGTAGCTCACACCCCACACGCCTTCCTCACGCTCCGCGGCGCTCGACCACACGCGCCGCACACGATCGGCCGGTACTATCTGGCCGTGAGCTACACCCTCTGGCGAACGTGACGAGCAGAAAGACGCGGCCTGAACTGCGGTAACAGAAAGGAGCCTGTCCATGCGCACGTTTACCACCACTCGCGTTCCGGACATGTTCGTCTGGCTGCTTCGGCAGGAGAGCTGGCTGCACCGGCAGCTTCAGCAGGGCGCGCTCCGAAAGGCGCAGCGGCGGGCGATGCAGCGCTTCATGCGGATGTACCCCCGCTGGGCGGACTCGCTGTTCGACGACTTCTTTCTGTCGCACGCGGCCGCGCCGGTGCTCGCCGGCTACCTGGCCGCGCAGCGCCCGTCGGCCACGGCGCTCGCCGCCGCGTGGGCTGCCCAGTGCGCGCCGGACGCTCAGGTCGCCGCGCGGCCCGTGAGCCTGGGCGACGCCGCGAAGGCCGCCGCGTCGTTCCTGGAGCTGCTGGACGCCGAGCTGGCGCCGTACAAGGCGATCATGTCCTGAGCCCTGCTCGAACCACAGGGCGTACGCGGCGGTCTCGCTCTCGCGGAGGAGTTTGAGGAGCATGCTGTATGACGCTTCAAACCAACCGGCCGCTCTACCGCGCCCAGCTGCTGCGCATGTGGCTCGAGCAGCCCGCTCACCGCTCGCCGCGCTGGCGCTTCAGCCTCGAAGACGTGGAGACCGGAGCCCGCATCGGCTTCGCCGACCTGGACGCGCTGATCTGCCATCTGCTCGACCTGATGGAAGTGACACCTGATCAATCATCGGATCTGCCAGCCGAGCTACTGCAAAGGAGAGCTGCTATGAGCACCAACGGCACCAACAACGGCTACGCCTGCCCCGAGATGCTGGTCGAGACCCAGTGGGTCGCCGACAACCTCGGGCGCCCCGGCATCTGCCTGGTGGAGGTGGACGTGGACACCACCGCCTACGAGCAGGGGCACATCCCGGGCGCGGTCGGCTGGAACTGGCGCACCGACACCCAGGATCAGACGTGCCGCGACATCATCTCGCGCGAGGCGTTCGAGGCGCTGATGGAGCGCTCCGGGATCAGCAACGACACCACCGTCATCCTGTACGGGGACAACAACAACTGGTTCGCGGCCTACGCGCTCTGGATGATGAAGTACTACGGCCACGAGGACGTGCGGCTGATGAACGGCGGCCGGGCGAAGTGGCTGGCCGAGGGGCGCGAGCTGGCCACCGAGGCGCCGAACGTCACGCCGGGGCGCTACACCGTCAGCAAGGTCCACACGGAGCTGCGCGCGCTGCGGCCGTTCGTCGAGGAGAGCATCGGCCACGCCGGCCGGGCGATGGTGGACGTGCGCTCGCCGGACGAGTTCGCCGGCAAGCTGCTCGCGCCGGCCAACCTGCCGCAGGAGGGCGCGCAGCGCGGCGGCCACATCCCCGGCGCGGCCAACATCCCCTGGGCCACCGCCGTGGGGCCGGACGGCTGCTTCAAGTCGCGCGAGGAGCTGGAGGAGATCTACGGGAAGCTGGGCATCACCCGCGACAAGCAGGTGATCACCTACTGCCGCATCGGCGAGCGCTCGTCGCACACCTGGTTCGCGCTGAAGTACCTGCTCGGCTACGAGGACGTGCGCAACTACGACGGCTCGTGGACCGAGTGGGGCAGCGCGGTCGGCGTGCCGATCGAGCGCTAGCGCTGAGGGCGGGATGGAGCGGCGGGCGGGAGACCACGGCCCGAGCAATATAGAGGTGAGCGATGTTCTTCTACCAGATGGCTCTGGATGGGTTGGGCTGCTTCTCCTACATGATCGGCAGCCGCAAGACCGGCGCATGCGCCGTCGTCGACCCGCAGCGTGATGTGGACTGCTACCTCAAGATCGCTGCAGCCGAGGGGCTCACGATCACCCACGTGATCGAGACCCACGTGCACGCCGATCACGTGTCCGGCTGCTGCGAGCTGGCGGCGCGCACTGGCGCGACGATCTACATCCACGCCGCTGCTGGGGTCTCCTACCCGCACGTGCCGCTCCACGACGGCTCCCGCCTGGTCATCGGCGAGTGTGTGCTCGACGTGCTCCACACGCCGGGCCACACGCGCGACAGCATCTGTCTCCTGGTGAGCGACAGAGGCAGCGGTCCCTTTCCGCAGTGTGTGCTGACCGGCGACACGCTGCTGCTCGGCGACGTGGGCCGCCCTGATCTGGTGCCGGGCGAGTCCGCCGAGGCGATGGCGGGCCTGCTCTACGACAGCCTGCACGCGAAGCTGCTGACGCTGCCCGACGAGCTTCCGGTCTTCCCTGGGCACGGCGCGGGCTCCCTGTGCGGCCGCGGCCTGCGCCGTGGCTCGAGCTCCACGATCGGCGCGGAGCGGCGCAGCAACGAGGCGCTGCAGGCGCCCTCGCGCGAGGTGTTCGTTGCGCGGGTGCTGCAGAATCAGCCGCAGCGGCCGGCGAACTACACCTGCATCAAGGGGCTCAACGCCCAGGGCGCGCCGGCGCTGAGCCGCGAGCGGCCGCGAGCGCTTGCGCCGCAGGAGGCGATGCGGCTGATCGAGCAGGGCCACGTGCTGGTGGACCTGCGCGATCCGGCGGAGTACGCCCGCGGGCACGCGCGTGGCGCGCTGAACATCCCGGTCGGCCAGCTCGCCGGCCGCGCCGGGCAGCTCCCGCAGCCGGATATGCCGCTCCTGCTCATGGGCGAGGAGCCCGACGTCGGGCGGGCCGTGCTGGCGCTGGCGCGCATCGGCTACGACCGGGTCGCGGGGTTTGTCGAGGGCGGGATCGCAGCCTGGCGCGCGGCAGGGCTGCCGACGGCGCGGCTCGGGCTGCGCAACGTGGTGCCGCACACGATCGCGCGCCTGCTTGGCGAGGGGTGCTCCGGCGGCCTACTGCTGCTCGACGTCCGCGAGCCGTGGGAGTGGATGCAGGGCCATCTGCCCGGCGCGATGCACATCCCCCTCGGGGACCTGGAGCGCCGCGCCGGCGAGGTGGACCTCACGCGGCCGGTGGTCGTCTACTGCAAGGGCGGCGTTCGCAGCCAGCAGGCCGCGATGTTCCTGGCGCAGCGAGGCCACGAGGCAGTCTACAATCTCGCGGGCGGGCTGGAGGCCTGGCGCGCGGCGGGCCTCCCGATCGTGGCCCGGTAGAAGCGCGAGACGCGCGAGATACACGGGGCGAGCCAGAGACGCACGGCTCGCCTCTCCAAACCAGTATAGATGACAGTGGCGCGGCGACCCCGCGCCACTGTTGTTATCCAGCACACGCTCCACACGCCCTCCACACGCCTCGCCCCCGCGCAGCCACACGTCCGCCACACGGCCGGGCGCTACGATACGCCTGCAAGTGCGATGATGGAGGGCATAACCAATGACTGGAGCTTTGGGTCTGATGCTTGGACTGGCCTACGTCGCGTCGCCTGGCCCTGTGAATGTTGAGACACTGCGGCGCGGCCTGGCGGGCGGCGTGCGCGTCGCGCTGACGCTGCAGCTAGGAGCGATCATCGGCCACCTGATCTGGGCGCTTCTGGCGCTGGCCGGGGTCGGGCTGCTGCTCGCCAGCGCGCTGGCGCAGCTGCTCCTCGGCGCCGCCGGGACGGTGCTGCTGGTCTACCTCGGCTGGTCGGCGCTGCGCGGCTGGCAGAAGCTCGCCGCGGCCGCGCAGGCGGAGCGGGAGGCTGGGCCGGCGACCCAGGCCGTTCGGTCCAGGCGCCGCATCTTCCTGACGGGCGTGGCGATCGCGATCGCCAATCCGTTCGGCCCGGCCTTCTGGCTCTCGATCGGCGGCACGCTGGAGCCGGGCGTGTATGGCGGCGCGGCCACGTTCCTGGGCGGGTTCTTCCTCGGGTCGCTCCTCGCCGCGCTGAGCATCGCGCTGCTGGTGGGGATCGGGCACACGCGCATCACCCCGCGCCTGGTGCGGCTGGCCTCGCACTGCTGCGGGCTGCTGCTGATCGGGTTCGGCGCGCTGGTGGGCTACACGACCGTCCTCGGGTAGGGCGAAGGGCGCCAGGTGGCGCCCGATCACCCCTTCCTCATGCTCAGGCCGATCCGGCCGCGCGCCGGGTCCACCGTGAGCACCCGCACATCCACGATGTCGCCGACCTGCACCACGTCGAGGGGGTTGCGGACGAAGCGGTCGGCCAGCTCGGAGACGTGCACCAGCCCGTCCTGCTTGACGCCGATGTCCACGAACGCGCCGAAGTCGACCACATTGCGGACGGTGCCCTTGAGCCACATCCCCGGCTGCAGGTCCTCCAGCTTGAGCACGTCGGAGCGCAGGATCGGCGGCGGCGCGTCGTCGCGCGGGTCGCGGCCGGGCTTGGCCAGCGCGTCGATGATGTCGGCCAGGGTCGGCTCGCCAACCCCCAGCTCCTCCGCCAAGCGGGCGAGGGTCGTCTGGCCGGCGGCCAGCGCCTGCCGGACGCGGTCCGCCACCTCGGGCAGCCGCACGTCGGGGCCGCCGAAGCGCGCGATCAGCTGCCGGGCGGCGCCGTAGGACTCAGGGTGGACCGCGGTGTTGTCGAGCGGGTCGGCGGCGCCGGGGATGCGCAGGAACCCGGCCGCCTGCTCGAAGCTCTTGGGACCGAGCCCCTTGACCTTGCGCAGCTCTGCGCGGGAGCGGAACGGGCCGTTGGCGTCCCGGTGCGCGACGATCGCCTTCGCTGTTTTGGCGCTCAGCCCCGAGACGTAGCCGAGCAGCGCGGCGGAGGCGGTGTTGAGGTCCACGCCCACGAAGTTGACGCAGCTCTCCACCACCGCCTCGAGCTGCTGCCCGAGCCGCTTCTGGTCGACGTCGTGCTGGTACAGGCCGACGCCGAGCGCCTTGGGGTCGATCTTCACCAGCTCGGCCAGCGGGTCCTGCAGGCGCCGGGCGATCGAGATGTTGCCGCGCTGGGTGGCGTCCAGCTCCGGGAACTCCTCGCGGGCGATCTCGGAGGCCGAGTACACCGAGGCGCCCGCCTCGCTGACGATCACGTACTGCAGCGCCGGCTGGCCGCCGGCGTTGGCTGTCGAACGGATCACCTCGGCCACCAGCGCCTCCGTCTCGCGGCTGGCGGTGCCGTTGCCGATCGCGATCACCTGGACGCCCCAGCGGCTGACCATATCGAGCAGCGTCTTGCGCGCCTGCTCCGGCTGGTGAAGGTAGACGACGCCGCCGGCCAGATACTTGCCGGTCGCGTCCACCACCGCCAGCTTGCAGCCGGTGCGGTAGCCGGGGTCGATGCCCATCACGACCCGGCCGCGCAGCGGCGGCTGGAGCAGGAGGCCGCGCAGGTTGGCGGCGAACACCCCCAGGGCGTGCTCCTCGGCCCGCTCGGTCAGCTCCGCACGCAGGTCGCGCTCGATCGCCGGCGCCAGCAGCCGCCGGTAGCCGTCGGCCACGGCCGCGCGCACCTCCTCGGCGATCCAGCCGGACCCGGTGGCGTAGCGGCGCTGGAGCGTGGCGATGAAGCCGTCGTGGGGCGCCTCGACGGCGACCCGCAGCGCGCCCTCGCGCTCGCCGCGGTTGATCGCCAGGATGCGGTGCGGCGGCAGGGTCTCGAGCTTCTCGCTGAAGTCGTGGTAGAGCTGGTACTTGCCCTCGGGGTCGGCGTCGTCGGCCTTCTTGGCGACGCGCAGGGTCCCGGTGCGGCGCGTGGCCTCGCGCACCGCCTGGCGCACGGCGGCGGTCTCGGCCACCGTCTCGGCGATGATATCGCGCGCGCCGGCGTAGGCCGCCTCCACGTCCGGCACGCCCTTCTCGGCGTCCACGAACGGCGCGGCGAGCTCGTCGCGGCTGCGGCCGCCCGCGTCCTGGGCCAGCAGCAGGTCGGCGAGCGGCTGGAGCCCCTGCTCGCGGGCCTGCTGGGCGCGGGTGCGCCGCTTGGGGCGGAAGGGCAGGTAGAGGTCCTCGATCGCCTGGAGGGTCGCGGCGGCCGCCAGCTGCGCATCGAGCTCAGGGCTCAGGTGGCCGCCCTCGTCGAGCAGCCGGCGCACCTCGGCGCGGCGCGCCTCCAGGCCGCGCAGGTACTCGAGGCGCTCGGCCAGCCGGCGCACCTGCTGCTCGTCCAGGCCCCCGGTGGCCTCCTTGCGGTAGCGGGTGATGAACGGGACGGTGTTGCCCTCGTCCAGCAGGGCCACGGTACGCGCGACCTGCGCCTGCGTCAGCCCGAGCTCTGTGGCGAGGCGTGACTCGATGGTTGTCATAGGCTCGCAGCGGCCCTACCCGCGCTCGACGTACTGCTTCCGGTAGTACTCGAGGTACTCGCCGGTCTTGATCGGGCGCCACCAGTCCTGGTTCTCGACGTACCAGCGCACGGTGCGCTCGAAGCCCTCCTCGAACGAGACCTGCGGCGCCCAGCCGAGCGCGCGCAGCTTCGCGGTGTCCAGCGCGTAGCGCACATCGTGGGCGGCGCGGTCCTTCACCGGCTGGATGAGGCTCTCCGGCTTGCCGAGCGCGCGCACGATCATCCGCGCCACCTCGATGTTGGTCTTCTCGCAGTCGGCGGCCACATTGTAGGCCTCGCCGATCTGCCCGCGGTGCAGCACCGTGTCGATCGCGCTGGCGTGGTCGCTGACGTACAGGCGGTCGCGCACCTGCTGGCCGTCGCCGTAGAGCGGGAGTGGCTGGTCGTCGATCGCGTTGGTGATGAACAGCGGCATCGCCTTCTCGGGGTACTGGTACGGCCCGTAGGTGTTCACGCCGCGGGTGATGGTGATCGGCAGCCCGTAGGTGATGAAGTAGGAGAGCACCAGCAGCTCGCCGCCGGCCTTGCTCGAGGCGTAGGGGCTGGTCGGGCGGAACGGGTCGGTCTCCTTGAAGGTGCCGCGCGGGATCGGGCCGTACACCTCATCGGTGGAGACGTGGTGCAGCCGCTCGAGCCCGAGCGACTTGGCGACCTCACACAGCACGTAGGCGCCGTAGACATCGGTCCTGACGAACGCGTCCGGGTCGAGGATCGACCGGTCCACGTGGGTCTCGGCGGCGAAGTTGACGATCGTGTCGATGTCGAATGCGCGGATGGCGTCACGCACGGCATCCATATCGCAGATATCGCCCTGCACGAAGTCGAAGTTCGGCAGGCCGCGGAAGCGTTCCAGGTTCTCGAGGCGACCGGCGTAGGTCAGCTTGTCGTAGACGATCACCCGGTAGCCGGGGTGCTGCTGGAGCATATACTCGACAAAGTTGCTACCAATAAAGCCGGCCCCGCCGGTGACGAGCAAATTGCGCATTGTTTATTCTCCTCGGACCTGTCGAGTTGTATCACGCGCGAGAGTGTAGCATATCGCGTCGGCGTGTCAATGATAGGGGGCATGCGGCGCGGTGATGCGGCGCATGCCGATGCTGAGAGGCTGCGCCTCCCGCCGCCCCTCCAGCGTGCGGGCCACAGGCCCGCCGAGCATGCTTTCATTTTACAGGAGGCACGCGGTGGTCCGTCCTGCACCCGGGCTGCTTGTGCTGGCGTTCAGCACGCAGGCGCTCCGCCCTGCACCCGGGCAGGAGGGCCAGCGCCGGCCCTCCTGCACCACCCGCGCCAGGGCCTGCGGCCCTCCGAGATCCTTCTTTTTCCGCCGCGCTCGCGAGCTGGGAGGTCCGGAGGGCCGCAGGCCCTCCGGGTACTTTTATTTCCCGCCGCTCTGCGGCAGCGCAGCTGCCGCAGAGCGGCGGGATGCGGGCGGCAGAACCGCCGCGCCGCATCCCGCTGCGCTACTTGACAGCTGAACGAGGCCATGCTAGAGTCTTTGTAAGCGTTTGCAATACCCCCATCGCTCTCATTTCTATATTGTGCGGCACCTTGCCAGGCGCTGCCTGAAAGTGTTTGCAATATTTCTATGAGCACGTCACGCCCTGACCGGCCCTCGGGCACCGTCACGATCGTTGATGTCGCCCGCGAGGCGGGGGTCTCGTACGCCACCGTCTCACGGGTGCTGAACAACAAAGCCCACGTCAGGCCGGAGAAGCGCGAGGCTGTGCTGCGGGCCATGACCCGCCTCGGCTACGTCGTCAACCAGCAGGCGCGCAGCCTCGCCGGCGGTCGATCGTACGTGGTCGGCCTGCTCGTCCACGGGCTCGGCAACAGCTACATGGGCGCGATCGTGCGTGGCATCGATGAGGCCCTCGACGCGGCGCAGTACGACCTGATGCTGTACACCACCCACCGGCGCAAGGCGAAGGAGGCGGCGTATGTGGCCGCAATCACCCGCGGCCTGACCGATGGCTTGCTGCTCGTGCTCCCGCGGGACCCGGCCTCGTACCTGGCGCTGCTGCAGCAGCAGCGGTTCCCCTACGTCCTGATCGACCACCAGGGGCTCGGAGACTACCACCACTCGGTGGGCGCGGCCAACTACCAGGGGGCCTACGCTGCCACACGCTACCTGATCGAGCTCGGCCACCGCCGGATCGGGTTCATCACCGGCGCGCTCGAGCTCGGCTGCGCCGTCGATCGCCTGGCAGGCTATCGGGCCGCTCTGGCCGAGTTCGGCCTGCCCGACGACCCGGCGCTGGTTCAGGAGGGGGACTTCTTCCAGCCGCAGGGGTTCACCGCCGCGAACGCGCTGCTCAACCTGCCGGAGCCGCCGACCGCGATCTTCGCCTCCAACGACGAGATGGCGTTCGGCGTGCTGGAGGCGGCCCGTATGCGCGGGCTGCGCCTTCCGGAGGACCTGTCGGTGATCGGCTTCGACGACATCCCGCAGACCGCCCACGTCCACCCGGCGCTGACGACTGTCCGCCAGCCGCTGGAGCAGATGGGCCGGGTGGCGGCCGAGACGTTGCTCAAGCTGATCAGCGACCCGCAGTTCGTCGTCGAGCGGATCGTCCTGCCGACCGAGCTGGTGATCCGCGAGTCGTGCTGCGCGCCGGCGGCTGTGAGGCAGTAGATACACCGGAGGGAGGTAGCCGCTTCGAGCTTAGCAGGGACTGTGATACGTCGGTCCTGTTAGGAGGTGCGGAGAGTCGCAGGCCGTTCACAGACGCTTTTTTCCCCCGCTCTGTGGCGACAAGGACGTTAGAGAGCGGAGGAGAAGGGAGATCTTGGGGGGGATTCGCCTCCCCGAGCCCTCCGGAGGGGCAAGGTGCGCTAAGCCCGCCGCGCCTCTCAGGAGGAGATCGGTGTCGATCGGTACATAGGCGAAGGAGCAGAATGATGAAGGCTCACAGATCTCTCCTCACACTAGCGCTCGTGCTGGTCCTGCTGGTGCTGGCCGCCTGTGGCGGCGCGCCCACGCAGCAGGCCGCCGAGCCGACCGCCGCCAGCGGCTCCGGCGAGGCTGCTCAGCCCACCGCCGCCCCGGCCGCTGAGGAGCCCGCCGCTGAGGCGCCCGCCGAAGAGGCGCCCGCCGAAGAGGCGCCCGCCGCCGAGGCGGAGCAGCCCACCCCCACACCTGGCCCGTCGACAGTCGGCAGCGGCGCGACCAAGATCGTCTGGTGGCACATCTCCACCGATGAGGCCGGCCGCGCCAACTGGGACAACCTGGCCAACCAGTTCGTCCAGGAGCACCCCGACGTCTCGATCGAGATCACCGTGCTGGCGAACGAGGACTTCAAGGCCAAGCTCGCCACCGCGATGCAGTCCGGCAACCCGCCCGACATCTTCCAGAGCTGGGGCGGCGGCGTGCTGCGCCAGTACGCCGAGGCCGGCCTGGTGCAGGACCTGACGCCGGCGCTGCAGCAGGACGGCTGGGGCGAGACCTTCCAGCCTGGCCCGCTCTCGCTCTACACCTTCGATGGCAAGACCTACGGTGTGCCGTGGAACGCCGGTATGGTTGGCTTCTGGTACAACAAGGCCCTCTTCGAGCAGGCCGGCATCACGCAGCCGCCGCAGACCTGGACCGAGTTCCTCGACGCCGTTCAGAAGCTGAAGGCCGCCGGCATCACCCCGATCGCGCTGGGCGAGAGGGACAAGTGGCCGGGGCACTTCTACTGGGTCTACCTGGCGACGCGCATCGGCGGCCGTGATGCGTTCGAGGCCGCTTACAACCGCTCGGGCAGCTTCGCCGATCCGCCGTTCGTCGAGGCCGGCGTGCGCCTCAAGGAGCTGATCGACCTCGAGCCGTTCCAGAACGGCTTCCTGGGCGCCGACTACGGCCAGCACCAGGCCCAGATGGCGAACGGCCTGGCGGCCATGGAGCTGATGGGGCAGTGGGCGCCGAACGCCAACCGCGGCGTGGCCGAGGACGTCGAGGCCTACAACGCCAACCTCGGCTGGTTCCCGTTCCCGGTGGTCGAGGGCGGCGCCGGCGACCCGTCGGACGTGCTGGGCGGCGGCGACGGCTTCGCGATCGGCAGAAACGCGCCGCCTGAGGCGATCGAGTTCGTCAAGTTCCTGACCAGCGTCGAGGTCCAGACCGCGATGGCCGAGGCCGGGCTGGCCGTGCCGCCGACGGTCAAGGGCGCCGAGGTGGCGCTGGCCGACGACCCGCTGATGCAGGAGGTGCAGCGCCGGGCCAGCGAGGCCAAGTACTACCAGCTCTACTACGACCAGTATCTGCCCCCGGCGGTCGGCGCGACGGTCAACGACGCGACGCAGGCGCTGTTCGCCGGCACCGCCACGCCCGAGGAAGTCGCCCAGATGATCGAAGATGCGGCCGCGATGGAGCTGATGCCCTGATCGACAGGACTGACGCGGCGCGGCGTCTTCCGCCGTGAGGTCTGGAGGGCCGCAGGGCCCCCAGGAAGCCCTACACTCCGCGCTCTGCGGCGACGCGTCGCCGCAGAGCGCGGGACACGGAGGATCAGGGGCGGCTTCATCTTCCCCAAACCAATCGCCGCACAGTGATGTTGGCGGGGGGTGGGGCCGCAGCCCTGCGGAACAAGCCATGCAAGAGGTCTCCTCGCAATCGGTAGAGCGCACTGCGGTGCGCCGGAGCAGCATCCGCTGGGGGAAGATCGCGACGATCGTCGCCTTCCTGCTGCCGGCGGCGGTGATCTACGCCGGGCTGGTGCTGCTGCCGGTGGTCCAGGCGGTCTACTACAGCTTCTACCGCTGGAACGGGCTCGGCCCGATCGAGAACTTCATCGGCTTCGCCAACTACGCGCGCATCTTCAGCGACCGGGTCTTCGTCGGGGCGCTTAGCCACAACCTCCAGCTCGTCGTGCTGTCGCTGGTGATCCAGCTGCCGCTGGCGCTCGGGCTGGCGCTGCTGGTCGGGCGCGAGCTGCCGGGGCGCGCCATCTTCCGCACGATCTTCTTCCTGCCGTTCGTGCTCTCCGAAGTCGTGACCGGCGTGATCTGGAACTTCATCTACCTGCCGTCCGGCGGGCTGGTCAACGCGCTGCTCCAGGACATCATCCCCGGCTTCAAGCCCACCGCGTTCCTGGCCGACCCCAAGACAGTGCTGTACGCGCTGTTCGTGGTGATCACCTGGAAGTATTTCGGCTACCACATGATCCTGTACGTCGCCGGGCTGCAGAACATCCCGGCGGAGTTGGAGGAGGCGGCCAAGATCGACGGCTGCGGCCGCTTCCAGACGCTGCGCTACATCACCATCCCGCTGCTCGGCAGCACCATCCGGCTCACGATCTATCTCTCGGTGCTCGGCTCGCTGCAGATCTTCGACCTGGTGTGGGTCATGACCACCGGCGGCCCGGTGAACGCGAGCGATACGATGGCGACCTACCTGTACAAGTTCGGCTTCCAGCGCTTCCAGCTCGGCTACGGCAGCTCGATCGCGGTGATCATGTTCCTGATCTGCTTCGGGTTCTCGCTGATCTACCAGCGCATGGTGATGCGGCGCGACTTCGCCTAGGGGGGAAGCTTTCCGCCCGGCGGAGAGCGGTCGGCTTCGGAGGGGCTCGCCCCTCCGCACAAGAACGCAGAGAGTTCGAAGATGACCACACGCAGAATGAGCGCGATAGTCGTCCCCGGCCGCGCGATCGACCTGCTCCTGCGGTACCTCGTCGCCGTGCTGCTGGCGCTGGTGGTGCTCGTGCCGCTGGTGACGACGGTGCTCAACGGCTTCAAGAGCAACGCCGAGGTGCTGCTGCGCCCCTTCAGCCTCCCCGAGACGTGGCAGTGGGAGAACTACACCAGCATCCTCCAGGGCGAGGCGTTCTGGCGCATGCTGGGGAACAGCACGCTGGTCATGGCCGCCACGGCGGTCGGCGTGGTCGTGCTCGCCAGCATGCCGGCGTTCGTGTTCTCGCGGATGTCGTTCCGCGGGCGCGAGGTGCTGTTCAACTTCTTCACGCTCGGCCTGCTGTTCCCGATCGCGGTGGCGATCCTGCCGCTGTACATCACGCTGCGCCAGCTCGGCCTGGTCGACAGCCTGTGGGGCGTGATCCTGCCGCAGATCGCGTTTGGCCTGCCCGGCAACATCCTCATCCTGCGCGGCTTCTTCGCCGGCATCCCGACCGAGCTGGAGGAGGCGGCGGCGATGGACGGCTGCACGCCGGCCGGGTTCTTCGTCCGGGTGCTGCTGCCGCTCATGCGCCCGGCGCTCGCGGCGGTGGTCGTGCTCACGATGGTCGCCAGCTGGAACAACTTCTTCCTGCCGCTGCTGGTGCTGAACAGCGAGGGGCTGTGGACATTGCCGCTGGGCATCATGCAGTTCCAGGGGCAGTTCGGCACGGACTGGGCGCGGGTGCTGGCGTTCGTCGCGCTCGCGCTCGTACCGACGATCGTCTTCTACCTGCTCGCCGAGCGGCAGATCATCTCGGGCCTGACGGCCGGCGCGGTGAAGGGGTGATCGCGGCGCCGGCGCCGCCGTGCTGACAGCCCTCGTCCTCTCGCCCACCGCGGTCGAAGAAGCGGTTATAGTGGTGGCGCGGTAGCTTCGCCGCGCCACTACTATCATTTTGTGTGCCCCTGAGCCGGCTGGGGAGGGGGAAGGGAGGATGAGCATGAGCCACGGCGGTACGCCGCCTCAGTCCTACGAGGCGCGGCGGCGCGCGTATCTGGAGGCCGAGGCCGCCGCCGAGCGGCCGGTGGGCGGCGGGCGCTCGGAGGTGTTCAACCAGCTGGCCCGGCTGGCGCTCGGCCACGGGCCGCTGCGCGAGGACCTGCTGCGCGCCTCGCTCGAGCTGATCAACGCCCGGCGCGACTGCGCCGACTTCGCGCTGGCCGGGGTGCTGCGCCTGCTCTACCTGTACCGCAACAGCCCGCTGCTGGCGCCGGACCTGCTCGCCGAGCTTGAGCGCGCGGCGCTCGACTTCTGCTACTGGTACGACCAGCCGGGCGTGCGCGGCATGTGCTTCCACACTGAGAACCACCAGATCCTGTTCCACAGCTGCGAGCTGCTGGCCGGCCAGCTCTTCCGCGACGTCGCGCTCACCAACAGCGGCCGCAGCGGCGCGTGGCACAGCGAGCACGCGGCCGAGCTCACCCGCCGCTGGATCGACCAGCGCGCGCGCTTCGGGTTCTCGGAGTGGCTCTCCAACTGCTACTTCGAGGAGGACCTGCTGGCGCTGCTGAACCTGTACGACTTCGCCCAGGACGCGGAGATCCGCCGCAGGGCGGGGATGCTGGTGGACATGGTGCTGCTGGAGATGGCGCTGCACAGCTACCGCGGCGCGCTGGCGAGCACCCACGGCCGCACCTACGCGCCGTGGATCAAAGGCGGGCGCTCCGAGCCGACCGCCGCGATCGCGTGGCTGCTGTTCGGCCAGGGGCCCGGCCACAGCCCGCCGGAGGCACCGCAGGGCCGCACCAACCTGGCGATGGTCGCGTTTGCGACCAGCGGCTACCGCTGCCCGCCGGTCATCGCGGCGATCGCCCACGACCAGCCGGACGAGATCCTCTGCCGCGAGCGCCACGGGCTGGACGTGGCCGAGGCGCCGCGCTACGGCCTGCGCCACGACAGCCTGGAGGACAACATGTTCTTCTGGGCCTGCCAGACGGCGCGCCACCCCGCCGTGCGCGCCACCGCTCTGGAGGTCGCTCGGATCGCAGATGACCCGTGGCTGATCGACTTCGTCACCGGCGTGGACGCGCCGCTGGAGGCGTGCCGCGCGCTGATCGAGGAGGCCGGCGGCACCTTCGACGGCGACGCGGTCAACACCGCTCTGAGCGCCGTCGACCTGGTCACGTTCCGCACGCCGCACTACCAGCTCAGCTGCGCGCAGGACTTCCGCCCCGGCAAGCCCGGCTACCAGCAGCACATCTGGCACGCGGCGCTCGACACCGACGCGGTGGTGTTCACCAATCACCCGGGGACCGATGACGAGCGCGGCGAGCACGAGGCGCGGCCGAACTTCTGGGCCGGCAACCGCTGGCTGCCGCGCGCGGCCCAGCACCGCAACGTGCTGGTCTGCATCCACCACGTGCCCGCGGACGACCCGCGCCCCTACTCGCACGCCTACTTCCCGCGCCACGCCTTCGATGAGGTCGTGCAGCGCGGCGGCTGGACCTGCGCGCGCAGGGGCGGCGGCTACATCGCGCTGTACTCGCAGCGCCCGGCGCGCTGGGCCGAGCAGGGGCCCTACGCCGGCGTCGAGCTGCGCGCCGACGCCCGCGACAACATCTGGATCTGCGAGATGGGCGACGAGCGCCACTACCCCAGCTTCGAGCGCTTCGTCGAGGCCATCTGCGCCGCGCCGGTGGAGTGCGAGGCGCTGAGCGTGCGCTACCGCTCCCCGTCGCTCGGCGAGGTCGCGTTCGGCTGGACCGGCCCGCTGTCGGTCGGCGGCCGGGAGGTGCCGCTGCACGGCTACCCGCGCTTCGAGAACCCCTACTGCAGCGCCGAGTTCGGTGCGCGCCGCTACGAGGTGACGCGCGCTGACGACCGGCTGGTGCTGGACTTCGAGTGACGCGGCGGCGCATGAAGAAGGCCGCCGGATGCTTCTGCACCCGGCGGCCCTTCGCTTGGCGCGTGAGCGCGCCGATGCTGCGGCTAGACCCCGCCCAGCTGCGCCGAGCCGACGATGTCGGTCAGCACCGGCTCGATCGTCCGCAGCTCCTGCAGCGACTGGGCGCGCGCGTAGAAGTCGTACGCCATCGTGTCGCTGCGGATGATCGCGTGCGACTCCGCCGTCCCGTCGGTGTTCTCGATGGTGTAGAGCATGGCCTGCCCGCTCGGCAGCATCACGCTCTGGGTGGACCGGACCGTGGCGCCCTCAGGCAGGAAGCTGGACGCCGTCCAGTCCGGCGTAACCTCGGCCGACTCGACGCCGATGCGCGGCACGTCCATGCCCGCCGGCGACCAGGCGTTCTCGCCGCTCACCTGCTCCCAGCCCTCGGGGACCTGGAAGGACAGGCCGAGCTCGGGGATGCCGGCCGGCTGGTAGGCGCCGGTCATGCCCGTCTCGCCGCTGGTGCTGCCTTCGGTGGCGCTGGTCGGCTGGGTGGTCGTGTCCATCGCGTCCGAGTCCGTGGCGCCAGTGGCGCTGGTCGGCTGGGTGGTCGTGTCCATCGCGTCCGAGTCCGTGGCGCCAGTGGCGCTGGTCGGCTGAGCGGTGGCATCTGCCGCCGTGCCGGCGTCCTCACTCG
>CALJIC010000085.1 GCA_937974195.1 uncultured Roseiflexaceae bacterium | reverse complement strand
GGGTGGTGCAGGAGGCCGGCGCCGGCCCTCCTGCCCGGGTGCAGGGCGGAGCGCCAGCGGAACACGCCCGGGTGCAGGGCGGAGCGCCGCGTAAGTCCTGTGATTCACACGGGCCGCAGGACCTTCAGAGCTTGCCGCCGTGAGGCAGGGAGGTGTGGAGGGCGGCACGCCCGCCACGGATATTCACAAAGGCAGCGCCCGCACGAGCGCGACCCCGCATAGCACACCGACGATCCCGAGCCCGAAGCTGCTCGCGACGTAGAGCGCCGCCGCGCCCCAGCTGCCGGCGCTGATGAGCGCGTAGACCTCGTAGCTGAAGCTGGAGAAGGTTGTGAAGCCGCCGAGCAGGCCGGTGACGATCAGCAGGCGCACCGGCTCGCCGAGCGGCACGCGCGTGGCCGCCAGCATCAGCACGACGCCGATCAGAAAGCTGCCGAGCACGTTGATGAGCAGCGTGCCGTAGGGGAACGCCGCGCCGAAGCGCTGCGTGGCCCAGAGGGTCAGCCCGTAGCGCAGGTTCGCCCCGAGCGCTGCGCCAAGCGCGATCATCGCCACGTTCAGTATCACTCGCCTGCTCCCGTGGGGTGCTGCCAACGCTCGCGTCCTTGTCAATCAACCGAATCTCGGCAAGCGCGCGGCTCGCCATCTACCGGGCGGAAATAGTATCATACGCCGCCTTCCCGCAGCTGCGCGAGCCCCTGCTCGAACGCCTCCTTCGCCCCCGCCGGCCCGGTGATCCGCAGCCACAGCGGGCCGCCGCCCGGCAGTACCTCCAGCGTGAAGGTAAAGAACGGGCAGCACTTCCGCTCGCTCTCGATGAACGCGGCGATCGCCGGCAGCTCGTCTGGGCTGAAGCGCAGCGCGTAGCCATCCGGCAGCTCCTGCCGCTCCTGGGCCGCCTGGAGAAACAGGTACGCGCTGCGTCTGGCGTGGGCCTCGACCGGCTCGCCCGTGATGGCGGACAGGTCGCAGGCGACCGGGATGTCCTGCCCGCGCGCGTCCGCCGCTTCTGTTCGCACGTGCTGATCCACAGAGAT
Source organism: uncultured Roseiflexaceae bacterium (assembly GCA_937974195.1). Taxonomy (GTDB): domain Bacteria; phylum Chloroflexota; class Chloroflexia; order Chloroflexales; family Roseiflexaceae; genus CALJIC01. The sequence continues at coordinate 8,765 of CALJIC010000085.1, read as the reverse complement.
TCTCCTTCGGTCTAGCTGGCGCGGCGCCGCCTTCGGAAGCCCGCTCTGCGCCGCTCTGCAGCGGAAAAAGCGCCCGTGGTGGGCCGCGCACCCCGACACTGCACTGGCCAGCCAGCCACTTGCGAGCTGGCACGACAGACTGTATCATTTCAAGTGCACTTGAAGTCAAGAGGGACTCTCGATGGATGATCTCAGCATCGGCGACGTCGCTCGACGGACGGGAGTCCGCCCCTCGGCGCTCCGCTACTATGAGAGTATCGGCCTGTTGAGCGCACCCAGGCGCGTGAACGGCCGCCGCCGCTACGACGAGGACGCCGTGCAGCGGGTGCGGGTGATCCAGCTCGCGCAGATGGCCGGGTTCACCATCGCCGAGATCCAGACGCTGCTCAACGGCTTCGAGCCCGACACGTCGCCGACGGCGCGCTGGCAGCTGCTGGCCCGCCAGAAGCTGGTGGAGCTGGACAAGATCATCGCGCACGCGACGCAGATGAAGCAGGTGCTCGAGAGCGGGCTGAGCTGCGGCTGCCTGCGGATGGAGGAGTGCGCGGCGATCCTCGAGGAGCGCATAGCGGAGGAGATCCGATGACCGGGCAGCAGACCCTGGAGCTCCCCGTGCTGGGCATGGACTGCGCCTCGTGCGCGGCCCATGTGCGCGACGCGCTGTGCGCGGTGCCGGGGGTGATCTCCGCCGAGGTGCTGCTGGGCGCCGAGAAGGCCGTCGTGCGCGTCGAGCCGGGCCGCGTCGACCGGACCGCGCTGCGCGCGGCGATCGCCGGGGCCGGGTACAGCTCGCCCGAGCAGGCGGCGGACGGCGATCGGGCGGCGGCGGCCGCCGCCTCGGGCAGCGCAGTCAGCCGCCAGGCGCTGACGCTGCTCGGCGCTGTCTTCGGCGCGGTGCTGTTCATCGTCGTCGCCGGCGAGTGGCTCGGCCTGCTCGAGGCCGTGACCGACCGCGCGCCCTGGCCGGTCTGGCTCGCCGCGGTGCTCATATTCGGCTTCCCGATCTTCCGCAACGTCGTGCGCGCCGCGCTCGCCGGCCGCGTGATCTCCCACACCCTGATGAGCGTCGGCGCGGTCGCGGCCATGGCGGTGGGCGAGTGGGCCACGGCGGCGGTCGTCGTCTTCTTCATGCGGCTCGGCGAGTACGTCGAGCAGTTCACCACCGAGCGCGCCCGCAGGGCGGTGAAGGATCTCACCGCGCTCGCGCCGCAGACCGCGCGCGTCGAGCGGGACGGCGGCGAGCGCGTGGTGCCCGTGGCCGAGGTCCGGGTGGGCGATGTGGTTGTCGTGCGCCCCGGCGAGCAGGTCCCGGTGGACGGCGTGGTCCTGAGCGGCCAGGCGACGATCGACCAGGCCGCGATCACCGGCGAGCCGATGCCGGTCGACGCCCACCCCGGCGCCAGGGTCTACGCCGCGACGGTGGCGCAGCTGGGGAGCCTGCGCGTGCGCGCCGAGCAGGTCGGCGCGGACACCACCTTCGGCCGGGTCATCCGGCTGGTGGAGGAGGCCGAGAGCCACCGCGCGGACGTGCAGCGCGCCGCCGACCGCTTCTCGGCCTGGTACCTCCCGGTGGTCGCCGCCGTCGCAGGGCTGACGTTCCTGCTGCGCGGCGACGCGCTGGCGACGGCGGCGGTGCTGGTGGTGGCCTGCTCCTGCTCGTTCGCGCTCGCGACCCCGATCGCGATGCTCGCGTCGGTGGGGGCGGCGGCGCGGCGCGGGCTGCTGATCAAGGGCGGGAGATATCTGGAGCTGCTGGCGCAGGCCGATGTGCTGCTGGTGGACAAGACCGGCACGCTCACACAGGGCCGCGCGCGGATCACCGACGTGACGCCGCTCAACGGCCTGTCCGCCGACGAGGTGCTCGCGCTGGCGGCGGCGGCCGAGCGCGACTCGGAGCACCCGCTGGCTGAGGCGGTGCGCGTGGCGGCCGCCGAGCGCGGGCTGGCGGCGCCGGCCCCCGAGCGCTTCGAGGCCCTGCCCGGGCAGGGGGTGCGCGCGGTCGTCGACGGGCGTGTGGTGGCGGTCGGCAGCCGGCGCATCGTGCCGCAGCGCGGGTGGGACGCCGCGGGCGCCCTGGAGGCCGAGGGCAAGACGCTGCTGTTCGTGGCGCGCGACGGCGAGCCGGTGGGGGTCCTCGCGGCGGCGGACACGCTGCGCCCGGAGGTCGCGGCGGCGCTGGGGCGGGTGCGGCAGCTCGGCATCGGGACGATCGAGCTGCTGACGGGCGACAACGAGCGCGCCGCGGCGGCGCTCGCCGGCCAGCTCGGGGTCGGCTACCGCGCCGGCCTGCTGCCCGAGGACAAGATTCGCATTGTAAAAGAGTACCAGGCGCAGGGCCGGCGGGTGGTGATGGTGGGCGACGGCGTGAACGACGCGCCGGCGCTGGCGCAGGCCGATGTGGGCATCGCGATGGGCGTGGCCGGCAGCGACGTGGCGATCGAGGCGGCGCACATCGCCCTGATGCGGGACGACTGGACGCTCGTGCCGGAGGTGATCGGCATCGCGCGGCGGACGATGCGCGTCGTCAGGAGCAACATCGCCTTCACGGCGCTCTACAACCTGGTGGGGCTGTCGCTGGCCGCGCTCGGCTTCCTGCCGCCGATCCTGGCCGCGGCGGCGCAGGCGCTTCCGGACCTCGGCATCCTCGGCAACTCGGCGCGGCTGCTGCGGAACCGTTAGCAGATGGGGAGGCTGCGCCTTCCCGAAATCTCCGCGAACCGCCGCTCTGCGGCGGCACAAACGCCGCGAAGCGGCGGAAGAAAGGGATCTTGGAGCGCCCACCGATCTTCCAAGCCTCTCTGTAAGGGCGGCGGTCATCGCCGACCGCAGAGCTCCTAGCTGTTGACTGAGCGGAAGAAGGGCTCCCGGAGGAGGCTTCACCTCCTCAGACCCCTCTAGGGGGTGCGCGGGCGAGGCTGCCGCGTAAGCCAAGCAGCTGCGCGGCCGTCCGAGCGAGCCTCCAAGCTCTCCGCCGGGGGGTGCGGAGGGCAGCACATCCTCACACGTTGCCTTTGATCGCCGCTCTGCGGCGGTAGAGACAGATCTCTGGTGTGCCTGCGGCCCACCAGATCCCTGCGAACGAGGGCGGTCCAGCCTCCGCGCTCGCGTAGGGGCATACAGGTTCGCCTCCCCGCTCGGCGGCGCAGCGGCAGGGGATAGAGGGCCTTCCGATCGTTCAGGCGGGAGATGCCGCGGGACCGCAGAGAAATGCATGGGAGAAAGGGTTCTCGATGGGGTTAACTATTGAGCTCGTCCTGGTCATCGTTGCAGTCCTGCTCATTCTGAGCATTGGCTCGACGCGCTTCTCGAACCGCCTGGGCGTCCCCGCGCTCGTGCTGTTCCTGCTCATCGGCATGCTCGCGGGCTCGGACGGGCTGGGCGGCATCGCCTTCAGCGACGCGTGGGCTGCCCAGGCGGTCGGCGTGGTGGCGCTGGTCTTCATCCTGTTCTCGGGCGGCCTCGACACAGACTGGAGGCAGATCCGTCCGGTGCTGGTCCCCGGCCTGGTCCTGGCCAACCTGGGCGTCGTGCTCAGCGCCATCCTCGTCGGGGGGTTTGCGGTGCTGGTGCTCGGCTTCTCGCCGCTCACCGGCCTGCTGCTGGGCTCGATCGTCTCCTCGACCGACGCGGCGGCGGTGTTCGCCGTGCTGCGCACGCGCGGGTCGCACCTGCGCGGCAACCTCGAGCCGCTGATCGAGCTCGAGTCCGGCAGCAACGACCCGATCGCGGTCTTCCTCACGCTGGGGATCATCGGCGTGCTGACCAACCCCGGCGCCTCGATCATCAGCCTCGTGCCGTCGTTCCTGCTGCAGATGACGCTCGGCGTGCTGTGCGGCGTCGGGATGGGCTGGCTGATGGCGTCCATCCTCAACCGCGCCCGGCTCCAGCAGGAGGGGCTGTACCCGGTCTTCACCATCGGGCTCGTCGCGCTGACCTACGGCGCGACCGCGCTGGTCGGCGGCAACGGCTTTCTGGCGGTGTACCTGGCCGGCATCGTGCTCGGCAACCGGCACTTCATCCACAAGCGCTCGATCGTGCGCTTCCACGAGGGCACCGCCTGGCTGATGCAGATTGTGATGTTCCTGACGCTCGGCCTGCTGGTCTTCCCCTCGCAGCTGCCGCCGGTGGCGGGCAGCGGGCTGGCGGTGGCGCTGTTCCTGGCGTTCGTCGCCCGGCCGGTGAGCGTGCTGATCGCGCTCGCCTGGACGCCGCTGACCCTGGCCGACAAGCTGATGGTGTCCTGGGCCGGGCTGCGCGGCGCGGTGCCGATCGTGCTGGCGACCTTCCCGCTGCTGGCGGGCGTGCCCGAGGCGCCGGTGATCTTCAACGTGGTGTTCTTCGCGGTGCTGGTGTCGGTGCTGCTCCAGGGGACGACGATCGGCTGGGTGGCGCGCCGCCTCGGCGTGAACGTGGACCGGGGCCAGCCGCTCTCGGAGCTGCACAACTTCGTGCCGGACGTCCGGCTCACCAGCCGGCTGCGCGAGATGCACGTCCCGCCCGGGTCGGCGCTGGTCGGCCGGTCGATCATCGATCTCAAGCTGCCGCGCGGCGCGCTGGTGGTGCAGATCCAGCGCGACGATGAGGCGATCGTGCCGAGCGGCGCGACGACGCTCGCCGCGGGCGACCGGCTGCTGCTGCTGGCAACGCCCGAGGTGATGCAGCAGCTCCAGACGCTCTGCGCGCACAACAACGCGCAGCTCGTCTCGGCCGACGGCGAGCAGGGCGAGCTCCTTCCGCCGCCGGCCGACGGCGAGCAGGGCGTGCTGCGTCCGGCGCCCGCCAACGGCGTGCACGACGAGCGGCCCGCGGCGGCGGCCGAGCAGGAGCAGCTATCAGTCGCAGGAGGCCGCCGATGAGTATTACGCTACGCCCGTCCTGGCCGCGGCGCGCGGCCCTGCTGGTGCTCGGGGCGATGATCCTCGCCGGCGCGCTGCTGCTGCTCAGCCTGGTGATGGAGCTGCGCGAGCCCGGCTGGAGCAGGACGGCGATCGCGCTGCAGCTGATCGCGCTGGCGATCGCCGGCGCCCTGCTGGGCACAGACTGGCCGCTGTCGCTCCGGTTTGTGGTCTACCCGCTGGTCCTGGCGGCGGTGATCTATCTGTGGGACACGTCGCTCCCGCCGCCGTCGCTGCCCGAGGGCCGGCTGCGCGCTGCGGTGCCGCACCTGGCGCTGCTCGGCATGGCGGCCGACGCCGCGCTGCTGCTGTGGCGGCGGGGCAGCCGCGCGCTGCGCGCGCCGGGCGTGGTCAAAGGCGCGGGCGCGTCGCTCCAGCGCAGGGCGCAGAGCAGCCTGGGGCGGAGCGGGCGTCGCCCGGCGCTGCAGATCAACGGACAGCCCCGCAGCGCGGCGGAGCTGGTGCGGACGAACGGGCGGCTCGCGCACAGCGGCCGGAGCAGCTGGGCCAGGCTCGTCTCCAGGCAGGCTGCGTCGCGCCGGAACGGCCGGGTTGGGCGGGCGGTCGCAGGCCCGCCGGCCTCGTCGCGCGCCGACATGCCGAGCGGCGCGAGAGACATCTTCCGCGGCGTGCTGCTGTTCCTGAGCGCCGTCGTCACGCTGGCGCCGGGGGTCGAGCTGCACCTGATCGCGGAGGGGCTGGCGCCGAGCGCGGCGATCTTCGGCTGCGTTCAGCCGTGGGCGGGGTGGTCCGTCGCGGGCGCGGCATTCCTCGATCTGCTGGCGCTCGCCATCGCGGTGTGGGTGCTCCCGGCGCTGCGGCGGACGGCGCTGCTGAGCGCGATCAGCGGCGGGCTCGTCGGAGTCGGGGTGGGGCTGCTCCTCGGAGACCCCTGCGTGTAAGGGACGGAGAGACGGTCGCGGGACAGGGGAGATGCAGAGGATGGAGGAGCGAGGATGCATCATGATCTGCCGCTGCTGTTGAACATTGCCGCGGCGCTGGTGGCAGCCTTCGCGGGCGGCCTGCTCGCGCGGCGCATCGGCCTGCCGACAATTGTGGGATATCTGCTGGCCGGGATGGCGATCGGGCCATTCACCCCCGGGTTCGTCGGCGACGTCGAGACGATCAGCCAGCTGGCTGAGCTCGGCGTCATCTTCCTCATGTTCGGCGTCGGGCTGCACTTCTCGTTCCGCGACCTGTGGGAGGTGCGGACGGTGGCAGTCCCGGGCGCGACCGCGCTGATGCTGATCGCATCGGCGGCCGGCTTCGGCCTGTCCCAGCTGTGGGGCTGGCCGATCCCCGCGGGCCTGGTGCTCGGGCTGGCGATCTCGATCGCCAGCACCGTCGTGCTGCTGCGCGGCCTGATGGACAACGGGCTGCTCAACACCTCGCACGGCCGCCTGGCGGTCGGCTGGCTCGTGCTGGAGGACCTGGCGACGGTGCTCATCCTGGTGCTACTGCCGTCGATCGTGACCGCCGGCGGGGGCGGCGGGTGGCTGAGCGCCGGGGGCGCGCTTCTGAAGGCCGGCGTCTTCGTCGCGCTGATGATGTTCGGCGGGGCGCGCCTGGCCCCCTGGCTGCTCATGCGCATCATCCACACCCGCTCGCGCGAGCTGTTCATCCTCGCCGTCGTCGCCGTCGCGCTCGGCGTCGCAGTCGGCTCGGCCGAGCTGTTCGGCGTCTCGCTCGCGCTGGGCGCGTTCCTGGGCGGCGTGATACTCGGCGAGTCGACCTTCAGCCACCAGGTCGGCGACGAGGTGCTGCCGTTCCGCGAGACCTTCGCCGTGCTGTTCTTCGTGTCGGTCGGGATGCTGGTCAACGTCAACTACCTGCTCGCCAACGCCGGGCAGGTGCTGGTGCTGACGCTGCTGATCGTGATCGGCAAGGTGCTGATCTCCGGGATGCTGGGCATGCTCTTCCCGATCCCGGCGCGCACGGTGCTGGTGGTGGCGGCCGGGCTCAGCCAGATCGGCGAGTTCTCCTTCATCGTCGGGCAGGCGGGCGTGCGCCTGGGCGTGATGACCCAGGACCAGTACTCGCTCATTCTGGCGGGGGCGCTGCTGTCGATCATGATCAACCCGCTGATGTTCCGCGCGATCCCGTATGCGGAGCGGGTGCTCCAGCGCATGCCGGCGCTCTGGCAGCTGCTCGACCGGCACGGCCCGTCGCCGCCGGCGCCCGCTGACTCGCTCAGCGACCACGTCGTGGTGGTCGGCTACGGGCGGGTCGGGCGGCACATCGTGCGCGTCCTCGGGCACCTGGGCGTCCCGCGGCTGGTGGTGGAGGTCGACGCCGCGCGCGCGGCGGAGTTCGAGCGCGAGGGGGTGCCCACGCTCTACGGCGACGCGTCGAACTCCGAGGTGCTGGACCACGCCGGGCTGAGCCGGGCGCGGGTGCTGGTGGTGACGCTGCCGGACGAGGCGGCGACCGAGATGGTGGTGGCGGCGGGGCGGCGCCTGGCGCCCAACCTGCCGATCATCGCCCGGGCGGCGACGGAGAAGGGCGTGCGGCGCATAGCTGCCCTCGGGGCACAGGATGTCATCCACCCGGAGCTGGAGGGCGGCCTGGAGGTGCTGCGCCACACGCTCCTCAGGCTCGACTACCCGCCGACCGAGGTGCAGCAGTACGCCGACGCGGTGCGCCGCGACCAGTACGAGCCGTCGATCAACAGCGCCGAGGAGCACCGGGTGCTCGACCAGCTCATCCGCATGGTGCGCGGGATCGAGATCGCCTGGATCACGATCGCGGCGGGGAGCCGGGCCGTCGGCCGGACGCTCGCCGAGACGAACATCCGCGCGGTGACGGAGGCGTCGGTGATCGCGATGCTGCGCGAGGGGCAGGTGATCGCGAACCCGAAGTCCGCCACGCGCTTCCAGGTCGGCGATATCGTCGGCGTGATCGGCGACGCCGAGCAGATCGCGCGGGCGCGGGAGATCCTGGCCCCCGAGGTGCCGCCGCCCGGGCAGGCGGTGGAGGCCGCGAAGGAAGAGGAGGACGCGCAGTCGGCGGGCGAGATGGCCCCGTCGCACTACGCGTGAGGCGAGCGGCGCTCCCGCGCAGGCCCTCTACGTATCCCTTTCTGCTGCGCTGTGGCAGCTTCGTTGCCCGGCGCAGCAGAAAACAAGAATGAGCGTAACCTCTATGAACGCACGCGAGGCACTCCTGCGGCGGGTGAGCTTCTGCGCCGACCTGCCGGCGCCGGCGATCGCCGATCTGGCGCGGATCGCGATCCCGCTGCAGCGGCCGGCTGGGACGGTCATCCAGGTTGAGGGCGACCCGGCCGAGGCGATGTATATCGTGGTGTCCGGGCGCGTGAAGATCTCGCGCATCGGGCCCGGCGGGCGCGAGCAGGTGCTCAACGTGATCCCGCGCGGCGGGCACTTCAACACCGTGCCGATCTTCGACGACGGCCCCTGCCCGGCCAACGCCGAGGCGCTCACCGATGTGCAGCTGCTCGCGCTGCCCCGCGACGCCATGCGGCGCGTGGTCGAGGAGCACCCGCCGCTCGCGCTGGCGCTGCTGCGCGAGTTCACCGGCCGGCTGCGGCACCTCGTCAACCTGGTGGACACGCTGGCGCTCCACACGGTGCAGGGGCGCCTGGCCGGGCTGCTGCTGGAGCAGGCGGAGGCGGCCGAGCGCGGCGCCGAGGTGGTGCCGCTCACCCAGGCGGAGATGGCGGCGCGGATCGGCACGGTGCGCGAGATGGTCGGGCGGACGCTGAAGACATTCGAGGCGCTGGGCCTGATCCGCGTGGAGCGCGGATCGATCGCGGTCGTGGATCGGGAGGGGCTGGCGCGCCAGCGCCAGACGTGACATCGGTGAAGGGATCGCAACCGAGGGTGAATGCGTGAGAAAAGTCACATTCCCCGC
>CALJIC010000084.1 GCA_937974195.1 uncultured Roseiflexaceae bacterium | reverse complement strand
GGCGGAAGAGAGGGAGCGCTGAGGGGGATGGCGCGCCCGCCGCGGCCGTCCGGCGGCCATTGCTTCCTGCCGATACGGCCACGAACGGCGGCGCAGGCCGAGGGTTGCGGGAGCGGGGCGGCGAGGCGAATCAGACCCGCGGGTTTACGGCTCTGCGACGTACACCGCGAGGGCGTCGGCCACCTCGCGCGGCGGCCGGTCGGCCAGGGGCGCGCCGCGCCACACCATCTGGGTCGAGGAGCCGCTATCGGCGCCGAGCACAGCGGTGCAGCCCATGCCCCGCAGGTGCCGCGCGAGCTCGATGCCCGGCACGCCCACCGAGGTCGCCAGCACCAGGAACGAACGCCCGTCCTCGCGCGTCCCGATGCCGACGACCGTCTTCGGCGACGCGTCCATGTAGTAGCGGATGCGGTCCTGCAGCTGGGTGAAGTTCTCGCCGAGCGGGTTGAAGGGGATGAACTCGCTATCCTCGGATGCGACCTCGGGGTTGACGATCTTGCCGTTCCAGAGGAACACCGGGCCGGCGCCGAACGCCTGCTCGCACCCGCTCGCGATGAGCTGCTGCTCGTTGAACAGCCCGATCATGGCCCGGGCGTCGCGCGTGACGCAGACTGCCGCGCGCCAGGGGTTGACGCGCAGCACCTGCCCGTCGATCATCACCGTCCCCTCGCTCGACGTGCGCGCGCCGAAGAAGCCGAAGTTCGTCGCCCCGAGGAGCGTCTCGCCCGGCCGGGCCGCGTAGGGGGCATTGACCATCTCCTGGACGGTGGCCAGGTGCAGCCCGCCGCCGGCCCAGATCGTGTCCCCGCTAGGGTCGCTGGTGGGCGTCGCGCCGTCCGCGTTGACGATGCGCACGCGCGTCTGCTCGTCCAGCATCACGACGAAGTAGGCCAGCGAGCCGCCGCCGGCCAGCTCGCGCCGGAAGAAGCGCACGCTCCCTCCCGCGGCAGAGTCCTGAAGCACGCTCGCCTGGTTGTACTGCTCGAGCAGGATGGTGCCGGGCGGCACCGCGACGGCCTCGCCGACGATCGGCGCTGCCTCGCCGATGATCGCGCCGGTGGTCTGGCGGCCGAGGTCCAGGGCGCCCGGCCAGGCCGAGAGGATCGGCGCCTGCGGCCCCTGCCCGAGCGACAGCAGCGCCAGCAGCGAGAGCACCGCCACCAGCAGCAGGAGTGTCCAGTTGGGGATCGGTCGAGTCATTACGGCTTCGCACAGTGCTCAGGGCGCAGGGTGCGGGACACGTCGCCGCGGGCATCGCGGCGCCGAAGCTGGACACTCCATCGTCCAGGTGCTGGTGCCAGAGCAGGAGTAGAACATTTGTATTATAGCACAGCTTGTCCAGTGGGACGCGGCGCACGGGGCGGTGGAGTTGGGGAGATTCTACCTCCCCAGCCCGCTCTTCCGCGGCTCCGCCACGCCGGCGCAGGGCCGCAGAATGATGGTATACTCGCGCATCACCCCGCTACAGGAGCCCGTACGATGCGTCGCCTCGCCACTGCCGCGCTGCTCGCCGCGCTTGTTGGCGCGCTTGCTGGCCCGGCCTCCGCAGCGCCGCCGGGGCAGGACCCCGGCGACCTCGCCGCGCCGCTGCTGTGGGCGAACATGTGCGGCGCCGGCCAGCCTGGCGAGACGCATTTTACCATAGCGGCCACCGGCGATACATTCCCGCACGAGAACATCCAGGCCGCCGCCGAGGCCAACGGCTACGACTGGCTCTTCGACCACGTGCGCCCGTTCCTCCAGGCGGCCGACATCGCCTACACCAACTTCGACGGCGCGATGCTGGAGGGCAGCCCGTACACCGGCTACCCGGCCTTCAATTTTAACCCGCGCCTGGCCGAGGCGCTGAAGCGAGCCGGAGTCGGTCTGGTATCAACTGCGAACAATCACATACTCGACCGGGGGCCGGCCGGGCTCGACGCCACGCTGGCGGTGCTGGCCCGCAACGAGATCGCTCAGCACGGAGCCGTGAGCTCCGCCGAGGCGCAGAGCGGGGCGCCCCGCCCGCCGTACCTCCCGCTGACCCTCACGCGCGACGGCGTGAGCATCACCGTCGGGTTTATCTCGGCCACCTGGGGCACGAACGGCATCCCCGACCCGTTCGGCCAGGTCAACCTGCTCTGGCAGGGGAACTCCTACGGCGGCCAGGGCGGCGTGCGGCAGAGCGTGCTCGACGCGGTCGCGCAGGCGAAGCGCGAGGCCGACGTGGTGGTTGTGGCGGCGCACTGGGGCCAGGAGTACCAGTTCTACCCGCAGCCCTACCAGGTGGAGGGGGCGCGCCGCCTGGCTGAGGCCGGCGCCGACGTCATCCTCGGCGCGCAGTCGCACACCCTGCAGCCCGTGGACGTGATCGACGCCGGCGGGCGCAGGGCGCTGGTGATCTACTCGCTGGCGAACTTCCTCGCCTCCCAGGGGGCGTTCCAGAGCCCGTACTACAGCGCCACCTCGGTGATCTTCTACGTGGGCCTGGTGCGCCAGGCGGACGGCAGCGTGCGCGTGAGCGGCTATCGCTACCTGCCGACGATCCACGTCGACGGCGACACACGCCCGGCGCCGATCCCGCCGCACGGCCTCGAGGATGTGGTGGCGCACGTGCGTCTGATGATGCGCGACTTCGACGGGGCGCGGCAGGTGCCGCACGACCCCGCGCTGCTCGGCGGGCGCGTCGAGGTCTGCCCGTCGGTCGGGTTCGCGGAGGTGCCGGGCGTGCGGCTCGGCGGCGACTTCGCCCAGCACTATGTGACGCTCGGCAGCGGGACGACTCCGCGCGAGCCGCGCGAGACGATCACGGTGCTCGGCCTGCCGCTCGGCCCTCCGGCGAGCGCCCCCGCCGGCGACTGCTCCCGGGAGACGGTGGTGCTCTACACCGAGCGGCAGCGCCTCGAGTGGAACCCCGATGCCGCCTGGCCGTACCGCGTCGTCGGGTCGCAGCTCGGCGCCGAGGCCTTCCGGCGGCGCTACGGGTCGGTGCCCGCGCCGCTGGTGGACGGGGCCGGGCTGCCGCAGCCGGACGATCGCTTCCGCGCGTTCTACGAGCGCTACGGCGGCCTGCCGGTCTTCGGCTACCCGCTGGGCCCGGCGCTCGAGGAGCCCGACGCGGCGACGGGCGAGCGGCTGGTCGTCCAGTACTTCGAGCGCGCGCGGCTCGAGCTCCTGCCCGCGGGCGATCCGGTCGCCGATCCGCTGGCGGCGGTGCGCGTCGCGCCGCTCGGCCGGCAGGCGCTCGAAGAGGGGTGGCTCTGTGCGGAGCCGCCGGAGGCGCAGGCGCAGCCCGAGGCCGGTGGCGCGCGGGAGGTGCCTGGCGCGGCGCAGCCGGACGATGG
>CALJIC010000083.1 GCA_937974195.1 uncultured Roseiflexaceae bacterium | reverse complement strand
TCCCGCTGCTGGCCGCAGGGCTGGTGGCGCTGAACCCGCAGTTCATCTTCACCTCGGCGCTGATCAACAACGACGCGCTGCTGGCGGCGCTGAGCGCGGCGCTGCTGTGGCTCGTGGTGGACCGGCGGCCCGGCGCGGCGCTGGGCCGGGCGGGGCTGATCGGGCTGGCGCTGGGGCTGGCGCTGATCACCAAGCAGAACGCCCTGCTGCTCGCGCCGGTGGCGCTGGGGTGGGCTGCGCTCGGGCCGGCGGCGCCCAGGCGAACGGCCGCCAGCGAACAGGCGCCCCACCGGCGCGCGGCCGCCGCGGCGCTCCTTCGGCTGGCGGCTGTGGCCGGGGCTGCGGCGGCGGTGTCGGGGTGGTGGTATGTGCGGAACTGGCGGCTGTACGGCGACCCGCTGGCGCTGGATCTGTTTCGCGCCGCGTTCAGCACGCAGGCGTTCGACCTGACGAGGGCGCGGGCGTGGACGGCGGCGCTGGCGCAGCTGCACGCCTCGTTCTGGGCCCGCTTCGGGTGGATGAATATCGCGCCGCCGGGGTGGGTAGACTGGGCGTACACGCTCCTCGGGCTGGGCGGGGCGCTCGGGCTCGTGCTCGCAGCGACCGCCGCGCGGGGGCGACGGAGGAGCTGGCGCGAGGTGTGGCCGCTCGTCGCGCTGCCCGCGCTGGCCTTCGGCTGGGTGCTCAGCTTCGCGCTGACGGCCGGGCTGGTGGCGTGGCAGGGGCGGATGCTGTTCCCGGCCCTGCCCGCGATCGCGATCCTGCTGGCCCGAGGACTAGCCGGCCTGCAGGGCGCGGCCGCCCGCACACAATGGATTCCGCAGAGGATCTGGCGCGCCGGCTCCTGGCTGCTGGCCGCCGGCTACTGCGCGCTCGCGTGCTGGCTGCCGCTCGGCGTGATCCGCCCGGCCTACCCGTTCCACACCCTGCCGGAACACGTGGCGCTGGAGCGGCTCGGGGAGCCGACCTACGGGCGCTTCGCGCGGACCGATGAGGCGGGCGCGGAGCTGCTCGGCTGGCGGCTCAGCGGGGAGGCCCGCCCGGGAGCCGTGCTGGAGCTGGAGCTGATGTGGCACGCGCTCGGGCGGCAGAACCGCGACTGGGTCGTATTCGTGCATCTGGTGAACGGCGACGAGGCGATCGTCGCCGAGACGAACGAGGAGCCGACCGCGGGCGCCTTCCCGATGACGCAGTGGGTGGCGGGCGACTGGATACCGGACCGCCACACGCTCGCGCTGCCGGAGGATCTGGAGGAGGGGACGTACCAGCTGCGAGTCGGGCTGTGGTACCCGGAGACCGGGCGCCGGGCGCGGGTCTACTCGGAGCGGGGGAAGCTCATCGGGGATCTGGTGGAGCTGACGACGGTGAGCGTTGCACGTTAGGACGTGGGAGCGTTGGCGCGTCGGGACGCGCGCTGAGGCGCAACGTGCGACGCGCCGACGCGGAGGAGAGCGATATGCGTGTACCACTTTCATGGCTGAGAGAGTTTGTCGATATCAGCCTATCGCCGGCCGAGCTGGCCGAGCTGCTGACGCGCTCCGGGCTGGAGACCGAGAGCGTGGAGTACATCGGCGTCGAGGGTTCGGACCTGCCGTGGGACCCCGAGAAGGTGCTGATCGCCAACATCCTTGAGGTGCGGCAGCACCCGAACGCCGACCGCCTGGTGCTGGCCGACGTGGACTACGGCGCGGGCGAGCCGCACACGGTCGTGACCGGCGCGCCGAACCTGTTCCAGTACAAGGGCCAGGGGCGGCTGCCGCACCCGCTGAAGGCGGTGTTCGCGAAGGAGGGCGCCGAGCTGTACGACGGCCACGCCGAGGGCAGGGTCAAGGCGGTGCTGAAGGCCCGCCCGGTGCGCGGCATTATGTCGAACGCGATGCTGTGCTCCGAGAAGGAGCTGGGGCTCTCGGACGACCACGAGGGCATCCTCATCCTGCCCGATGACGCGCCGGTGGGCACGCCGCTGCGCGACTACCTGGGCGACGTGGTGATCGAGATCGACGTGCTGCCGAACATGTCGCGGGCGCTCTCGATCCTCGGGGTGGCGCGCGAGGTCGCGGCGCTCACCGGGGCGGAGCTGCGCATGCCGGCGTTCGAGGTGGAGGCGAGCGGGCCGCCGATCGAGGGGCGGGCGAAGGTGACGGTGGAGACGCCCGACCTGTGCCCGCGCTTCACGGCGACGCTGATCGAGGGCGTGCGGGTCGGCCCGTCGCCGCTGTGGATGCAGCGCCGGCTCATCATGGCCGGGATGCGGCCGATCAACAACATCGTCGACGTGAGCAACTACGTGATGCTGGAGCTGGGCCAGCCGAACCACACCTTCGACGCCGACAAGGTGGCGGAGCAGCATCTGATCGTGCGGCTGGCGCGGCCCGGCGAGCGGCTGACGACGCTGGACGGCAAGGAGCACGATCTCTCCACGGCGCTCGGCGAGCGGGGCGGGCAGCCGCTGCTGGTGGCCGACCCGAGCGGGCCGCTGAGCCTGGCCGGCGTGATGGGCGGCGCCTCGAGCGAGGTGAGCGAGAGCACGACGCGCATCCTGCTGGAGGCGGCGGTCTGGGAGCCGACGATCATCCGGCGCATGTCGACCGCGCTGCGCGCCCGCTCGGAGGCGTCGAAGCGCTTCGAGCGCGGCGTGGACCTCGAGCTGCCGCCGCTGGCGCAGCGCCGGGCGCTGGCGCTGCTGCAGCAGGTGGCCGGCGGCACGGTGGCGCAGGGCATGCTGGACGTGTACTCGCGGCCCTGGAAGCCGGTGGTGCTGGAGCTGACGCCGCGCGAGGTGCGCCGCATCCTGGGAATCACCCTCTCGTCCGAGGAGATCGCCGGGCTGCTGCGCCCGCTCGGCTTCGAGTGCACGATCGTCGAGGCGGACGGCGGCCAGGCGGTGCGGGTGGTGGTGCCGAGCTTCCGGCGCGACGTGACGCTGCTGGCGGACCTGTGCGAGGAGGTGGCGCGGATGTACGGCTACGACCGCATCCCGACCACCATGATGGCCGACGAGCTGCCGGAGCAGCAGCCCAACCTGGCGCTGGAGCTGGAGCACAAGGTGCGCGACGTGCTGACGGGCGCCGGGCTGGACGAAGCGATCACCTACTCGCTGACGAACATGGCCGACGTGGCCAAGGTGAACCCGGCCGAGGCCGACGCCGCGCAGTACCTGAAGCTCGCCAACCCGCTCTCGTCCGAGCGCGAGTACCTGCGGCGCTCGCTGCTGCCGACGCTGCTCGAGGCGCTCTCGCAGAACCTGCGCGAGCGCGAGCGGGTGCTGCTGTTCGAGATCGGGCGGGTCTACCTGCGGCGCGAGGGCGAGCTGCTGCCGGACGAGCCGCGCCGCCTCGCGATCGCCATGGCGGGCGCCCGCGACCCGCAGTCCTGGCTGACGCCGCGCAGCGAGCCGATGGACTTCTTCGACCTGAAGGGCGTGATCGAGACGCTGCTGGCGCGGCTGAACGCGGCCAGGGAGGCGCAGTTCGTGCCGCTCACCGACGACCCGCGCTTCCACCCGGGGCGGGCGGCGGCGCTGCTGATAGGCCAGCAGCGGGTGGGCGTGCTGGGCGAGCTGCACCCGCAGGTGCGCGAGCGGCTGGAGATCGAGGCGCCGCGCGCCCTGGCGGCCGAGCTGGACCTCGAGCTGCTGACGGCCGCCGCCCACCCGGCGCGCTACCGGCCGATCTCGCGCTACCCGGCGACGGTGCAGGACCTGTCCTTCGTGCTGGACGTGAACGTGCCGGCGGCGAAGGTGGAGGCGGCGCTGCGCAAGTACGCCGGCGCGCTGCTCGAGGGCCTGACGCTCTTCGACGTGTACGAGGGGGCGCCGCTCGAGGCCGGCAAGCGCAGCCTGACCTACCGGCTGACCTTCCGCGCGCCCGACCGGACCCTGAGCGACGCCGAGCTGAGCAAGGTGCGGGCAAAGATCATCCGCGGCCTCCAGCACGATGTCGGCGCGGTGATCCGGGGGTAGGCGAACGGGGTGCGGGCGCGCGATGCGCCCGCACCTCAAACACGCTTCTGCTTGCGAACGCGGCGCTGGCCTGCCAGCCCGCGCTCTTTTTGCTCGAAATCGACGCCGGCGGAGCTTGGCCCGCCGCGGCGCCTGGATGCCGAGCGCCAGCTTCGGCCGCAGTCAGGATCTGCGGAGCCGCTCGATGAGCTCGGCGATCGGGTCGAGCGCGGCGAGCAGCTCGTCGTGCTGCCAGGGCGGGAGGGCGCGCACCACCTCCGGGTCGAGCGCAGCGATGAGCTCGGCGGCCCGCGACCGGACGACGGCGAGGAGCGTCTCGTCCTCGGGGCGGGGCGCGCGGTCGGCGAGCCGGGCGAGGTGCGGCTGGCGCCCGGCGGCGCCACGGGCGGCCGGGAGCTGCGGCCGGTGCTCGTCGCCGACCCAGGGCGGCAGCGAGCTCCCGGCCAGCACCAGGCGGATGTCGCGCTGCTCGCGGGCGCTCGCGAGCACATCGAGCGCCTGGTCGGCGTCGATCCCCTCGAGGTGCTGAGTCCCCGCGACCACCACGGTCCAGTGGCGCCCGCTGAGGGCGGCGGCGAGGATATCGAAGTGCCAGACCTCGGGCGTCGCGCCCGGGGCGGCGAGCACGTCCCACAGCTCGCGCTCGCCCTCACGCGCCAGGGCGGCGGCGAGCGCCACCAGCAGGCGATGGCCCGGGCTGGCCTCGGCCTCGGCGGGCCGCGCCTGGTGCCAGACGACGGTCTGGCCGCGAGCCTGGAGCTGGGCGGCGAGGCTGGCGGCGACATCGACCGCCTCCTCCTCGTCGGCGCGCCAGATGGCGGCGAGCCCCTCGCGGCGCAGGATCGCGGCGCACAGCTCCAGCTCGTCCTCGTAGTCCGCGCCGGAGGGCGGCGGGGGCGCATAGAGCGCGGCCGGCGGCAGCGGCGGCGGCTGGGCGTCGAGGGCCGCGGGCAGCAGCGCGAGCAGGCGCTCGAGCGCCTCGCGCTTGGCGCGGCTGTAGGTGCTGGTGCTGAGGGCGAGGGCCTCCTGCAGGTCGGCGCGCGCCTCGCCGACCTCGTACTCGCCGGCGACGATCAGATAGTGGCGCCAGCGCGGGTCGTTGAGCACCGGGCCGGCCTCGTCGCTGGGCCGCAGCTGCTCGATCGCGGCGCGGAGCGCGTCCTGGAGCCTGCGGCCGCGCAGCAGCGGGTCGCTCTCGCCGGGGAGCAGCAGCGCCGCCAGCTCGCCGCGGCCGAGGGCGAGCGGCGGGTCCTCGGCGAGCGCGCCGTTGGCGTCGCGCAGGAGGCGCAGCGAGGCGCTGCCCGTCGAGGGCGCGCTCTCGTCGTCGCGCAGGCGGTTGAGGAGGCGGTAGAAGGTGCTGCGGGGCGCCGCGATCCCCTCGGCGCTGAGGCGCGCGTGGACCCGCTGCCACAGGACGCCGGCGGAGACGCCCGGGTCGGCGGCGAGCTCCTGGCGCAGCACGCGCGCCAGCGGGCTGCCGCGGGCGAAGTGGCCGCCCCCGGGCTTCCGGCTCTTGAGCGCCGCCAGGCCGCCGCGGCGGTAGGCCTCGCGGAGCCGCCGCAGGCTCTCGCGGCTGATGCCGAAGGTGCGCGCCACCTCGCCCGGCGGGCGCCCCTCGCGCAGGAGCGCGACCAGGATCCGGTAGCGCCGCAGCGCCGCCTCGTCGGAGCCGAAGCGGGCGACCAGCTCGGCGGAGCTGAGCCTTGGCAGTTCGAGGTCGGGCATACGTCGAAACGCCCCGAGACGCTCCGGCGGAGCGTCTCTACCCCAGAGTCATGCGGCGGCGGTGGAAGATCGTGTCGACGGAGACGCCGCTGTGGATGCGCTGGATCACCTCGGCGAGCAGCGGCGCGACGGTGAGCACGTGCAGGCCGGGCCACTGCTTCTCGGGCGGGACGGCGAGCGTATCGGTGGTGACGAGCGTCTCGATCGGGCTGCTCCGCAGGCGCTCGGCGGCGTCGCCGGCGAGCACGGGGTGGACGCAGGCCGCGGCGATGGAGGTGGCGCCCTCCTCCACCAGCAGCTCGGCCGCCTCGATCATCGAGCCCCCGGTGTTGATCTCGTCGTCCACCAGAATGCAGCGGCGCCCGCGGACATCGCCGATCACCGTGAGCGCCTCGACGCGCGAGCCCACGCCGTTGCCCGTGAGCTGCTGTATGCGGCGCTTCTCGACGATCGCCAGCGGCGCGCCGAGCAGCTCGGCGAAGTTGCGGGCGCGCTTGGCGAAGCCCATGTCCGGCGAGACCACCACCGCGTCCTGCCAGCCGTGGTCCTGGAAGTAGCGCACGAGCAGCGACATCGCGCTCAGCTCGTCCACCGGGATGGTGAAGAAGCCCTGGATCTGGCCGGCGTGCAGGTCGAGCGTGATCAGCTGCTGGGCGCCGGCCACCTGGATCATGTCGGCCAGGAGGCGGGCGGTGATCGGCACGCGCGGCTGGTCGCGCTTGTCCGTCCGGCCGTAGGCGTAGAACGGCACCACCGCCGTGACGCGGCCGGCCGAGGCGCGCCGGCAGGCGTCCAGGATGATCAGCAGCTCCATGATCCGGTCGCTCAGCGGGACGGCGAGCGACTGGACGACGAAGACGTCCTTCTCGCGCACGCTCTCGTTGAGCCGGACGAAGATGTTCTCGTTGGGGAACGAGGTGACGGTGATATCGCCCATCGGGACGCCGAGCCGGTCGCAGATCGCACGGGCGAGCGGGGGGTTCCCGTTGCCGGTGAAGATCCGAAGCTCGTCGAAGCGACTGCTCATGCGCCCTCCAATTTGTGCGATGCCAGAGGCCAGGTCCGCGAGACTGCGGGGCCACATGGTTCCACACTCGCGGGGGGATGTCAAATGGCGGGGGGGCGCTGCCTCCCCGGAGCCCTTCTCTGCTCGCTCACGCGAGCGGCACTCTATCTTCTGTTCCCGCTGCTCTGCGGCTGCGAAGCAGCCGCAGAGCAGCGGGAAAAAAGCGTCCGTGGAGGGCCTGCGGCCCTCCACACCTCCCTGCAAAAATCCTGTGTCCGTGGAGGGCGTGACGCCCGCCTCACCTCCTTGCGGCCTAGTGTCCGTGGAGGGCCTGCGGCCCTCCACACCTCCCGGCGGGAAGCTGCCCTTGCGGCTCTGCGGCCCTCCACACCTCCCTGCAAAAACCCTGTGTCCGTGGAG